>JADGPK010000194.1 GCA_017882445.1 Solirubrobacteraceae bacterium
ACCACCATGTTGACCACGTCGGCGGGCTGCCCGAGATACTCAAGCTCAGCGCTGCGGAAGTCTGGGCACATAGAGACGATGCTGCGGTGATAGAGGGCGCCGTCCCTCGGCCCGGCATCCCTGAGGGGTGCGTTTATCCCCAATTCACGCTGCAGTTCGGTGATACTCGTGGATCAGCCCACCGAGTCGATCGACGCGGACGACTGCGCCTTCACCCCGATTCCGGGCGGCGGCTCCCGGCTCCGGCGTCTCGAGCGCGAGGCCGCGGTGCGGTCGTTCTTCGTTGTAGTGCCGCAGGTACTCTCGGAGGACCCACTGCAAATGGCGCTGCCCGAAGATCAGGAGGTGGTCCAAGCACTCGCGGCGCACCGTCTTCACGAAGCGCTCGGCAAAGGCGTTCGCCTTCGGGGAGCGGATCGGGGTGCGGATGACGCGCACGCCCTCGGCCCGAAACACCTCATCGAACGGCCCGGCGTACTTGGCGTCGCGATCGCGGATGAGGAAGCGGACCTCGGCGAGGCGATCCTCGATCGCCAGGTTGCGCGCTTGTTGGGTGACCCACGCCGCGCGCGGATGAGCCGAGACGCCGGCCAGGTGCACCCTCCGGGACGAGAGCTCGATGAAGAACAGCACGTAGAGGGTTCTCAGCCAGACGGTCTCCACGGTGAAGAAGTCGCAGGCTAAGATGCCGCTCGCCTGGCAGGTCAGGAACTCCTTCCACGAGGGTCCCTCTCGCCGCGGGGCGGGCGTAAGGCCGTGGCGACGCAGCAACGAGCGGATCGCCGTCGCCGAGACCGTGACGCCGAGCTTGCGCAGCTCACCCTGAATGCGGCGATACCCCCAGCGCGGGTTCTCCTTTGCTAAGCGGAGGATGAGCGCGGCTGCCTCGCCGCCTATCCTTGGCCGGCCCGCTCGCCGCCTACGTCGGTAGGTCCACTTGCGCCGCACCAACTCGCGATGCCAGCGCAGCAGCGTCTGCGCGGAGACGGGAAACGAGCGCCAGCGATCCCGCCCCAGTCGCTCGCTGGCCGCCGTCAGCAGGACGCGGTCGCGACGCCGCAGCGGCATGCGTCGACCCCTCGCAAACACACGAAGTTGATGGCGTAGGACAAGGATCTCGATCTCACGCGCGGCGTCGTCAGGCTCGCTGCCCCGGGTCAGCAGACGTAGCAGGCGGCGGACGGCGAAGTAGAGAAGCGAGAGCAGCATTGAGCACTCCAGGAGGAGACGGATCGGGAGCTTGCGATCCTACTCGGCGAAGCTGCTCAGGCGAACGTGTCGCGACTTTGCGAACCGCTCAGGCGTCGGACGATCATGAGAAGTAGACCGATAAGTGCGGTCCGGTCAGAATGAGAGGCGAGATTCAGCGCGTACTGCGTCTGCAGCGCGCCCAGAGGAGGTGATGAGAACCACATGGCTCACAAGATCACTGATGAGTGCCTCGCCTGCGACGCCTGCGTCGACGAGTGTCCCAACGAGGCGATCTCGGAGGGCGACCCCATCTATATCATCGATGCGGACAAGTGCGACGATTGCGCGACCTGCGTCGATGCCTGTCCGAGCGAGGCGATCGTCCCCGCCTGATCCCGTTCACACCGCGTGACGTCTCGAGGGCCGGCTCCTCACGGAGCCGGCCTCATCGCGTCTTGGGGGCGCGAGCAGGGGACTCCGAGTCTCCAGCTCATGCAGCCTGGCGATGACGTGAAGGGCACAGAAACTCTGGACAGCCGCGCCGGGCACGTGTTTCCTTGCAGATCTCTCGTCCCGACCGTCAGCTGGCACTGTGCCGCGATGGCGACTCGTCGAAGCTGAGCGCGGTCCGCATTCGACGAACCTCGCTCGCGTAGTCGTCACCGCTGAACAGGCTCGAAGTGCCGCACACGAACAGCGAGGCTCCCGCCGCTTTCGCCAGTCTGGCGTTCTCAGGGCTGACGTTGCCGTCGACCCCGATGCCGACCCGGCCCCGGGTGATCTGACTGAGTTCACGTACACGATGAACCGTTGGCGGAAGCCAGCGTTGACCGGCGAAACCCGGTTCCACGGCCATGACTAGAACGTGAGGAACGTCGATGTGCCTGATGAGGTCGACGGCGGTGGAGGGGTTCAAGGCGATGCCAGGGGTCATGCCCGCTTCCCCGATCTGGGCGGCAAGGCGCCACGGGTAGCGCTCGGCCTCGATGTGAAAATAGACGGTGTTGGCACCCGCCTCAGCGAAGCGCCGCACATAGGCACCCGGATCGGTGACCATCAGGTGCACGTGGAGAGGCAGACTCGTGGCGCAGCGCAGGACGGCCACGATATCGGGTCCGAATGTAAGGTTGGGCACGAAGTGGCCGTCCATCACGTCGACGTGGATGGAGTCTATGCCGGCCGCTTCAAGCTTGCACACCTCGTTGGCGAGCTCACCGAGTCGGCTGCACATGATGGACGCAGAAAGCTTGTCGGCCTGCGGTCTGTGGGGAGACATTGGCTCCTGTCTGTGGTCTGTGCCCGCGCTGGCGCCTCAAGGCGTCGAGCACGACACTGTCAAGCGGCCCCACCGCGGGCTCGGCCTGCGCATGCCACATGGCGAAGGGTGGGAGCCTGTCGTGTTCACGTCGACCGCGCAACTGCGACGGCGCGACGTTCTCGGCGGGCTGATTCAAGAATATCACCGAACAGCAGCGTGAATCGGGAGAAACGCACCCCTCACGATCCCCGAGTGGCGATGCTCGTGGTTGTACCACGCGAAGAACTCGCGGCAGAAGGCGCGCGCCTCCTCGATGGAGGCGAAGCGCGCGGGGAAGGCGGGCCGGTACTTGAGCGTCTTGAAGTGCGCCTCCGAGTAGGGGTTGTCGGTCGAGGTGTAGGGGCGGTTGTGCGTGCGCGTCACGCCGAGGTCGGCGAGCAGGAAGGCCACCGGCTTGGAGGTCATCGAGCTGCCGCGATCGGCGTGCACGGTGAGG
>JADGPK010000195.1 GCA_017882445.1 Solirubrobacteraceae bacterium
AGGCGCTTCCGGCGCCTGGTCCAACGCCCGCGCCAAGCGCCATGCGCGCTCGGCGCACGTGCGCGACCCCTTCCAGCTCCGTGTCAACGCCTACCGCGTGCTGCTCACCCGTGGGCGCGACGGGGGGGTCATCTTCGTCCCGCCCCTCCCCGAGCTCGACGCCACCGCGGCCCGGCTGCAGGCGCACGGGGTGAAGGTGCTGAGCTGACTCCCACGCCGCTCGCCATTGCCAACGTCAACCAGCCGTCGGTCATTTCGCATTGACTGCCGCCGGGGCTGGTGGCAACATGAACAAGTCATCGCCAGCGGGGCTTCGGCTTCCTGGTCCCCCCGGGGTCACGATCCCGGGGGTTTCTTCTTTCTGGAGGGCAATGTCAACCTCCGTCTGCTTTCTGATCGACGGCTTCAACCTCTACCACGCCGTCCGAGAAACGCGCAGCAAGACCGGCGCGGATTGCCGCTGGCTCGACATCCGCTCGCTCTGCGAGTCCAGGCTCTACCTCATCCACCCCATGGCGCGAATCGCCCAGATCCACTACTTCAGCGCGCTGGCGCATCACTTGGAGAAGAGCCGGCCCGGCACGGTGACGCGGCACACGCGCTATCTGGACGCCATCAGCGCCTCGGGGATCATCACGCACCTCGGCGTGTTCAAGCCCAAGGACATCCGCTATCACTCACCGACGTGCGATGTGCACCTGCGACGGCACGAAGAGAAGGAGACCGACGTCGCCATCGCTTCAGCGATCGTCGAAGCGGCTGCGACGCGCGAGTGTTCGGCTGTCGCTCTGGTCTCCGGCGACACCGATCTCGTGCCGGCTCTCCAGACCGCGCACCGTATCCACCCCGGGTTGAAGCGCTACTGCTTCTTCCCTCCGTACCGATCGAACAGGGCGTTCAACGCATGCACGGACGGCCACTTCAAGATCGCCCCCACGCAGCTACCCCGCCACCGGCTGCCGGACACGGTCGTCAACGCCGACGGAAGGACGATCGCGAAGCCTGTGGGCTGGTAAGCGGCAGACCCAAGAAGGAGCAGAAGTCGCCAGAGGGCGGCTTCGCGCCATACACCGAAGCACAGGACTACCGCCGCCCGGCTGCAGGGGCACGGGGTGAAGGTGCTGGGGTAGGCGATTGTGTAAGCGTTCAGGTCCCCCGCCGAATCAGGCGAGCAGGGGGATGGGGTCGCCGCGGATCCTGGCGGCAAGGACGTCGCTGAGGTAGGCGAAGAGCGAGCGCCCCTGCAGGCGGCAGGTGACCGAGGCGGAGAGGAGCCGCTCGATGGTGCGCTCGCCCCCCTCGGATTGGCTGCCCAGCGAGAGCTTGCGGAAGATGACGGCGCCGCGCAGGCCGCGCTCGGCGTGGTTGTTGGTCGGCGCGACGCCGTCGATCTCGCTGAAGGTCCACAGCGCCGGCCAGAGCTTGAGCAGGTTCCGCGCGAAGGTGCGGTGGCGGCGGTTGCGGGCGCTCCTCTCCGCCGCCTCCTCGAGCAGCGCCCGGAGCTCCTCCTGGAGCGGAGCGATGCGCTCAAGCAGGCGCTTGCGGTCAGCGCCTCGTCGGAACTCTCCCCAGGCGGCGAATAGCTCTCCGGCGATCTTCAGGCCGGCCGCGCCGAACTGCTTCTGGGCTCCGAGTCCCTCGCTGTGGGCGGTGAAGTCGCGTACCAGGTGCGACCAGCAGACCTGGCGGCGCTCGGGCTCAAGAGCGTTGTAGGCCCACCAGCGATCCGAGCAGGCGATGCCGGCAAACTCCTCGCCGAGCAGCGCCAGCAGCTCGCGCTCGTGCCGGTCGGGGGCGATGCGCAGCAGCGCCACCCGCGCGGTGAAGGCGCCCCAGAGCGTGCGCTTGCCGCCGCGCAGGCGCCAGCCGGTCTCGTCGATGTTGAGCGCCGAGGCGCAGCGGATCTGCTCTGCAAGCTGAGCGTGGGGGCCTGCGAGCGCCTCGCCCGCGTGCTGCACGATGGCGTCGATCGAGCCCGTGGAGAGCGCGGCGCCGAAGAGCTCGCGCATAAGCTCCGTGGTGTCGCGCCGCGAGACGCGATTCCTGACCGCGAGGGTGGCGACCGCCGCCTGGAGGCGCGGGCCGAAGGCGCCGGCTGGGACCTCGGGCGGCAGCTCTGCCCGCGTGGTGCGGCCGCAGTCGGGGCAGCGCAGGCGATGGAGCCGGTGCTCGGCCAGGAGGATCGCAATCGACGGCAGCTCCGCGACCTGGTGGCGCGCGGGCTCCCCCTGCGCCGCGCGTTCCGCCGCGCGGAAGAGGTGGCCGCAGCGGCAGCGGGAGGGCCAGTGGTCGATCACCTCGTCGAGCGACTCAATCGGCGCCAGATGACGACCGCGTCCCGGATGGCCCGGCTGGGCGCCGGCCCTCCGGCCCGAAGCCGCTTGACGCGGCCGCGGTGGCGCCGAGGGTGGATCCTGGCTGGGGGGCAGCGAGGAGTTGCGCGAGCTTCGCTTGAGGCGCTCTTCAAGGTCGGCAACGCGGATCTCAAGCCGCCGGTTCGCCTCGCTCAGCTCGGCGACCTCTCGCCTGAGCAGAGCGTTCTGCGCCGCGAGCTCGAGGAGCACAGCGACGACCGTTTCACGTCCCTGCTCATAGACCGCCTCAGCCTCGGCGCGTTCCATGCCCAAGGGCTTCGCGGCGCGCGGGTGAGGGCCTGCCTATGTGCCCTCGGCCGTCTCCTCGGTGGCCTCGGCTAGACCAACTGAACGCTTACCAGAAACCAGCCATTTGCAGGCAGACTGTTGTAATAGCGACAACGATTGGTGCACCTCAGTGGACAACTCTCGAACCTTCGTCACGAACTGAGGTCGCTGTTCGAAGCACTGTAGCCCATGTCTCAGAGGCCGACGCTGCCATCGAGACGCGGCCATCGTCTAAGCGGGTGACCCGCTCAACAAGCGCAAGACCTGACGCGCCAAAGCACTCCGGTAGGCTGGGAGAGCAC
>JADGPK010000196.1 GCA_017882445.1 Solirubrobacteraceae bacterium
GCCGTCACGTCGGTGCCCGTCCAGCCGGTCGTGCCGTCCCACAAGCCGACGTAGGCGTCGGAGCCCAGGTCGGACATGAGGACGGTCTCGAGCAGGTTGACCTGGGTCCACGTCGTCCCGACCGAGAGCGCGGTCTTGCCACTCGCCTTGACCGCATCGAGCGCCGGGAACCACGCGGCGATGCTGTCGTACGTCGCGGCAGGGTCCAGGCCGGCCGCTCTCAGGGGTGCGAGGCTCTGCGCGATTGCCTGCTGAGTGACGTGCTCGGCCGCCGCCAGTGAGGCAGCCGTCGCCGGACCGTCGAGACGCAGGCGCTGAAGGATGGAGAGCTGCGAGAGCGACAGCCCCGTGGCGCTGCCGCCTGACTCTTCGCGCAGTCGTGCCCGCAAACGCTTGAGCGCCACAGCCAGCCTGATTGCCGCCGCGTCCTCGTCATGGGTGCCGTTGGACATGACTTCATTCTAGAATCAACAAGTCACTTGTGCAAGTAGCTTGTGGTTTGGTGCGGTCCGCAGGCGCTCGACCGGGAACGTGCGTCCCCTCCGCACTATGATGCCGTACCTGGACTCGCGCTCGCGTGTGATCTCAGAGTGTCAACGGAAAGGGGTCAAGCCCGACTCCAACTCCATCGTCCCATCTCTTGGCTCAGTCCAGCCAGGTCGTGGCGGCGGCTGGGTCGGGAGCCGGGCGCACCGCGGGCGTCTGCGCCGGCACACCGATTGCACAGCCGTTGAGAGCGTACTCGGCGACCGGTAGGCCGAGGATCCGGCAGAAGGCCGGGTCGTCGCCCATCGTCGTGGTGGCGGAGACCAGGTGTATGCCGAGGCCGAGCGCGGTCGCCATGAGCCACATGTTCTCGAGCGCGTGGGCGAGGGACTGCTGCTGGACCGGCATCATCGCGCCGCGCTCGGCGACGACCACGTAGTAGGGCGCCGTGCCGACACCGAGGATGCGGCCCTGAGAGACTGGTTCGAGCCGGGCGCGCAAAGGCTCCGGCAGTGCCCCTCCGGCGAGAGCCGCCGCGGCATGAGCCTGGATCGCCGCCTTGGCAGCCGCCAGCGCCTCGCTGTCCCGCGGCAGCACGAAGAAGCGCCGGTCGAGGGCGCTCCCGGGCGCCATCGCCGCTGCATAGGGTGCTGCAAGGCCGGCGGCAAGGATCTGCTCGAGGGTCTCACGCACCGGTACCTCATGGCTGAAGCTGCGCACAGAGCGGCGCTCGCTGATGACCTGCGTCACTGCAGCGACACGCTCCTGATTGGAAGTCCCTTTCATGCCTGCCTCCTCGCTCGCCCGCTGTCCTCTCCGGGCCGGCCGGAGGACCGCGCCAGTATAGTGGGACGCGGGCGGGCATGTGGGCCTGGCGCTGATCGCGGGTCTGTGCTTGAGCGCGACGTAGACGACACGGCCGGCGGACACCGGCTACCGGTCAGGCGCCGGCACCCCCTGTCTGCGCCGCGTGTCGCCGACTCGCGACGACGACCCAGACGAGCAGCGCCGCCCCCACGGCCGTCTCCACGTACCAGACAGGCAGCGGTCCTTGAGTGTAGCCAAGCCCCAGCGACCAGGCCCACGGCTCGAGGACGAAGGGCAGAGCCAGAGCAAGGCCGTCGAGCAGCGCACGCGAGCGGCCCCACGACTCGCCGAACAGGCCGTAGACAGCGCCGGCCATGGCCCCGGCGAGGATCCAGGACGCGACGAAGGCGAAGGATGCCGTCCCCCAGGCGCCGCCGAGCAGGAAGAAGCCGACCATGCTCGCCACGGAGGTCACGAGGCCGCTGGCGAGGGCCCAGGAGCGCGACCGCTGAGCCCAGCCCGCGAGGAAGGGCAGGACGAGCCAGGTGCTCCCGAGGTTGCCCACCCAGAAGACCGTCGACGAGCTCGGCATGGGGATGCGCGAGTCGAGGACGCCGAAGGCCCAGCCTGCCAGCATGAACAGAAGGATGAGGAGCACGCGACGGAGCATCGCCGTGCAGTCTACCGCGGCCGGAAGAGCAGGCACACGCAGGCCAGCCACCCTTGAGACGCAGCAGGAGCCAGCTCAGCTCATCGCCGGGCTGGTGTTCGCGAGCAAGTAGGCAGGGGACCCGCGCAGGAGCACGGCACCCAACCTAGTCGGGAGTGTTCAGCCGCTGCGACTCCGATGCCGCCCGCGCAGGCGCTGTGCACCCGGCGGCCGCGCCATGTCCCACTCCGCGGGGTGGCCGTGGCCGACCTCGCGCACGTGAGCGAAGAGGTCGCTGCGGCGCGCGAAGGCCTCCCCGCAGGTAGCGCAGCGAAACGTGATCGGGCTGCCGAGGTGCGCGGCGCCGCAATCGTCGTGCACCAGGCACAGGTGGTTGTCGAGGTCTCGCTGTGAGGTGAGGACGGCGCTGCAGACCGCGCAGTCGAAGGTCTTCGGGGTGGTGAGTGTGGGCATCCGGCATCGTCCTCTTTAGCGAGTTGCCGCGTCGGCCACCGAGACTGCCCTCGCCGGCGCATGACGCACAGCCGTTTGACCGTGCAAGTATCTTATACCCCCAGGCTGGCCAGAAGGCACCAGCGGCACGTTCCTCGAGCCCGCTCATCGGCGACATGGTTGCGGCGCTCTCTCGCATGCCATCCCGGCGATGCAGGAGGAGGCAGCGGCGCTGACGCCGACCTCGTCCCGCCGACCGAGTAGCCGTACCGAGCCGGTCCCCACCGCGTTCGTGCTGGCGCGTGTCACCCTATTCCGTCGCGTGCCTAACGGTCTCGTCGGCAAAATGTCGGCATTTGGGCCATCGTGCGCGTCAGCGCACACAAGGAAAGTGCCCATTTGCAGGAGAGAAGCTGGAGGCGGCGATCGGAGTTGAACCGATGATGGAGGTTTTGCAGACGTCAGCCTGCGGTGACACCCCGTAGTTCCCCGTGCGCGATTGTGCTGCACAGTCCAAGGTTCTGGGCGAGCCCCGTGCTG
>JADGPK010000197.1 GCA_017882445.1 Solirubrobacteraceae bacterium
CTCGTGGATGAGGCCGCCGAGCCGGTCGTGTCTGCGGATCGCGGCCGCTCGCGGGGTTTCGAGTGGTCCCGCTGGCTGGCGGGGTTCGGGAGGCGCGAGATCGAGCGCGCGGTGCGGCCTGTGTCGGTTGTAATGGTCGACGAACTCGCGGAGAATGTGCTGTAGGTGCCGGCGGTTGGCGACCAGCAGCCAGTCGAGGCACTCGCGTCTGGCGGTACCGACAAATCGCTCGGCAACCCCGTTCGCCTGCGGCGTGCGGACCGGCGTGCGGATGACCCGGATGCCCTCGGTGTTGAAGACGCTGTCGAAGGCGCGTGTGAACTTGCCGTCGTTGTCGCGGACCAGGCACTCCAGCGGTCGTTCTCGCTCGCCGAGCGAGAACGCGAGGTTTCGCGCCTGCTGTGCGGTCCACGCACCATCGGGGCTCTCGCTCATCCCGGCGAGGTACACCCGCCGGGTTGAGAGCTCGATGAAGAACAGCACGTAGATTCGCCGCAGGCTGACGGTGTCGACCGTGAAGAAGTCGCACGCGATCATGCTCTGCGCCTGACTGCGGATGAACTCGCGCCAGGAAAGCCCGTCCCGCTCCCCGGCCGGTCCGAGCCCCGCCTCGATCAGGATCCTGCGGACGCTCGTCGCTGAGATGAGGGCCCCCAGGCCGTGAAGCTCGCCCGCGATCCGCTTGTACCCCCACCGCGGGTTCTCGCGAGCGAGCCGCAAAACCAGCTCGCGAACCTCCCGGCTGACCTTTGGGCGGCCCGGGCGCCGGCCGGGATAGGTCCACCGTCGGGCGACGAGCCGTCGGTGCCAAGCGAGGAGCGTTGCTGGCGTCACGAAGAACAAGCGCCACCGCGCCCGGGGGAGCAGCCGGCTCGCCGCGGCCAGGAAAGCGCGGTCTGCAGGCAGTAGTGCCGGGCGCGATACCTGTCGGCGCAGTACAGCCAGCTCATGGCGTAGCACGACGATCTCAAGCTCCTTGAAATCAGAGGAGCGAAAACACAGAAGCACGAGCGCCATCACACGCCCGAACATCACGTACAAGAACGACCCCAGCACCAGCCCCTCCCATCTTCGACAGAGCCAGCGACACTACGAGCTCATCGACCCCAAAACGCCAGCTACCAACGCACGATCGAGTTTTGACACCCCACAGGTCCCGCCGCTACAGCCCGGCACGAAGCCGGGAGTCGGCGATGTCCCAGAGGGCTACCACGTCATTCCCTCGTTGGAGGCTCAGCGGGCATTGTTGACAATTGATCGAAACGCCTGGGCGTAGCAGGGGTACAGCTCCAGCCCGTCCAAGCGCGTTCCTGCTCGAAACCCCCTGCTTGCGCTTCGCGCGGGATGCGAGCGTCTCCGGAAGCGCCCAGCTCACTACTGCTCAGGACGACAGAGAGGTGCCGACGCTGACAACCTGATCACGACTCCTTTGCGCTGCGGAAGCAGGCGTCTGCCGTGCTCGGTCGGTGTCGTCGACTCGCCGGCGGCCGGCCCGGGCGTGGCGGCGGACTCGCGCACCTGCTGACTGCGCGATGCGACGCGAAGCGTGAAAGCGTTCTCACCGGACTTTGAAGTGGCCGTTAGGAAGCGGCGCAACGGTTGAGCGACCGTGAACGACGGGCACGGATCTCTCGGTAGGTGGTGGCTGGCGGCGATCTCCGCCTCGGTGGTCGCGCTGTGGTGCGCCCCGCTGGCGCTGGCGTTGCCCGCCGGCGCGAACGCGCGACCTGCGTCACACTCCGAGCGTCATGCGATCACCGTTGCATTCGCGCGCGAAGACGGGAGCCCGTCGGAGATCCGCGGCGTATTCGTCTCGCGCGCGAACGCGAGCCTCGCGGTCGCGTGCGCGAAGACGCCCGAAGCAGGCACGTTCGCGTACGTCTTCACTCGCTCCGGGCGGCGATGGCGTTACGCGACCAGCGGGCGGCCGGGGCGGGCGGGCACCTCGACCGACCGCAAGCTCGAGCGGGCATGCGGATGAAGTCGACGGCGCCGGCTCTCATGTCAGCGGTCGCGCTCGTCGGCGCGTCGGTGGCCGGCTGCGGTGGCCAGTCGAGCGCCGCCGTCGCGCGCGTCGGCCCTCGGCGTGCGCCCGCCGCGAAGCTCGCGGTCGCGCCGAAGCCGCAGCCCCCCGCGCTGGTCGTCTCTCCGGTGCGCGAAGCTGGGCCCGAATGGCGGGTCGTCGCGCGCGTTCGGGGGCAGGCGGCCGCCTGGGAGGCGGAGCGCGCCGGCGTCACGCTGCTGCGCTTCGACCAGCACTTCGTGAGGCTGGACCTGCACGCCGGAGAAGGCGAGCCGAGTGGCACGTGGCGCGACGGCGCGCGGATCGAGCCGAGCGAGATCCACCGCGTCGTGGCCGCGTTCAACGGCGGGTTCAAGTTCAGCACGGGCGCGGTCGGCTGGATGGTGGGCGGGCGTGTGGCGGTGCCCCTCAGGGTTGGCCGGGGCTCGATCGTGACCTACCCCGACGGGACGACCGCGATCGGGGCGTGGGGACAGGGCGTACCCGCTGCCGGCAGGCAGGTGTACTCGGTGTTGCAGAACCTCTCGCTGCTCGTGGATCATGGCCTGGTCACGTCGAGCGCCGCCTCCTGTATCCAGGGTTGCTGGGGAGCGACGGTCGGCAACGCCGACGTCGTCGCCCGATCGTCGCTCGGCGTCACGCAGGCGGGCGAACTCGTGTGGGCGGCGGGCGAGCGTCTGACGCCGGCCACACTCGCCCACGCGCTCGTCACCGCCGGCGTCCAGCGCGCTGTGGAGCTCGATATCAACCCCGACTGGGTGGCGGGGTATCTGTACCAGCACGGCGGCAGCGGGCCGGTGGGCGCCCCGGTCGTACCCGAACAGCTCGGCATCAAAGGCCGCTTCTTGGCCCCCTACACGAGAGACTTCTTCGCCGTCGTCGCGCGCTAGCCGGCTGAGTACGCGCACC
>JADGPK010000198.1 GCA_017882445.1 Solirubrobacteraceae bacterium
CCTATGCAGGCAAAACGTGGTGCCCCCGGCTGGAATCGAACCAGCGACACCAGGTCTAGGAAACACGCGGCAGGCGTGACCGGCGGTAGTCAGCTGGACGCGATTGTGCTGCACAGTCCAGGGTTCCAGTAACCGTTCAGGCCCCCTGTCACCGATGGATAGAAAGGGACCCGCCTCGCCCCGGCGAAGTCGGGGATCATGGAACGCGCCGAGGCGGAGGCGATCCTTGACGGCGACCGGAAGATGGCGGTCGCCCTGCTCATGCAGGCCGCCGAGCTGATCGAGGCGAACCGGCGGCTTGAGAGTCGCATCACCGATCTCGAGCAGCGCCTGAGCCGCGACTCGCACAACTCCTCGTTGCCACCCTCGGCGGACCCGCCCTCGGCGCCGCCGCGGCCACGTCAGCCGGCCTCGGGCCGGCGGCCCGGCGCTCAGCTCGGCCACGCGGGCAAGAGCCGCCCCCTGCTGCCGCTCGAGCAGGTAGACGAGGTCGTCGATCACTGGCCCGAGCGCTGCGCCTCGTGCGCGCGTCCCTTCCGCGAGGAGGAACGCATCGAGGCCGCCGCGCCGCAGCGCCATCAGGTCTGCGAGCTGCCCGCGATCGCCGTCTCGGTGCGCGAGCATCGCCTGCACCGGCTGCGCTGTCCGGCCTGCGCCGCCGAGACGCGCGCCGAGCTTCCTCCCGAGGTGCCGCGAGGAGCCTTCGGCCCGCGCCTTCAGGCGGCGGTCGTCACCCTCGCGGTCAGGAACCGCGTCTCGCGGCGCGACGCCACAGAGCTGCTGCGCGAGCTCTTTGGCGCCGAGCTGGCGAGCGGCTCCGTCGAGGCGATCGTCAGGTGCGCGGGCGCAGCCCTGGAGGCACCCTACGCACGCCTGCACGAGCAGCTCACGCAGGCCGCGGTGGTCAACATCGACGAGACCGGCTGGCGCACGGCCGGCGAGCGGCGCACGCTCTGGGGCCTCTTCGGCGCACATGCGGCGCTCTTTCGCATCGCCGCCGATCGCCACCGGCGCGAGGCGGAAGGCGCTGCTCGGTGAGGACTTCTCCGGCATCACCTGCTCGGACCGCTGGTGGGCCTACGACTACCTCGATGTGGAGCGCCGGCAACTCTGCTGGGCCCACCTGGTGCGCGACTTCAGCGCCCACAGCGAGGGCGTCGCCGCGCAGAAGGAGTTCGGCGAAGCCTGCCTCGCGATCGCCGGCCGGCTGTTCGCAGCTTGGGACGAGTATCGGCGCAGCGGTGACCGCGCCCGCCTGCTCGAACAGGCCGCGCCACTGAAGGACGAGCTGCGGGCGCTGCTCGAGCAGGCGGCGCACAAGAGCGCCAAGACGAGACGACAGCGGCCCTTCGCCAAGCACCTGCTCCAGCGCTGGCCGGCGCTCTGGACGTTCACCGCCGTGCCCGACGTCGAGCCGACCAACAACCATGCCGAGCGTGGCCTGCGCGGCGCGGTCATCCTCCGCAAGCTCTCGTTCGGCAGCCAGTCCGAGGAGGGTGAGCGCACCATCGAACGGCTGCTCTCGGCCTCGATTACCTGCCGCCTGCAGAGGCGCTCGCTCTTCGCCTACCTCAGCGAGGTGATTGCCGCCAGGATCCGTGGCGACCCCATTCCCCTGCTCGCCTGATCCAGCGGGGGACGTGAACGCTTACCTCTTCTCGCCGCGCAACACGTCATCGAGACCTGTGACAGTGGCAATCTGAGTCTCGTCCCCACTTCCTGTGGGGGGAACGCGAATCTCTACGTCTGAGAGTTGTAGTGGCGATGGGGGGCCGACCAAGAGCCCCACTGGTCGGCCGGCATCACTCTCAGCGAATCCTCAGTCGGCGTCGATTACTCCTCTGGAGACACAATCGGTCGCGCTCGCTCCCGTTCATGGAACGGATTCTGGGCGGCGGCCGTCGCCAACAGAGTGGGTGCGGCCGAAGCGTCTAGGGCCCGGGCATCACGCGCGGGTCAGGCGGCGCGCTCAACGGCGCGAGGCCCAGTAGGCGGCGGCCTCCGCTTCCAGCTTGTCGAGACGCGCATAGTAGTCTGGGAACTCCTTCAGATGCGCCCAGGCGATCTTGCCGGTGAGCGCAAGGTCGTCGTTCGTGACGTTGGTCTCCGGGTCCCCGGCACCGTGCTCGAGCTCCACCTCGAGGCCGCGACGGAACTGCTCAAGATCGACCTTGGTCCAGTCCAGCCCGAGCGTGGCGCCGACCGCGCGGGCCTCCTCTGCATCGATCTGACGCTTCTTGGTCACGATGTGCCTCCTTCTCGTGGGCAATCGGGAACAGCGTCTACGGATGGCGGCCGGCGACTCCTGCGTGGCGCGTCACACGTGGCGGCGAGACATTGTCGGCGGGGTTCGTAACCTGCAGCTACATCCGCACGGCCTGGTTGAGTCCCGCGCGGATGCGTCCCGCGGACCGGACTGCTTCCGGTCGGCTTCCCCGACTGGCATCACAGCCGGCATGGAGCCGCGGTGGCGTTCAGTCGCCCTTCCTGAGCGCCACCGCGAGTCCAGCTCAGTGTGCTGTCGGCCAATAGCCGTCGCTGAGCGTCTTCAGGAAGGCGACGATCGCCTTCTCCTGCACCGCGGTCAGGCCGAGGTGGCCCACTGCGCTGGTGTTCATGTTGGCCGCGTACTCGGCGGCCGGCCAAGGCACGCCCTTCCATCCGGCACCGGCGACGTCGCGGGTGTTGTAGAAGTGGACGATCTCCGCGAGGCTCTTGAAGTAGCCGTTGTGGCCGTAGGCCTTGACGAAGCTCCGGGAGGGCCGCTTGTCGACGTTGCGCAGCGTCGGCACCTTGAACTTGCCGAGCTCCGGCGTGTAGATGGAGGTGTCGTAGAAGCCGGAGGCCTTGAGGTAGCCGCCGAGGCCCTCGTCGACCCAGGCCGCGCCTGCCGGGTTGACGGCAGGCTCGTTGTAGAAGGGGTTCTGCGG
>JADGPK010000199.1 GCA_017882445.1 Solirubrobacteraceae bacterium
GCGGCTGAGGCGCCGGCGCGACGCTGCTCGCTGCAGGGCATGTCGTTGTTCGTGACATGTCGCGGACCCCGAGAAAGGTGCGTTGCTGCGCCCGTACCATCGCATGCAGTGTCGTCGGCGCTACTTGCGTCCTTGCTCCCAGCCCTGCAGGGTGCGAACCGACACGCCAAGCAGTGCGGCGAACTGAGATTGTGACAAGCCGGTGCGCTGCCTTGCCTCGACCGCGAGCGACAGGACGACCTGAGCCTCACCCGCCTTCATTTCGCGTACGGACTGGAGCAGCTCAGCCGCAAGGTCACGCCTCGCCTCATAGGCCTTGAGTTGTGCGTCTGTCAGTGGCTTAGCTTTCGAGGGCACGACGAATCTCCTTGAGCTTTGGTGAGGAGCACCACCTCCTCCTCCGGAATGTACGCCGCGAACTCGCCTCTCTCTTCCTCGCTCCAGTAGTGCGCGATCTGGAAGATCCGGCTCGCAGGCGACGGTGGACGAGAAGCTTCGTGCTGAAGACGGGGTCGCGTTCGTGCTCGAAGCGCACGAGGTTGACGATCTCTTCGCGGGTCAACGTATGGGTCTTGGTGGCGAGCATGGAGCGCCTCCTCATCGTGCTTCCCCAGAGTAGCACCTGACGAGTATGCGACTACCACGCACGGGAGCCTTCAGCGCAGAGGTCTTCGGCGCCAGAGCGGCCACCGAGCACGCAGACACGGCGCTGACGGCGGAGTGCGCTCGTCGCCGCCCTACGACACCGCCCACCAGGGCCGCACGGTGTGGCCCCAGTGGTCGCCCGAGTCGTCGCCGCCGTACACGAGCACGCCAAGGGGCCTATCGGCCGCGGCGTCAGCCGCGACGCCCGACGGCGAGCCCGCCTCCTGCTGCAGGGCGCGGTAGAAGCCGAGTCCCTTGAAGAAGCTTCGTGAGAGCGTCTCGCCCGCCTTGGCCTCGAGCGGCACGCGCGTGCCGGGGAAGTCGAGGAGCGCGTCCACCTCGCGCCCGGTCCGGTCCCTCCAGAAGTACAGATGCGGCCGCTCGCCGTTGTGGCGCCATACCTTGAGCAGCTCACTGATCACGAGGTTCTCGAAGATGGCGCCGCGCAGGGGATGCGTGCGGAGCTGCTCCACAGCGGTGATGCCGAGCAGGTTGCAGACCAGCCCTGTATCGAGGAAGTACAGTTTGGGCGTCTTGATGAGACGCCGCGAGAAGTTGACGTAGTGCGGCGAGAGCACGGTGACCACGTAGCTCGCCTGGAGCACCGACAGCCAGCGCCGCGCCGTCTTGCGGTCGATGCCGGCGTCCTCGGCCAGCGCGGCATGATTGAGCAGCTGGCCCACGCGTCCGGCACACAGGCTCATGAAACGCTGAAAGTCGGCGAGATCGCCGACCGCGGCCACCTGCCGCACGTCGCGCTCCACGTACGTGGTCACGTACCCGTCCAGCCAGGTCGTCGGCGGCAGCCCTCGATCGTGGATCGGCGGCAGGAGGCCTGTGAAGAGCAGCTCGTCGAGGTCGAGGCCGGACGGTCTCTGAGGCAGGGCCGCGTCCGCCAGCGACGACTCGTAGTCGCGTGGCTTGAGCGCCTCCCGGCGCTGCAGCTCGGCCAGCGAGAAGGGCAGCAGTTCCAACACTGCCACGCGGCCGGCCAGGCTCTGCGTGATCGACTGGCTGAGCAGGAAGTTCTGCGAACCGGTGAGGACGAACGGTCCGCCGCGCCGTGCATCCACGAACCCCTGCAGGTAGGAGAACAACTCGGGCGCGCGCTGCACCTCATCGAGGATCACGCCGGGGGCGCCCTTGGCCACCCGGCTCAGAAAGCGCTCCGGGTCGTTGACGGCCTCGTCTCGCGTTCGGGGCTGCTCCAGGGAGAGGTAGCGATAGCCGGGCAGCACGTGCTGTGCCAGCGTTGTTTTGCCGGACTGCCGGGGCCCGGTGAGGTAGACGACGGGGTACTGCTCCACCACCTGCAGCAGCGTGACGCCGAGCGTTCGCGGGATGAAGGTCATGAGTCACTGTAGACTGTGCTGATCGGCCAGGCAAGTCCCCGATCAGCACGTTCTTCGCCGTGCGGGAGGTCGGGTCGTCGCCTGGAGCTCGCCCAGCTTCGCCTCGATTGGGTCCGGCGAGCGTCCGCTCGCCATCGGCACCAACGCCGTGCTCGAGTTCGGCAACCGCATCGGCAGCCGCGTGCGCATCCACAGCGGCTGCTTTCTCGAGCTGGTGACCATCGAGGACGACGTCTTCGTCGGCCCCCACGTCGTCTTCACCGACGACCCGCACCCCATGGGCTGCCCGCGCTACCAGGACTGCAAGGGAGGCGCCGTGGTGCGCCGCCTGGCGCGCCTCGGCGCCAACGCCACCATTCTCCCCGGCGTCACCATCGGCGAGGGCGCGCTGGTCGGCGCCGGGTCCGTCGTCGCACGCGACGTCCCACCCGGCGCGGTCGTCGCCGGCAACCCCGCCCGCGTCATCAAGCAGGTCGCCGAGCTCACCTGCCCGCCGGGCTGGTTCGAGCGCCCGTACACCTGGCCGCCTTACGCCGCCCCCGAGCCGTTCGACCCCGGCGACGCCTGCGACGACGTGCCGCCGCGCTACGAGCCCCCGGCCCCGCGCGGCTGAGGCCGAGCGCGCTGCGAGCGACTTACGCCCAGCTGACGATCGACGCCTCGTCGTGGCGCCTTCCTGACCCTCACCGCGATCCCGTCACCGCCGCCGCGGCGGCGCTGCTCGCTGCAGGTCATGTCGTCGTGCGTGGCATTTCGCAGACCTCGGGAATGGTGCGTTGGTGCGCCCGCACCAGCGCATACCCTGTCGTCGGCGCACCAGAACGCCGGCTCGCGAAAACCCCTCTCGATAGACACTTGGGCCGCCGCGGCGAAGGCGGACGCGCCGCCAACGAGCTGGGGAATCGGCTTGGATGTCGAAG
>JADGPK010000200.1 GCA_017882445.1 Solirubrobacteraceae bacterium
CGGCATGGTCGAGTCGGAGGGCCTCACGTCTGAGTTCGTCAACGGTCATCGCATCACACCTCGCAGCGAGTGAACTGAGTACATCGATTGTACCGCCGCGGCCCCCAATCGACGCAAGATGACAATGGGCCTGTTGGTGCTGACAAGAAGTACGCGGTCTGTGTAGAGCCTCCGGCGCCGCTACGCGTTTCCGTCCAAGACACTCCGCGCGGCGCCTCCAAAGAACTGGAGAAACGCGGTTCCTGCACATCTGACCGGGGAGTGACAGGCCGGTCCGGCGGCTTCCTACGCGCGCCGGTCAATCCTCCGCGACTCTCAGCACCGCCGACCCACGCACGCGGTCTTCCTTCAGGTCCAGCAGCGCCTCGTTGGCGTGCTCCAGGTCGTACTCCTGCACGCGGCTCAGGACGGGCACGACGGCCGCGTCGCGCAGCAGTTCGCGGGCGTCCTGACGGGTGGAGTTGGCCACGCTGCGGACCACCCGCTCGTGGTAGATCCACGGGTACTCGATGGGCGGGATGGGCGACGAGTAGATCCCGCCCAGCGCCACGATGCCGGCCTTGTCCAGACGGCGCAGGGCGTCCACGGCGAGCTCGCCGGCCGGGGCGAAGACGATGGCCGCGTCGAAGAGCACGCCGGGGTCGTCGCCCGACTCGCCGGCCCACACGGCGCCGAGCTCGCGCGCGAGGCTGCGATGCTCCTCGTCACGGGCGAAGCCGTAGACTTCCCAGCCGCGCCAGATGGCGACCTGGGTGCAGAGGGATGCGGCCGAGCCGAAGCCGTAAATGCCGAGGCGGCGCGAAGTGTGGGCCGGCGGGCGGGGTGCGCCGCCGGCCGTATCCGTCTCCGGCCAGTCGGGCCAGCGCTCGGGCTCCTCGACGGGCTCGCGCGGCGCGCCTACGGCGGCCGCGCCGGCGGCCGGAGGCAGCCCGGCGTCTTCGCCCACCACGCCGACCAGGCGCAGGCAGCGATACCCGATGATGCCGGCGCACAGCAACGGCGCCGCGGCAAGATCGTCCATGCCGGCCGGCAGACGGTAGACAAACCCGGCCGGCGCCACCGTGTACTCGGCGAAGCCGCCGTCCACGTCCCAGCCGGTGAACGTGGCATGTTCGCACAGGTTCTCCTGCTGCCGCCGGCAGAAGCGGCAAGTCTCGTCGGTCTGGTGCAGCCACGGCACGCCAACCACGTCGCCCAGCGCCAGCGGCCTCGCGCCGGGCTCGCCGCTCGGCGAGATCCTTTCCGCGCCGGGCCCGAGCGCGACCACCTCGCCGACGATCTGGTGCCCGGGCACCACGGGCGAGCGGTGCGGCGGCAGCTCGCCCTCGAGGATATGCAGGTCGGTGCGGCACACGCCGCAGGCTCGCACCTTGAGCAACACCTGGCCGGCGCCGGGCACGGGCACCGGCAGCTCGACGAGTTGCAGCGGCGCCTCGACCGCCGGCGCCGGCGTCGCGAGCTGCATGGCGCGCATCGTCCGTGGGAGCGAGGAGCTGTGGCCCAAGTCGGTCAACGGCCTATGGGCACAACGTGCCCGTGATGCCGGCAGTCCTTCACGGCGGCAAGAAGCAACGCCGCAGCCGCCGGCACGAAGAACAGGCCATCCTCGAATGCCGTGACGGCGCAGGCGGGGAGCAACAGCGCAGCGAGGATGAGCCGGTATGCGGGCCGGCGGACAAGCTGCGTGATCCCTGTCACCACCAGAGCCGCCACTGCCCAGCCCACGAGCACCGGCCACGACGCGCCGCCGACCGCGGCGAAGATGAACGCCTCCGCGGCGACGAACAAGGCCACAGTGGTCTTGACGAGCGCAGGCATACTCGCAGCCTACCCGGTCAGACCTACGACAGCACGTCCTTGCGGCGGAACCACAGATAGGCCAGCAGCGTGAGCCCGGCGCTCCACGACGCAAACGCTTCGAGCCCCTTCACGATCGGCGTCCAGTTGATCGGGTCGCGGAAGAAGTTGACGTACTCCAGGAAGTAGTTGGGGAACACCCACGGCTTGAGCCAGGCGAAGTAGCTGAACGCGATGACGATCTGCACCACGATGTAGACGACCACCGTGGCGATGAGCGCGGTGAGGCTCGAGTCGGTGATCACCGAGAACAGGAGCGCCAGCGACACCATGCACGACATCGCCGCGAGACCGTAGAGGAACACCAGCCCCGTGAGGCCCAGGCCATGGGCAACGCTCAGGGTGGTGCCCGACAGAGTGACCATGGGGTGCAGCCCGAAAAACAGCCATCCGAACAGCACACCGCCGGCGAGCACGAGAAGGAACCCAACGGCGAGATAGAGCATGGCGACGACCCACTTGGCGAGGATCATCGACCCACGCTTGACCGGGCGCAACAGGATGATGCGCAGCGTCCCCAGCTCGGACTCGCCGGCGACCATGTAGCTGGCGACCATGCTCGCCGCCATCGGCAGCAGGAACGGCAGTAGCGCCGACAGCGACGCGAGCGGCACGTACATGCCGTTGCCCAGCACCCGGGAGAGGAACGCCGGCCCTTCGTTGGCGTTCGGCCCGTTGCCGGCCAGCTTGATGGCCACTGAGGCGAGGAACGGGATGGCGAGCATACCGACCCAGATGAGATAGCTGCGACGCTGAAAGAGCAATTTCGTCCACTCGCGGCGCAGTGGGCCCCAGGCGTGCCCTTGCATCTCGGGCGCCATGCTGCCGTGGGAGCTCACCGCCGCCTCCCCAGCACGCGCGCGATGCCTCGCCGGCGGCTCGCGGTGGCGGGCTTGGCGTCGTCGGCGCCGGTGAGCTCGAGGAAGAAGTCCTCGAGGCCCTGCTCGGGCGCCGGCACGACGGCGCGGACGGCAAGGCCGTCCGCGACCAGCCGGCGCACCATCTCGGGGACCGTGTCCTCACCGGCCTGC
>JADGPK010000201.1 GCA_017882445.1 Solirubrobacteraceae bacterium
AACACCGGGTGATCGACAGGCGATCTTCGCCTCTTGTCGATCCGCACCGGTGCTCGGAACGGCCGAGCGGCTCATGGCCGCATTTGTCGGCGGCAGTCGGAGTGCCGCTCTAAAGCGACATTACCGCGTCGACGACCGCGCCGCAAGACCCCGAGCCCTGAGCGCCCGAGCTACCGACCCCGGGGACCGGCGTCGAGGACCTCTGACCCGAGCGTGTGCACCTCGGGAGGCTCGGTCCCGCCGGTGAAGAAGATCACGACGTTCTCGCCCGGGTTCCGAGCCGAGGGCACGAGGAGGCCGTCGAGATGGAGGAACGCCGCTGCGCCACCCACCGCTTGGCAGGCACGGAAGTCGTCCGCGGACAGGGCAGCCTCATCCACGCCGAGGGCGGCGAGCAGGCTCCGGTCCGTGAGCTTGATCAGCGCCCGGAGCTCGATCTGCAGCTGGTGCACGGTCCGTCGCGCGCGAGGCCGGAGCGGCTGGGCGCCGATCAAGTGATCGGATTCGGCGATCGCCGTGGCCCGTTCGAGGCTGGCGTAGAGCGCCTCCAGGCCCGGCGGATTCCAGCGCGCCCCACGCACGTTCGCCTTGCCAGGCGGGTTGTCGGCGAACGTACAGCGCCAGACCGTGCCGGACCAGGGGTGCGTGCCCAGCCGCGCCAGTTGATCGAGAAGCCGTCGATCCGGCGCGACGTCGTCCACTGGTCAGACGTAGGCGCCCGTCTTGAGCTGCTCGATGAGCGCGAGCACGTCGTCGATCCGGCCGTCCTGGATGCGCTGCGCCGGCGTCGCGCCCGCCAGGAGCCGGTGTCGCGAGAAGAGCCACAGCCGAGCGTCGCCTGGCTCGTAGAACTCGGCAAGCTCGGACACGAGCCATTCGAGCGTGAGCAGCCTGTTGAGGTGCGTGGGCTGCGGGTCGACGCGACCCTGCCGCCATCGCGACACCGTCTGAGGCGTAGCGCCGACGAGCTCGGCCACCTCGCGGCTACGGATCCCCGACTTGTCCTGGATCGACTCGAGCTTGGCCGCCACAGCGCCCATGCATCCTCCTCCTAGTTCATCGCCTGGGGCTTCGGATTCGTCACGCCGGAGCGCTGACCGAGGGCAGCGAGCGGAACCGGGCACGGACCGGCGCGCACGATCGCGTCGAGGGTGAGGTGCCATGCCTCCAGCCGACGCTGTACGGTGAGCAACTCCGGGGCGACGCGAGCCGCGCGGACCGACAGCAGCGCTGCCGGCGCCAGGACGTCGTGGAGATAGACAGTCGCGCGCGCGTCCGGCGCAACGCCTCCGATCCGGTCGACTTCCGCGGTGCGGCGCAGGACGAAGTGGCGTCTCGGGTTCTTCAACATGCCATCGGTGCCGCCACGGCAGCAGCGCGCATCGCGGCACCCGAGCGCAGCGATCATCTGCCGGCTCTGAAACAGCGTCTCGGCAGACTGGCGCGAGAGAAAGGCGCCGATCTCATGGAGATAGACGCGCGGCGGCGGGCTGAACGGAGTCGCCCTGGGATCGCGCGGTCGAGTGAGTGACTGGGCGTCGAAGCGCTCGCCAAGGGTGATCCCGCTCTCGATGCCGCCGACCGCGCCGAACGCAAGGAGCGCCACGCCGACCGTGCCGGTCCGCTCCCCAACGAGCGGCCGGCCGATCCGCTGGAGCTGCCAGGCCGACTCGATGTAGTGGCGCAGCGCGATCGGTCCTGAGGTCGACGTTCCGAAGGGCGAGAGCCGGAGCCAGACGGCATCCACCGGGGTTGCGCGCAGTCCTTCGATGAGCAACGTCAGCTGCGCCCGATCGCGGAGGACCACCGTCGGCAGGGCCAAGGGGTAGAAGACGGATCGATCGGTGAGCCCGCGTCGGTCGAGCTCGTGGCGCAGAAACCCCGCGACCGCGCAGTCGGCGCCGAAGAAAGCGTCGCGGCCGCTCGAGAGCAGATGCGTAGGTGCGAGAACGGCGCTGAATCCGCCGTCGGCCACCGCGTCGGCGATCGCCGGCGGCGAGCTGACGCCCCGTTCGTCCGTGTAGTTCGTCGGCCGAGGCTGCGGCGAAGCGCGCCCAGGGAAGGTCCGCCAGCCCGGCCAGGATGCTTCCCCCGGGCGTCGCCATCTCCATGAAGTCGACATCGAGCACGGCGTGCACGCCATTGTCGATGAGGGACGCGCGCAGCTCACGCTGGCGATCCAGATGCCGGGCGTCGAGAACCAGGCCCGACACGGCCTTGTCCTCGGCTAAGAGCTGTTGAAACACCGTGTGATCGTTCCGGCCCGGACGCAGATAGAGTCCCAGCCTGGGTTTCGACGGCGGCAGGAGCTTAAGCTGCGGACTCACCGGTCTTCACCTTTGCATGAACATCACCATGAACATTACTGTGAACGTCGACGTGTGTCAAGCGGACGTCGGCGCGCCTTGGGACAGACAAGTCGGACGGCCTCCGGCCCCTAGCATCCCTAGCAATTGCTAGGCACAGGAGCCATTGGTAGGCAGCGTACATCTCGGGCCAGGCCCGTTCGTAAGGGGGACATCGCGGGATCGAGCGGGGGAGCGGTCGGCGGGGTCACGCTTCGCTTGGGAAGCAAGCACCCTGCCGGCGGACCGCGTTGAGGCTTGGGGATACTCCTTGAACAGTACGCGGATACCCGGCCCCCCTGCCTCATGATTGCTGCCGGCCTTCGGTCGCCCGGTGCGCCGCCCATCCCCGGTGTAGAGACCCCCGGTGGTTCAGGGAGCACCTGACGCCCTCCGGCCGTGCAGAGGCGGGCCGCGTCTTCCAAGCGGGTCGCGTCTCCTCACTCATGCGAAGGACGGGAGGTAGTCGCAGCCGCACCAGTCCTTCTCGCAATCAGCGTGCGGGAGCGTCGGCGCCGACATCTCCGC
>JADGPK010000202.1 GCA_017882445.1 Solirubrobacteraceae bacterium
CAACCCGCTCGAGGCCTTCAAGCTCGTCTTCGACAAGTCGCTCGAGGGCCTGTTCATCGACCGCATGGATCAGAACGAGGCGATCACCGCCAAGTTCCTCGACAACCCGGAGTTCCGCGGCGCCGTGAGCCGCTACCTCATGAAGCAGGTGTACGAGCAGATCCGCGGAGAGGCGCTGGGGGTGTGACGGAAGGGCGGAGGTATCGACCGAGCCGCCCCTGGCGTTGGACGCGCGTTGACGGGTGGGGCGAATCAGCCTCGGGATTGGCCTGACGCATGATTGGCGGTCATACGCCACGCACTGATTGGTCTCGGCCTAGGTCTCCGGCTGCTACTCTGACTCGTCCATGACTAGTCGGAGCACGAGTGGCGCTTCGCGTCTTCTCGCCACGATTGTCTCAGCGGCGGCGCGTCTTCCCTCGCCTCCGGGCTACACGAGCCGCTCACGTCTTCACAGCGGCTTCATCCGAGGCAGCTAGGGTCGCCGGCGACCCGTACAGCTCAGCCAGGAGTCGTCGTGCACCCAGTCCTGTTCAACGTCGGCGGCCATCCGTTCTACTCCTACGGTCTGCTGGCCGTCCTCGCCATGATCGCCGGCGGCTACGCCGTGCAGCGCCTGTTCCAGCGCCACGGCATCGACCCGGGCGCGGCGCTCGAAGTGACGGTCGCGGCGATCGTCGGCGGCCTCGCCGGTGCCCGCCTCTACTGGCTGGCGGAGCACTGGCGCGAGGCGCAGGGCAACGTATTCCACTCCATGCTGGGCGGCGCCGGCTTCACCTGGTACGGCGGCCTGCTCGGCGGCGTCGTCGCCGTAATCGCGCTGGCCCGGTACCGGCACCTGTCTCTTGGACTCGTGGCGAACTTGATGGCGCCGGCCGTCGCCTTGGGCTACGCCGTCGCTCGCATCGGCTGCCTGCTCGCTGGAGACGGCACCTACGGCCGCCCAAGCAGCCTGCCCTGGGCCATCGCCTTCCCGCACGGCATGGTGCCGACCAACGTGCTGGTGCAGCCGACGCCCGCCTACGAGACGCTGGCGATGCTCGTGGTCTTCGTCGTGCTGTACCGCATGGCGCGTCGCCCGCAGCCCGGCTGGCACGTCTTCGCCTGGTTCCTGGTGCTGTCCGGCGTCGAGCGCTTCGCGATCGAGTTCCTGCGTATCAACCCGCCCTGGCTCCTGGGGCTGACGCCGCCGCAATGGTTCGCGCTGGCCGGCGTGCTCGTCGGCGCGGGGGTGCTGGTCGCTCAGCGGGCGCGCGGTCGCGAGACGATGGAAGCGGCGGCCTGAGCATAGGGTCGCGCGGCGCTGTCGCGCGGGCGAGGATGAAGCGCCGGACGGCAGAGGAGGGTCCGGCGCGGGGCTGCGGAGGGGTGGTGCAGCCCCGCGCCGAGCGACTTGGGGGGCATGGGGAGTGCGAGTGTGGTCGCTGCAGACAGTATGCCGCGCCGGTGTGGAGGCGGTGTGAAGGCGACATGGAGATGCTGTGTCGGTTCGCGGCCGCCTGTTCTTGCGGCTCTCCCGCCTTCACGAGGCCTTCATCTCGCCTTCGTAGCATCCCGCGGGCCCGCGTCAACGACGGAAGGAACCGTGTGCATCGTAGCTCTCGCGCCATAGTGCTCGCGCTGGCCGTACTGGCCGCGCTCGTGAGCGTCACGTCGTCGGCGCAAGCCTCGCCGGTGTCGGACAAGAAGGCCCGTCTCCAGGCGGTCGAGGCGCGGCTCGAGGCCGTGGGCACCAAGGCCTCGATCGCCGTCGAAGGGTACAACCAGGCCACGACGAGACTGGGCGCTGTGCGCGAGCACATCAAGCAGAACCGCAAGCAGCTCGCTGCCGCGCAACGCGATCTCGACCTCGCCAACCGGCAGCTCACGGCGCGGGCCATCGACATCTACAAGACGCCGGACACCGGCTTCCTCGATGTGGTCCTGAGATCCGCCAGCTTCGACGACCTGATCAGCCGCTACGACCTCATGAGCCGGGTCGGGAACAGCGACGTGAACCTCGTCAACTCACTCGCTGCCTTGCGCAACGGCATCCGCGACCGGCGCATCGCGCTCGCCGCCGACGAACGCTCCGCGGAGCAGCTCGTGAAGAGGCGCGCAAAGGAGAGGACGCAGGTCCTTGCCCTCCAGGCCCAGCTACAGTCGATGACCCGCGGCATCAAGGCGGACATCCAGCGGCTCCAGGCGCAGCAGCAGGCCGCCGCGGCCGCCGCCGTGGCGGCTGCCAGCGCGCGCACCGCCGCCGGCGCAAGCGGTGGCAGCGCGAGCAGCAGCGGGAGCAGCGGCCTAATCCGAGCCGTCGACCCCGGCGGCCCCGGTCACCCCGAGGTGGTGGCCATCGCGCAGCGCTATCTCGGCATCCCCTACGTCTGGGGCGGCGCGAGCCCAGGCAGCGGCTTCGACTGCTCCGGCCTCGTCATGTACGTGTACGCGCAGATCGGCATAGGGCTGTCGCACGGGGCGACCGATCAGCAGCACGCCAGCAGGCCGGTGCCGCTGAGCGCCCTGCAGCCCGGCGACCTCGTCTTCTACGGCAACGCCAGCTACAGCTACCACGTGGCCATCTTCGTTGGCGGCGGGCGCACGATCGAGGCGGCGCGCAGCGGTACGCCCGTGAGATACGGCGTCGTGGGGTCGGCGTGGATCGGGGGGCGGTTCTAGCTCATATTGCCCTGAGGGACCATGCCGCCGCATTCACCACACGAGCAGAGCCGCATCACACAGCTTCTTCATAGTGTGCGCGTAGACTTTAAGTAGATCGGGCTGCGCGTCGACTGAAGCGAGACGACACCCAGCCAGACATCGACAAAGGAGAATGATGAGACGCAGAATGCTTTGGATCGGCGTGGCGGCCGCAGTGGTCGCG
>JADGPK010000066.1 GCA_017882445.1 Solirubrobacteraceae bacterium
CGGTGCGCGGAGAGCTGATCCAGGCCAGCAGCAGTTCTCCGTTGCGGTTGCCGGCGAGGCTGGCCCTGCCCACCCAGACGGTGCCGGCGACGGGAAGCGGGGATCCGAAGCGGCCGCTGACGTTGCCGATCGCGATGCTCGGCCTGGCGGTGTTGACGCCGGTGCGGCGGAGGATCAGCTGGGCTACCCTGCCGCCGCCGAGGGCGACGAGTGCTCCGCTGGCGTAGCTCGCGGGCAGCCGGCGCGGCGCGCCGAACAGGCCGGATACCCCCGCCACCGCGTAGCTCGCGCCGGGCGGCCCGAAGATCTGATGCGCTGGCGGCGTGAGGTCGTAGAAGTGCCAGGAGACCATGTCGGCGCTCGCGCCGGACGCGAGCCCGAGGTTGCTGATCGCGTCGTGTGGGTCCGAGACGGTCATCGCGGGCGACCAGCCGGCCGCCGTCGAGGGCGCCGGCGCCGCTGCGCCGAGCGCCAGCGCGCCGATCACCGCCAGCGCCGCCGTGACCGGCGCGCGCCTGGCGCGGGATCGCGCCGGGCAGGCGGGGCGAGCGCGCAGCTGCATGGCACCATCGTGCCGGCCCTCCACCGCCCGCACGAGCGTGGTAATCCGCTTGGCGCGATCGGGAGATCACTGACGTCGGCCCCGCCACCCCCGGCGCAGTCGATCACGCGTGAGCTCTGCGGGATCCAGGTGCAGCCGAGCGTTGGCGCGGAAGTCAGCTTCTGGGTGTCGCCTTCGGACACCCCGCGGGCGATACCCACACGCTGAGGGGGTAGCTGACGGTGCCTGCGTGGTAGGTGACCCGCGCGATCACAGCCGCTCTGCCACCGCTACTCGCCGGGGAACGGTCCCCGTCGTTGACGTAGACGGTGCAGTCATACGCGTGGTGGTCCAGCTCATACCAGGACCCGAGCCGGACGTCGATGCCGGGCGAGAGTGGCCGGATACCCCGTCGCACCAACGCGAATCGTGCGGCCATTTTGAAGCGAAAGGTCGCGTTCCCGAGCGATCCAATCAGCCGGACCGTCCTTCCGGCGGGAATGCTCGCGTCCAGGCTCGAGTAGATCACGGCAAGCGGGCCGTACTCCGAGCGGTGATAGTCGGGGCGTGCCGTCGCCGCCACGGCGCTTCCGGTAGTGGCGGCAATGCCGATGCTGGCGACGACGGGAACCGCGCGGAGGCGACCGCGCCAGGGGAATCTCCTGGAGAGCAACGCCGCTGCTGGCCAGCCAACCATCAGCCACGCGAACATCCCGGCCGGTGAGCCCCACCACATGGTGTACCCGAGAGTTTCAGCGAGCACGCGGGTTGTTGGAGTGCTCGCGGCGCTGGCCGCGAGCACTCCACACAGTGCGAGCGCGATGAGCGCGCCCAGAAGAAGGTCGTTTCGGCGCAGGCGCAAACCCGCTGCGGCGAGGGCCAGGAGAGCGAACAGAACCAGCACACAGGAGTCGACCGCGAGTTGGCTCTGGCCTGTTCGTACTTCGTACTTCCGTGCCCAGGGAGAGGAGGGATCCGTCAGCCACCACGGGGGGATGCCGACGGCGCGCACCACGGCGTTCCATCCAGCCGTCGGGCCGAGCGTCGACCGGTTCGCTTCGACCGTCGTGATGATCTCGCCGATATTGCCAGGCTTTGCCTCGATCTCATCGATCGCGGGCGTGGTCCAGCAGGCCACTGCCACGAGCAGTGCCGCAAGCGCCCAGGGCCATACGCTCCGTTGTGCGTCGCGCGAGCGTCCGCCGACTCTCGCTCCGTTGTGCCTGAGCGACACGCCAAGCGCGCTGAAGCCAATGACCAGGAGTGCGAGGCATGGCGGCACGAACGCGAGTTGGCATTGAACGACGAAGCTCGCGACGAGGACGGCAAGTGGGAGCAGCCGATATTCACCGCATCCCAGAGACCAGCATACGAACATCAGAAGCGTGAACGGAAACAGGCCCGCGGCGGGATTCCAGACGTCATGCAGGAGCTCCGGTGTCAGCGAGCGCGTCATGATGATGAGGGCGATCGCGGTGATGAACATCAGCAAGCGCCCACCGAGGCGAGCGGCAAGCACAACGACGCCGACGACGGACGCAGCGTTGACGAGTCCCATCACCAGAACCATCGTCCAGGGGCTGGCGAAGCGGGCCGGGAGAGCCAGCAGCCAGAACAGCATGGGCCCCAGGCTGTACACGTCGTGGTGAGTCACGTAGCTGACGTCCGAGTGCAGGCCCAGGAGCGGCGTTCGCGACGTGAAGACGTCATACGCGCGAGTGGCTATGTTCGCCTGGTCGCCCGCCGGCAGCCATCCCCACTTCAGTGCGAGCGCCGTGGACACCATGACCGGTATGGCGGCGCACAACCCGAGCGCCACAGCGAGCCAGCGGTCTCGGGACGATAGTCTGCCTTCCTCAGGTTCCTCGTTCATCGCCATCGACTGCCACAGCTCACCACACCGACGGTACCTGCCAGATCGACGCACTCACCGCCTGGGCGCGCCAGGTGGAAAGTCTCACGATACATGCGCGATTATGGTCCCGTCTTGAACACCGGACATCGTGCAGGGCTGGGGATGGCAGCGCTCGCAGGAGTCGCGGTGCTCTTCGGTCTTCAATCCGCAGGCGGGATCGCGGGGGCGTCAAGTGGCTCCGAACGAGCTCCAGGTGAACCTGTCGGATCCGTGAACCCGGATGCGCATGGCTGGTCGACGCCGAGCCTCCTCGCTGAGTGCGCACTCATGGTCAGGCCGGCGATCGCGTTTCCCAGCAAGGGCCCCACAACACCCACAGGGCCGGGCGCCATCGCGTGGGCATCCGCGCCGGCCCCCTGCAGGTCGGGTTCGCAACGGTCAGATCGCTGGGCCCTCGCCATCGCAGCCGTTGGCCCGGCCGACCGGGCGCGGAGCGCGAGCACACAACCACCGGAGCCCGGGGCGAGCGTCGGGCTGACCGCCGTCGGTGCGAGCTACGGTCGCGTAGCGCTCCTCGCGACGAACGCCACTCACACTTCCGCCGATGGTGCAAGTGTTCTGCTGCAGGGGAGCGCCGCCCATCCGCGCGACTGGCTCAGGTCGATGGTCGGATCTCGACCCCCGACGGCACTGGCACGGGCATATCTGGGAGACGCGGCGTTCGCCACCGTGGCACCAGCGGTGATCGAGGTGCGCGTTGAGCGCAACTTCCAGCACGACTTCGGGAGGGCGCGGTCGATCCCGATTGGAGCCGGGAGAGTGACGAGCCTGACGGTGGCGCTGGATTACCGCGCCGACGTGCTCGTCGCCTGGCAACAGGATGGGGCAATCTACGCCAGCACGCTGCACGCTTCCGGGCACAACGACCCCACCCAACGCGTTGGCCCCAGCGACCCCGGCCCGCAGCTGCAAGCAGTGCTCAGCGACAACGGCCACGGCATGATCGCCTGGTCAAGCACCGAGGCCCGGGAGCGAGCAACCCCCATGACCCGCTTGTATCTGAGCCTCTCGGCGGTCGGGCCTCGCTTCAAAGCGCCGCGAATGCTTGCGGTGTTCGCCGATCCGCAGCAGGTCGGCCACCGTCCCGGGTCGCTCGCTCTCGAGCGCCTCTCGACCGAGAACGTGATGCTCGCCTGGACCGTGGCCGAGCATGGTCACTACCTGGTCCGCGCGGCCCCCGCAGTCTTCGCAGCCTCCAGGCCCACCACGCTCCTGTCCGATCCGCACACGCAGGCGATACTGGCCGATCTCGCCCCGGGGCCCGCCCGGGAGACGATCGCCCTCTGGAGCAGCGCGCCACAACTCGCAAGCGGCGCCCTCGACATGCGGCATGTGGAGCTCTGGACCGCGCGCCTCTCCTTCCGCCCCCATGATCGAGTGGTGTCGACGCGGCCCGAGATGATCGCCGCAGCCGGTCCCAACACCGCTCCCGTGGTGGCCGTTGATCCAGCCAGCGACCATGCCGTCGCGGCGTGGCTGACACTGACATCTCCGCGGCGAATCGAGTACGCGGTCAGTGTCGGCGCGGTGGGTTATCACCCGCACACTCCGGTTGCGACCAACGTGCCGATGGGCGGGGGGACGCACTGGCTAAGGATCGTGCTTGCCGTGACGGCTGCGATGATTCTCGTTGCTGCCGCGAGATCGCTCCGCCGACGCCGGCGAAAAGCGTGAAACGCTACGGCTCACGAGAGCTTAGGGGCGGCGCTCCGCCGTCAGCCCGCTCGGACGCGGTGCGCCGGCGCAGGTAGAGCAACGTGGCTGCGAGCACTGCCAGGACACCGATGAAGCCCGCTGCGATATAGCGCAGGTGATGATGGACAGCAGCCGGGTGCGAGGTCTTCGCGGGATGGCGCGGAACGAACAGCACGCGAACGTGGCGTGCATGGAGAAGCCGCTGGAGCGTGGGCTGAGCGCCAGCGGGGTAAAAGGCATGCCACTCAGAGAGGTCGCGGAACTTGATCTCGATGTCTCCGCGCGCCGGGTTGATGATCGCTCGGATGATGGGTCCAGACCTGACCTCGGCGAACAGCGCCTGGTAGCTGACCCAGGTTGTGGCTGATGCCGGTGCTGGCATCAGCCCGAGCGCTCCGACAGAGGCGATGACGAGCAGTCGACGGGCCAAGACGGTCATCCTACGGGTCGCGCTTCAGACCGGGGCCGAAGAGCGCACGTCTCCTACGCGAGAAGGTCGCGCCGCGCGAACAGGATCGCCCCGACCGCGGCGAGCACAACGGCCGCGACGGTGACGCCGAGGAACGAAAGTGGATCGATGCCGTTCTCGATCGCCTTGCCGTAGTAGCGGAACACCGAGACGTAGCGAACTGCGTCGAGACTCTTGTCGAGACGGCCGACTAGGTCCACCACGTACATCCCCACCAACACGCCCGCCACCGAACCCGTGACGACGACGGTGCGCAACGAGAACCCGGTGACGACGATCCCTAGTGCGCCGAACAGCATGGCCAGGGGCCAGACATTGGCAAAGCCGGCCAGCGCAGATTCGAAGGACAGGCCCGCGCCCGAAGCAAGACTCCCGACCATCGTGACGGCCAGCGTGACGGCGAGCACGGCAGCCAGCTCGACGGCTGTCGCGCAGAAATCGGCCATCACCAGCCGGCTCCGAGAAACAGGCGCCGAGAGCAGCACGTCGAGCCGTCCGGTTTCCGCCGCTCCGGACAGACCGCTAGCAACCGAGCGCACCGCCAGGTAGCCGACAGCCAGGGGCACGATCAGGCTCAGCATCTCCGCGTGCAGGTACTGCTCGACCGTCGAGAGGTCCCCGACCCCGAACGCTTCCTGACATGGACCTTAGTGGACACCACTCCAACCCCTCCGGACCCCTGGAAGCCTTGCTCCAAGGACCGCTCGGCGGGGAGATGGCCCCGTCGGCGCGGTCGCATGCCGACAGGCTGCTCGTCCCTCGGCAAGGTGCCCGAGCCTTCGAAGCTCAGCATCCTCGGCAGGGCCGGATCATCGACGCGATCGTCCAGGTGCTTACCGATCGCCGCGAGCCGATGCAGCCACGAGAGGTCCACGCAGAGGTCGAGGCGTTGCTGGGCGAGCCGGTGCGCTGGGCCTCTGTCAAGGCTCTTCTGGCGTCCAACATCGCGGGGCGATCACCACGGTTCCTGCGGGTCGCTCGCGGGCGGTACGTGCTCGTTTCGCGTACGAGCCGCTAAAGCCACCAGATCTGCGGCGAACCGGCTCCGTGCCAGTTGCGCGATCCGATGGGGCTTAGGCTCATCATCGGTAAGTCGCTGGCTCGAACGCAGCCAGCCGCGCCCATCGCGGATTCGGACGCACGCGCAAGCAGCGTCAGCGACGCCTCCTGTCGTCCGCAGCAGCAGCGAGGGGCGCACTCCGAGACGCTCGGATCTCGCGCATTGCAGGAGCCGACGGCGTAGCCTCGCCCGGTGGCCCTTCAAGCCCACCATCGCCGCGCGTACTTTGGGTATCCATGATGAGCGAGAGCGCTCCCCAGCGCGTTTCCAGGCGCGCAGTTATTGCTGGCCGCGTGCAGGGCGTTTGGTGTAGGCGCCGTCTGAATACTCCTCCTCCTGGCCTCGGCATCACCAACCGAACCAGGCTCTCACCCCCAGCAGGCGGTCCCTTTTTCAACCGGCCAAGGGTGAGGAGTATTCAGACGGCGCCTACAAAATGTCAACCGGCGAAAGGGGGTGACTTTTCAACCGGCTTGACATTTGTTCCGCAACTCTGCGCGTCGCTACGCCAAATCGCTCGGCGTGGCAGGCTGGGCGCGCAACCGGCTCGACGGGACAGTAGAGGTGTGGGCCGAGGGGCCGCGAGATGTTGTGGAGGCACTGCTGGACTACTGCCGCAAGGGGCCGCCGCGCGCGGTTGTAGAGCACTTGACCGTCGACGAAGTCACACCGGCAAGGCTGGACGACTTCGACGTCCGCTAGAGCATGCAGGGGCGCCACCGGCTTTATAAGAGTCGCAAGGAGGACGCGCGTACTGGGGCTTTCCCCAGGCACAGACCATCCACGCGACGGACGGAGCCTGATCCACGAAGCCTCTGACGTCGTTAAGAGCCTCCTGCGTGCGATGCGTTACAAGCGGACCCAGTTCGGCGGGTTGGAGTGCGACACCTTCGGTCGGACGCCAATGGGCCTCAGTGGGCACCACTCCAACCCCTCCGGACCCCTGCACGCTCTACTCGTCGCCGATCTTGCACCCTGTCGTGGTCCCAGGCGCGACGCTTCGACCGCTCGGCTGTGAGATCGATGCCGCAACCGACGCGGGCACCTACGGATGTCTGCCTTTCGGCTGCCGAGTACGATCGACCTTCGCACGGACACCGCGATGTCGTGCCGGAGGCTGATCGATGCGAGAGATCCCGACGATCGAAGAGCCTGTACCCGTCCTCGAGCTCAGTTCCGAGGAGATCGAGGAGCTGACGCAGGAGATCCGCTCACTCGCCGCGGAGCGCAACGCGGTGATCCTCGCGCACAACTACCAGGTGCCCGAGATCCAGAACCTCGCGGATTTCGTGGGCGACTCGCTGGAACTCTCGCGGCGGGCGGCGGCGACCGACGCCGAGCTGATCGCCTTTTGCGGCGTGCACTTCATGGCCGAGACAGCGTCGATCCTGGCGCCTGAGAAGACGGTGCTGATCCCCGACCTTGAGGCCGGCTGCTCGCTGGCGGAGTCGATCACGGCCGCCGAGCTTCGCAACTGGAAGCTGCGCTACCCCGACGCGGTCGTCGTGATGTACGTGAACACATCGGCGGAGGTCAAGGCAGAGACCGACTACTGCTGCACCTCGGCCAACGCCGAGCAGATCGTCGAACACATCCGCGTCGAGCACGGCGCGGACGTCCAGATCCTATTCGGCCCCGACATGTGGCTCGGCTCCTACGTCGAGCGCGTGACGGGCAAGCCGATGATCCTCTGGCCGGGCGAGTGCCACGTGCACGCCGGGATCAGGCCAGATGACATCAACCGCATGCGCGTCGAGCGTCCAGGATCGGAGTTCCTCATCCACCCCGAGTGCCGCTGCGCGACCCAGTGCATGGAGTACGTGGCCGCGGGCGAAATCCACGACGGAGGCGTGCACATGCTCGGAACTGGGGGAATGCTCAGGTACGTGAGCGAGCATCCGGACGGAGACTTCATCGTCGCCACCGAGACGGGCATGCTGCATCCGCTGCGCAAGGCGGCGCCCCATGCGCACCTGACGGCCGTGAACCCCAAGGCGGTTTGCAAGTACATGAAGATGATCACGCTGCCGAAGCTGCGCGACGCGCTTCGTGACTCGAAGTTCGAGGTCAAGGTGCCCGCCGAGGTCGCGGACCGCGCCCGGTTGCCGATCGAACGCATGGTGGCGATCGGCTGATTCGGAGGCCCGACCCAGGCCCGTGGTGGTGGTTGGGGTCCGCTCCCGGCCGCAGCGCCTACCCGCTAGAGGTATGAGCAATGGACCTTAGTGGACACCACTCCAACCCCTCCCTACCCCTGAAAGCACTGCTTTCGGGGCCCTCCAGCGTGCCCGAGAGCCCCACCAGCGACGTCGAGCGCGGCCGGATCGCTCCTGCCCGAGCCACGTTGCAAGCCGCAAGAGCCAATCATCCTCGCCAAGGACGGATCATCGACGCCATCGCACAGGTGCTAAGCGACGAGAGCGACCCCATGCAGGCTCGCGACGTGCACGCGGCGGTCCAGACGCTCCTGGGCGAGCCGGTGCGCTGGGCCTCCGTAAAGGCCACGCTCGCCGGCAATCTCGAAGGCCCGGCCCCCAGATTCGTGCGGGTGGCTCGCGGGCGCTACGGCATCCCCCTCCCCTCCGAACGAGCGTCTCGCGACCTGACGCGCACCGAGCCGAGAGCATTCGCGCGACTGCTCGCAGCGGATACGAGAGCGAGCTGGCGACTGGGTCGACTGTCGCGAATCGTCCGATCCACGAGCGTGAGCGGCAACCGCGGACGCGCTCGCGTCCACGCGATTGCAGGCGTGCGTGACGGCCGGTGGCACACTTCCATACATCCCAAAGCGATAGCCGCTCTCGCCCGATCGGGCGGGCGTTCGGCCGATGAACGCAAGCGTCCCGCTAACTGCGCAATCCGGGTGCGCGGGTCAGAACGCCAGGAGGAACGACGCGGGTCGATTGCGGGTCTTGGCCGCAGCGGCCGGGTCGGGAGCCCGGTCGGTGGAGCTCTGCGCTTGTCGGCTTTGCCGGGCTAGGGCGCGAAGCGAGCCGTGATCGATCTGGCGCTTTTGAGGCTGACCGTACAGCGGGCCTTTCTGGAGCACGGTTGGCTCCAGCCAAGGAGCTTGGATCCCCTGTCTGGTTTCGCGGTGAGCTTGACGGTAGTGCCGGGTTCGAAGCGGGCGCTGCATGCGGTTCCGCAGTTGATGCCTGCTGGGCTGCTCGTGACCGTCCCGTTGCCGCCGAGCTGCTCGGCCGTCACCGTGAGCAGGGGACGGGGCAAAGCCCCGAACTCGAACGCGCCGATGTCGGGCTGGGCGTCGCGTCGAGCTCCGTCGAGGTCGTAGCTGGGAGCGCCGATCGTGGTGCCGGCGTTGATCGCCGGGCTGCCGGGCGCGAGGTGGTAGTCGCCGTGGGCTTCGTCGACGAACTTGGGGTCGCCGGTGATGTTGCCGTTCTGCCCGGCCCAGCCGGGGCCGCTGATCAGCGAGTTCGTGAGCACGTCCGGGCGGTGGTTGGGCACCGGGCCCGTTTCGGCGATCGGCGGGAAGCCGGACGGGTCGTAGAGGATCGTGTTGCGGACGGTGACGTCGGTGATCTGGTTGCCGGTCGCGCCGGGGGTCGCGACGAACAGAGACCCCTGTTGCTCGTTGACGAACGTGTCGTTCTCGATCGTGACCGCGGAGACGCGACTGGGCGGCGAACTAGCAATGTTACCGCCGGACAACCGGATACCAGCTTGGCCCGCGTAGTTGGCGTGGATAGCGTTGTTGATGATCTGCGTGTTAGAGATCACATCGCTGCCAGTCATGCCTGGCAGACTCGGATCGTAGGCCGCGGCGTCGAGATTAAACGCGTTCCCCTGCACACCCGAGATCACGTTGCCTTGAATCAGCGTGTTATCAATCACTCCGTTCGTCGCGCTCTCGTTAAGGGTGATGCCGATGCTGCCGCCAGTGATCGTGTTGTGAATGATCTGTGTCCCTTCCTGGCGTGGCGAGTTCCCTGCCTCGCCTAGCTCGACCGCGAATTCGTTGCCGTCGAACGTGTTGTCCTCGATCACGACACCTTGCGCTGTCGCGCCTGAGTTGTCCGTCCCTACGAGGACGCCGTCGCTGCTGGGACCTAGGAACGTGTTGCGCGTGATCGTGACCCCGCTGACATGCGTATTTGCGACGTAACTGTTCCCGATGAACACTCCCTGCGCCACTGGGGCGGGGACGGTGATTCCGCCTCCGTAGGTGGCGAACACGTTATCCAGGATCTGTACGTTCGCGATCTTCAGCGGGCCGGTCGAAGGCGGGGTGCCGTCGCTCCGCCCTGGTATCACATCCAGCGCACCTAACTGGGTGGAGTAGTACACGCTGGCGAAAGTGAGCCAGCGAACGGTGACCTCGGATGCCTGAACCAACAACAGCTCTCCCCCCTGCCTCACTCGCGGCGCATGCAGCCAGTCGAGCGTAACCCTTGCGGGCGACCCGTTCGGCGCGATCCCCTCCAACACCAGGTGGTCGCGGTGGATCGGCGGCATCTCTGAGCGGACCTTGATCGTCTTGCTGTTCAAGCGATGGCTGAACAAGATATACACGGTCGCCGAGTCGCCGGTCCGATCAGCGGCCAGCAGCGCCTCGCGCAAGGAGATCCCATCCCGACCAGGCTTACGGTTCAGCGCGGCAATCGAAGACGTATTACCGTTCACAACATCAGCCGTGGTCGTCACGACCACCATGTTGCGCGACACCGAAGCGGCGCTCGAACCCGCAACGCGCGCCGCCAACCCTGCCGCGCAGATGAGAGCGAACGCCGTGGCGATGCCGACCACGCTCTTCACCGAGACCTCCACACCGCCCGCGAGCATGGTCGCACTTCAAACACAACACCGAGGCTCGCACTCCGCCCGCCCTACCGCAACCGTAACTATGCGCACACCCACGCGGAGAACTACGACGACCCCAGCAGAACGATCTCGGAAGCGTCTCGACGGTCGGAGCTGAGTACCGCAGTCACCACGAAGCAGGTGTCGCGGGGCGCAACCCAAGCGACCCGCAACTCGCCAAAAGCAGGCGCGCGGTTGGCAGCGGCGATACGCCTGCAATGGACGGTGGGTGTCGCGCAAAGAATCGCGGCCATGGTCGTGGCGAGGTTAGTGGCGGCGATCGGGCCGCCTGTGGTCTGTGTTCCTCGGGCCGTTGGTGCTGGC
>JADGPK010000203.1 GCA_017882445.1 Solirubrobacteraceae bacterium
TGCAGCGATTCCCTTCACGGGGGCTGATACTGGTGGTGGCCGTGCCGCTCACCGAGACCGGCCAGACGCTCGACCGCCTGCTCGCTATCGAGGTCCTTGTCTCGATCCTGGTGCTGGCGGCGCTCGCGGCCGCCTCATGGTGGCTCATCAAGCGCGACCTGCGGCCGCTCGAGCACATGGCCCAGACTGCGGACGCCATCGCCGCCGGCGACCTCTCGCAGCGAGTGACGCCGGCCGAGCCGCGCACGGAAGTGGGCCGGCTCGGCTTCAGCCTCAACGCGATGCTCGCGCAGATCGAAGTGGCCTTCGCGGAACGCGCCGCCACAGAAGAGAAGCTGCGGCGCTTCCTGGCCGACGCCTCACACGAGCTGCGCACGCCGCTCACGTCCATCCGCGGCTACGCCGAGGTGTTCCGCCGCGGCGCCAAGGACGACCCCGAGAACCTCGCCACGGCGATGCGCCGCATCGAGGAGGAGGGCAAGCGCATGGGCGTAATGGTCGAGGAGCTCCTCGTGCTCGCCCGGCTCGGCGAGGGCCGGCAGCCCCAGCGGGAGCCGGTGGATCTCAAGCGCATCGTCACCGACGCCGTCACCGACGCCCGCGCCGCCGCCCCGGATCGCGAGATCAGCCTCGACGGGGCGGACGCGACCACCGTGATGGGCGACGACCACCAGCTGCGCCAGGTCGTCGCTAACCTCCTCGCCAACGCCCGCGAGCACACGCCGGTCGGCACGCCTGTGCACGTGACCCTCGCAACAGCGGATGGGCAGGCGGTGCTGGATGTGGCCGACGAGGGTCCGGGCCTGCCGCCTGACGCGGCGGACAACGTCTTTGAGCCCTTCTACCGCGCCGACCCCTCGCGCACCCGCGACAGCGGCGGCGCCGGCCTAGGCCTGGCCATCGTCGCCGCGATCGTCAAGGCGCACGCGGGCTCCGTCGCCGTGAGCTCGCCGGAAGGCCACGGCGCAAGGTTCACGGTGCGATTGCCGATCGCCGACAAGCAGGTTTAGACCGGATAGAGCGGAGCCGTGTGGTGCCTCGTCACGTAGGTTGACGCGGGTTGCGTCCACGCTGGGAGATGGCCCAGCCGGGAGTCACGGGAAGGCGCAGCATGAGTGAACTTCCGTTCATCGGTCTCCACGTGCGTGCACGATTGGCCTCGGCCGGGGTGCTTGACGCACCCATCGGCGAGGCGAGGAGCTGTAGCGCCCTGGCGCGCACCGCCGAGCGTCTCACCTGGCCGCAGGCGCAGGGCGAGTCGCTCTCCGTCGTCTTCGAGGCGGCCCCCTCGCTCCGGTCTGGCGCGCGCCTGCGCGGCGGTCAAGACCCCCTTCCTGATGACCGCTCCGACCGGACCCCCTGAAATCGGTCGACCCGCACGTCATGGGGTAGATCGATCAAGGTGTGCATGGCGTCAACCTGCTGAACACCGGGCCGCGAAATGGGTGTGGATCTGCGCGGTGCACGACGAGCGGTCGTTTCTGTCCCATTGCCCGATGTGGCCTGACCTCGTTGTCCTCAGCCCCCAGCCGCATTGCTTCGCGTGGTGCCTTGTGTCCGCGTCGGCGGGTTTTGCTTCTTGGCGATCGCTGCGACCGGCACCGCCAACAACCTGAACCTCTCCTGCTACGTCCTGCTCGGCATCCTCTGCTTGCTCGCGGCGCCGCGCAACGCGGGCCGCATGGGCTGGAGCCGCAACAGTCTGCCGCGCTACGCCTGACGGCGGCTCGCTCGACGGAGTCGCATCTGACCGCCGGGAGTTGGCGCCGCGCCGGCCGCCGGCCACTCTCAGCGGTCTCCAAGCAACGTCTCAGTTCGCGCCCAGACGCGTAGGCCATACTTTTCGACGCTCCCTGACAACAGGACGAGAGGAGTGAGATGCGCAGATCCATCGCGGCCCTGTGCGCCGCATCGCTCACAGCCGTCGCAGCGCTCGCGATCGCCTTCACGGTCGCCGCCTGTGGCTCATCGGCCCCGGCCACGACGACCCAGACAGGCCCGTCGGGCATGCCTCAAGGAGTCGGGGCCATGGGCGGCCCCGGTACGATGATGAGCAGTCAGCTCGATGCGCTCGTCAAGAGGAGAACGATCACTGCCGCCCAGCAGAAGAGTATCGTGGCGGCGCTCAAGAGCTCGATGACTGGCGTCCGGCCTAGTGTCGGAGCCACGTCCGGCGCGCAGCCGTCGGCGGGCGCACAGCCGCAGGGCGGCGGCCAGCCGTCGAGCATGAGCTCGATGTACTCCAAGGCTCTCGATCCGCTGGTCAAGGACGGCACGATAACTGGTGCGCAGGAGACAGCCGTCATCGCCGCGCTCTCCGCGCGGCCTCAGAGCGCTCCCTCGGGGACGCAGCAAGGCGGCTAGGGCGGCGGCAGCGGCTTCGAGAACGGTGTCGGTACCACTGACGGCTCGGGTACCTTCACGCTCAACTCCTTCACCGTGACTCCGTGAGCTGACCTTCGCGTGCTCCCGGCGCGGGCAGCCCCGCGCCAATCCACGGGCCAGGCCACCCCTCCCGAGAGGTGGCCTGGCCCGTGGGCGCCTGGCATGTGGAGCTGCTCTCCTTGGTAGCGGTCACGGCCTGGTTGGCGAGCCGCCGTCACAGGTCGCCTATTTGCTGAGCGCCCCAAGGGACCCGCGACGCGATCGGGGGTTACATCCCGCCACCCGGCGCACCCTTGTCCTCACGCGCAGTCGCATAACCGCAGCCGCAAGGCAGCTCGCCGACCTCTCAGTCAGCGTCTTGCTGCCGTCCTTGATGCCGGTGCGGCGGCTCCATGGGCTGGCCAGCTCGTGAGGGGCTCAGATATCCCCATAGTGGACGCGATTGCCTACGCCGAGT
>JADGPK010000204.1 GCA_017882445.1 Solirubrobacteraceae bacterium
TACGTCGGCAAGCGATGTCTCGACGTTGCCGAGCGTAGCTTCGACCTCCGTCAGCTTTGCCGCTAGCGTCGCGAGGACGTCGGACTCCGATTCGAGCTTTAGTCGATCCGCCTCGAGGTCGTCGATCTCCGCTGCAAGCGGCCTCCAGTCGAGTGCCCGGAAGCTGTCGAAGCCGCCGAGCTGTCTCAGGCTGCCAATTCTGTCGACGATCGCGGACTGTGCGGCGTGAAGTGTCGCGATGCGCGCGCCCGCGCTCTGCATCCGCGTCTCGAGGTCGCGCGCCAGCTTCTCGAGCGCAGCGATCTTTGCGTCATTCGTCCAGCCGAGGACATATCGCGAGCGATCATCGATCCGGTGCCGGTCGTCCTTCTCGTGGCGATCACCGCCTCCTCCCTTGGTCTGCCCGGACTTGGTGATGGCGCCGGTCTCGCGGCGGAACTGATCGAGCGTCTCGCAACAGGCGTAGTCGAAGCGCCGCGCGAGCTCGAGGTCGAGCCAGTTCCAGAACTGTGACTCCGGGCGGACGTGGATCTTGTGCACGAGCGAATCAGGACGGAGCAACGAGCGTTCCGTGGTGCGTTGCGTGCGGACGCGGTAGTAGACGATTCGTTCGCCGAGGTGCGTCCGGTCGACCCATTGCGCCACGTTCGCGTAGTGCGCATCGGGCACGAGCAGGGAAAGACCGAAGCTATGCATGAGGCGCTCGATGGCACCTTCCCAAGCCCTCTCGCTAGGTTGCACCTGCAGAAGCTCCCCGGCAAAAGGCAGTGCGTCGTCGTCGACGCCGAGGGCCTCGCACAGGTTCGCGCGAACAGCGAGCATCCGCGCCGGGATATTGGACCGCCGAAGGCGGAGGGAGGTGAGCTCGCTCTCGACCTCCTGATGGTCGGTCCTGAGCTTTCGAAAGTCGACGTTGGCGTCCGCGAGGTCGTTCTGCGCGGTCGCCTGGTCGGATTCGGCCTTCTCGCGCGCGGTCTCGGTCGTTGCTCGGTTCGCGGCGAACGCGTCGGCGTCCGTCGCGGCGGGGAGGCCGATGCTCCGCGCGAGGTCGTCGTAGCGGCCGGCGCGCTTCTGGCGTTCGGCGAGCTCCGCCTGTAGGCGTTTGATTTCGCTCTTGATGCTCTCGATCCGATCGCCACCGTTTGCGGCGATCGAGTGCTTGATACTGTCGCGCTCGACCTGGCAGCGCGCGCGTCTCTCGTCGAGGGAGGCGAGTCGTTCATCGAGGCGCAACAGCTCCGCGCTCAGACTCTCGAGTCTGCGCTCGAGCAGGGTCGCCTTCCTTCGCGCGAACCAAGGCCGCAGCGCCTCACGGGAAGAACGCAGCGACTCGACGTCGGCCATCAGAACGGCGTGGCGCTCACAATCGGCGACGAGCGGGACGAGCCGCTCGACCTGCGCCTTCGCCTTGAGAACGGCTTCGTGAGCGCGGCTCAAGTCGTCGAAATGACCGATGAGTGCCGTGATGCGCGGCTCGACGGGAAACGGTTGGAGCATGTGCTGGCGCACGAAGTCCGTCAGGTTGCCGACGGACTTCATGGAGACCGTCTGGTGGAAGAGGTCGAGTGCCTGTTCGTTGTCGATGCCAAAACGACGGCGGAATGCCGCGCCGTACGGCGGGAAGGTCTCGTGGACTTCGAAGCTCGCTCGGCGCAGTCGCTTCCTCAGTTGGTTGATGTCGGTTCCGAACCCGGTGAAGTGTTCGGCGATGGTGAGCGCCTGGTCCGCGACGATGTACATGCGGGCGGGCTGTCCCTCGAGATCCTTCAGCCAGAAGACTTGCGCGAGCGAGATGGTTTGTCCGAAACCCTCGTTGACGAACCGTGCGAGCAAGACGGAATAGGTGTCGTTGTCTCGAAGTTGAACCGCGCGTGCCGTTGCGCCAGAATTGCCGCGCTCGGACTTGTAGTAGCCGAGCACGTAAGATCGCAGGGTTCGCTCCCTGGCGTCGGCACCCGCGGCCTTGTTGTATGCGAGCTTCTGAGGCGGGACGAGCAGCGTCGTGATCGCATCGACAAGCGTCGACTTACCCGACCCGATGTCTCCCGTCAGCAACGTGTTTTCTCCGCCCGCGTCGAGCCCCCAAACGCAGCCCCCAAAGGTGCCCCAGTTGAGAACCTCCAGGCGTGCGAGACGGAACCCCGAGCGCGCGCCGCGCGGCGCGAAGTCGAGGACGGGTTGCTCCTCCTCCGTCACGGTGACTCCTCGGAGCGGCCGGCTTGGTCGGCCGCGGAGTGGGCGCGGTATTGCGCGAGGCGCTCCTCGAAGCCATTTAGCCACTGCGCATCGACGAACGCCTTCAGGATCCGTTGCACCTCGAACTGATCCTCTCGTGCGCGGAGGCGACGCAGAAAACCGAGCTCCACGATCTTGTTGATGTGTGCGTCCACGCGGTCGAGGAGTCGAGCTTCGTTCGCGGTGTCGGGCAAGAAGACGCGCACCAGGTCCACGATCTCGTCGCGCCCGAGCACGAGCCGCGTGTCACCACTTCTCGCGTCGAACTCAGCGAGCTTCTTGCGCAGGAGAGCGATCAAAAGGCTTACCTGGTAGCCGAGCTGCCGCCGCGCGACGAGCCGCGGCAGTTCGGGGGCGCCCTCCGCGACGGGGCGCTGCCGCAGGTAGGCATAACCCTCTGCCTCGTCGAGAATGAGATCGAGCCCGAGCACGACGACGTACTCGCGCACGCGCGCCGAGAGTTGCACGAGCGACTGCCATAAAGATTCGTCCGCGTCGCGGTACGTCACGCCCTTCATCAGGGCAACCAAGACCGTCGAGAGGTTCGTCGATGTGTCGGGTGTGCTCACGAAAGGACTTTCATCGGGTGAAGATGAT
>JADGPK010000205.1 GCA_017882445.1 Solirubrobacteraceae bacterium
GTGCTCCCAGACCGGAAGCGTTACCGCGAGGCGCTGCAGGCGCTGGACCGCGACCGGGACGACGTGATCAGGCTGCTCGACTTCGCCCGAGGCTAAGTGGCGTCCACAAGCCCGCTGAGCGAGTCGACATCGGATAGAGCCCACGGCGTCATCACTACTCGCCCGAATGCTTGCCTGCTCTCGATGCGTGCGCGGCGGCGGTCTGGGCGAGCCCGCTTCCTCAGTGCGTGGACGGTTAGGCGTCGGCGGGTTTGATGCCGACTCCTGAGGAGATGCGGGCCAGTTGGGCGTCGGCGAAGATCGCCTGCGGCATGGCGGCCCTGACCTTTATGGGGGTGGGTCCAGTCGTCGCCGAAGTCGTAGCGGTAAACCAGCTGGTCGGCGACGGTGACGGCGAGCGACTCGAGCCGGGGACGCCGTCCGCGGGCGCTCACCTCGAAGCCGTGCAGGTGGCCGTCGATCCAACCGAACGCTGCCTGCAGGACCGCCTGCAGACCAGCCAGGGTGATCCTGGCCGGTACCTCGAGTCGCCAGTGCTGGCTAACGCCTACAACGTGGCGGAGTATCGCGCTGCTGCCCGCCGAGCGTTGCCGTCCGGGATCTTCGACTACCTGGACGGAGGCGCCGAAGACGAAGTAACCCTGCGACATAACCGCGCGGCCTTCGATAACTGGGGACTCATGCCCAAATGGGGTCCGGTCACTGGGCCTGACACGACAACCACACTGCTCGGGCGCAAGACTGCGCTGCCGCTCACGCTCACCCCAACAGGCGCGACACGAATGTTTCACCCGGAGGGCGAACTGGCAGTTGCAAGAGCGGCAAGTGCGGCTCGAGTGCCATACGGACTAGCCGGTCTGAGCACGGTATCCATGGAGGGTCTGGCGAACCAGTTCCCCGATCTTGACCGCTGGTTCAGTTTGGGGCTCTCCTCCGACCGTGGCTACTTGAACGCAAAGTTGGATCGGTGCACCGCATCCGGTTATCAAACAGTCGTGGTAAGCGTGGACACACGTGCTCTCGGCTCCAGAGAGCGAGATCGCAGGAACGGCTTTACAGCCCCTCCTGCGCTGACGCTCTCGTCGCTGATCGGCATTGCAGCGAGACCACGCTGGTGGTTCAATTTTCTGCGGACTGAAGGGATTCGCTTCCCGAATTTGGAACCGAGCCGTTCGGACGATTCGATAGTCTCACCGTCGATGTGGCACCAGATCCTTGGGCATTCCGACTCGAGTAGAGGCTGGGAGGACCTCGAGGCGTTGCGGGCAGCGTGGCCCGGCAAGATTGTCCTAAAGGGCTGCGTCAATCCGGACGACATCGTTCACGCCGCCAACATCGGCCTCGATGCCGTGCAATTGAGCAACCACGGCGGACGCCAGCTCGACCACATGCTGAGCCCGATGGACGTGCTACCAGAGTCGCGGCAACGAGCCGGAGACGGCATCGAGTTGTACGTTGACTCCGGCATTCGGCGAGGAAGCGACATCGTAAAGGCGCTCGCGCTCGGAGCCGACGCATGCTCGATCGGGCGCCCCTACTTGTATGGTCTGGCGGCGGCCGGATCCCCGGGGGTGACTCGGGTGATCGAGATTCTCGCCGACGAGCTGCAGCGCACGATGACTCTCGTGGGCGTTTCTTCGATCGCCGAGTTGAAGGAACAGGGCACAGACATAGTCCGCGAGATCGGCACTTGGCAGAATGTTAGCTACGCGCGAAAGAACCTCCAACTGTTCGATTCCGCACGTCTGAACGAGTCACAGGAGCCGGGCATTCATGACCATCTAGGTCGCGGGGAAGGTGTACTCGAGGACGTAGCTGGCGCTGACTTCACGGTGTCGGCTATCTCGACCGGTCGCACATCGACGTCGCAGCAAGACGCGTCACGGTTATGACCGCCACAAGAGCCCCACATCGGATTGACCCCCACACCGACCGGGAAACGCGGCTCTGCTGCGACAACAACATGATCTCGCTTGCCGGGAACCACAAAGACTTCGAGGAGACTCACCTACGTAGGTGGATCGATGACCGGACGCGTCGGAGCCAAGCCGCGGTGTCCGTAGCGCGATCCCGAACCGGGACGGAGGGTCCCGGTGCGGGACCGGCCTGGGCTACCAGATGCTGAAGGACGCCCCGACCTTCGCTCACGGCACGTGGGGCCTCGGTCGTGGTGCTCACCGCGGCGTTGGTGGTCCTGTACTACGTCGTCGGGGTTTGTGGTGTCCGGCAGTGCTCAGCCCTGGTTGCCGTGCGCGGCGACGGACAGTGGCTGCCATTCGTTCCAGGTCGCGAGTCGGGACTCGTAGTCGGCGGTGGCGATGGCTAGCGGCGCCTCCCCGAGGAAGACCCGCAGCGGCGGGTTGTCGGAGTCGACCAGCGTGAGCACGGCGTCCCTGGTCGCGACCGGGTCACCTGGGGTCCCGCGCCGGCTGGGCCGGTTGGCGGCCTGCTCACGGACCTCGTCGTAGGCGGCCAGCGGCGTGGCGTGCTTGGCCGAGCTACCGCCCCAGTCGGTTGAGTAACCACCGGGCTCGATGAGGGTGACTTTGATGCCGAAGCCGGCAACCTCCTGGGCGAGCGCCTGGCTCAGACCTTCCAGCGCCCATTTCGACGCGTGATAGATGCCGACGGTGGGGAACGCGGAGATCCCACCGATGGAGGAGACCTGCAGGATGTGACCGCTGCCCTGGGCGCGTAGGAATGGCAGCGCCGCCTGGGTGACCCATAGTGCCCCGAACAGGTTGGTCTCGATCTGCTCGCGGGACTCCGCCTCGCTGAGCTCCTCGACCATGCCGAACTGGCCGTAGCCGGCGTTGTTCACCACGACG
>JADGPK010000206.1 GCA_017882445.1 Solirubrobacteraceae bacterium
AGACGATACGTCCGCGCGAAGCGAAAGGCGAAACGCTCGATGTCACTCATCGCAGCGATGCTACTGAGGGACTTCGCCACGTTGACCTGCGATCGCGCGCTTCCGGAGGCGAGTGCGCCACCTCGGGAAGCGGCGTCGGACGATGGCCGAAAATCGAGGGGTCTGCATGGAACGCCCACGACCTGGGCGCTACCATCGATCACCCTTGAGCGAGCCGGCGCTCGAACGCGTTACATCCGCTGACGGCACCTCGATCGCGATTTGGCGGTCCGGGGAGGGTCCGCCGCTGGTCGCGCTGCACGGCGTTACGATCGACCACACGGCCTGGGATGGGGTTCGCCCGAGGCTCGAGCGTGCGCGCACGCTGCTCGCGGTCGATCGGCGCGGTCATGGCGCCAGCGGGGAGGGCGGCGCCGAATACTCGCTTGCGCACGAGGTCGCGGATCTGCTCGCCGTGGTGGCGCTCCTCGACGAGCCAGTCGACGTGGTGGCGCACTCTTACGGAGGCCTGGTGGCGCTTGAGGCTGCGCTGACTAGCGACCGGATTGGCCGCCTGATCGTCTATGAGCCATCGATCGACGACGATCCTGAGTTCCCCGGCGTGGTCGCACGAGTGGTCGAGCTCGTGAGGCGAGGCGAGGACGAGCAGGCGGCGGTGACGTTGCTGGTGGAGCGAAGCGGTGTGCCCCCCGATGCCGTCGACGCAGTGCGCGAGCTGCCGCTATGGCCGATCCTGCTCCGCGGTGTGCAGGCGCTTCCCCGCGAGGGTGCAGCAATGGTCGGCTATCGGTTTGACCCATCGCGATTCCAACGGCTGGCGACCCCCACTCTTGTGCTGGTCGGCGAGGAAAGCCCCGGCTGGAGACGTGAGGCAATGACTCGTTTGCAAACGACGCTGCCGCAAGCCGAGCTGCGGATCCTGGCCGGACAGGGCCATCTGGCCACCCACACGGCGCCCGAGCTTCTGGCCGAGGAGATCGTGAGCTTCCTGGAGCGCCAATGAGCCGCCACCCGACTCAACCATCGTCCTACCTCGACTGGCCTCTCCGCACGCCTGCCTTGCCTCCGACCGCGTCGACGAGCTGACGGCCTCGATGCTCGCGCCTGGGGCGCCGAACGCAGACTGCCGCTTTGCTCCACGCGAGCGGTCGTCAGATGAGGCTCCTGCCGTCACTCCCGAGACGCTCGCAGGTCGTCCTAAGCAGGCACGCGGATGGCACGACGAGACACGAGTGCTTTCACGCGCAAGCCGACAGCGCCCGCGCGCTGAGCGTAGGCTCCGCGTCATGAGCGATAAGGGACACTTTACGGCTGAGGAGGCCAGTGCGGCCGGCGAGCGGATTGGAATCGACTGGGTGTCGTCGCCGTTCGATGTCGAGCAGTTTCGGATGGGGATGGATGTCGAGCTCGAGCACGGCACGCAGGATCTTGAGACCAATGTCACCGACGACGACGCGAGGGTGACGGCGAAGATCGCGCGGGCGCACCTCAATGAGTTCCCGGACTACTACTCCCGCCTAGCCGTCATGGAGGCCGAAGCGGAGGCCTACTGGGCATCGAACCGCAAGTAGCGCCCACGCACGCGGGACCCGGCGAGCGACGGCGGGCTCCTTGACTCTTGGGGACGGGTCGGCGTGCGTCAGGCGAGCTTGAGCGGGATCTCCCCGTAGGGGTCGATGCGGTCCGTCGAGCTGGTTGGTCTCGACGATGCCACGCCCCCCCGACACGACGTCGGATGCGCTGAGCGGGCAAGATCGTGTCGATGGTCAAGTCTGAGACGCGCACCTATTCTGCTGCCATGGCTGCCTGCTCGCCGATTGTGCGCGGCTGGAGCCGGCTCGCGGTGGTTGGCCTCGAGCATCTACCGGATCACGGACCTGTGCTGCTGGCTGCCAATCACGACAGCTACTGGGATCCAGTGGCGGTCGGAGTCGCTGCGCTGCCTCGGCGGCAGATCCGCGCGCTCGCGAAGGCGTCGATGTGGCGGATCAAGGGGTTGAACCGCATCCTCGACGGAATGGGGCAGATCCCGATCGAACGGGGAACGGCGGACGCGGCGGCGCTTGAGCGCGCCATCGGGGAGTTGCGCTCGGGCGCGTGTCTCGGCATCTTCCCGGAGGGCACTCGCAGCCTCGGCCGAGATTTGCGGGCCCGAAGCGGCCTCGGCCGTTTGGCCGAGGCTGTGCCCGAGGCTCGCATATTGTGCTGTTCGGTGGCTGGAACCACCGACATCGCGCGCTTCCCGAAGCGAGCACATGTTCGTGTGCGCTTCTTCCCGCCTGCCGGTGGCGGGCTTATGAGCAACGAGAGCGCCGGCGATCTCACCGCCAGGCTGATGTCCGAGATCCGCGCGGATGCGCCGATCGCTGCGGCCGGCAGACGCCCGGCGCGAGTCCAGTAATCGCTCGACGGTCGAACATGTGTGAGTGGCTCTTGCAGGCACGCTCATCCACGGTGTATCGCGTCCTATCAAGACCTCGCTGGACGGGAACCGTGCCACTCCGTACTTAGCATGCCGAGCACGCATAAGTCAAGGTGCACTCAGCCTCGCACCCGCACGCAGGCGCGTGGCGAAGTTGCTTGCGGCTCGCTCGACACTATGCCCGATGCGTTAGCTGAGCGAGCCGTCGAGCGTCCGCGAAAACGGGTCACTTCAGGGCGGAGGACACGCCTCCTCCTCGCGCGATGCGATAGCGACGCCGGGTGGCGTCGGCCAGTGCTGCATCTCGTCGAGGCTGTCGCGTAAACCCCCGCTCCGTCCGAGCAGATTAAGACACTTCAGGGTATGGCTATGAACTTCTTGGCGTGCGATCGTGAGCAGCCGT
>JADGPK010000207.1 GCA_017882445.1 Solirubrobacteraceae bacterium
GCGGTCGCCAGTCCGATGAGCGCGCTGACGAACTTGTCGGTGCGGCCCGCCACCACCGGGTTTCGCGAGAGCCCAGCTGCCGCGAACGCCCGCAGCAGCTCGCGCTGCACCGTGCGGCGCTCGAGCTGCTGCTGGTAGCCGTAGAACTCGGCGCCGCGGTACCAGCACCACAGCGCGACGATCTTGAAGGGGCCGCTCACGGGTCAGGCGCTCACATAGTTCAGCTCGCGCATTGGGTGGTGCGCCACAGAGTGAGCGATCAGCGACACCGGGATGAAGGCCGAGCGGCAGCATGATGGGCTGCACGCGGAGGCGTGTCAGCCGAGGGTCAGCTTGAAGGCCGCAGGCGTCATCTCCGCGATCGTGAGCGCGAAGACGTCACGGTGAGTGCCAAGGCGCTCGAAGGCCCAGGTGAGGTAGGCCTGCACGGGCACGCCGACGGTGCGGCAGGTCGCGATGATGCCCAGCAACACGCACGCGCGGTGTGCGCCCTCGGTGCTGCCGGCGAAGAGCACATTCAGGCGCAGCTTGGCGACGTTCTGAAACTCGCGCTCGGTGGCCGAGTTGTCGATGGGGACGTTGGCGTCGTCGATGAAGCGGAAGAGGGCCTTCTGGTGCCGCTGGTAGTAGCCGACGGCGGCCGTCAACGGCTCGGATGGCAGCAGCGTCGGCGCGACAGCGTCGCACCATCGCTCGAGCTGATCCGCGAGAGGCCGGATGAGTCGGCGACGGTGTTCGACGAGGGCGTCACCAGCGAGGCCGAGCTTCTGCGCGCGGTCCTCCTCGACGTACATGGCGGAGAGAAAGCCATGGCCCTCCGCGCCCAGTGTGGGCTGCGTGTCCTCGGCGTCGCGGAACTTCCTGAGGCCGTGCGCATTGCACCCGGCCTCGAGGACGTCGCCGGAAGTGTAGACGTCGTTGAAGCGATGCTCGGCGTCGGCAGTGAGGGTGCCGCGGAAGGGCTTCAGCTTGGCGGTGACGTGCTCGCTGGCCTTGTCTGCCTCGTACTGAAACACCGCGCTCTCGCGGTTGCGGTACAGCTCGATGTAGCCGTCGTGAGCGGCGGGCAGTCCCTCGATGAGTACCTTGAGCCCCGTGCCATCGGTCGCCATCCAGGAGGAGGCCAGGAGCTGCTGCCAGTGCAGCCCGTCGATCGGGGCGAGCAGATCGGCCGCGCGCTCGATGAAGGAGACAAGGCTACTCATCGCCATCGGGATTCCGCGGTCCTTCAAGTCGCGCCGGAGCCTGTCCAACGGGGACAGCATCGAGAACTTCCCCGTCACCAACCACGCCAGCCAGTCGCACGTCACCTTCGAGCGCTCGTACGGCGCCGGGAGCGAGCGCGGAGTGGTGCGCTCGCCGCACGCACGGCAGCGGCACGTCGTGCGCTTCACGACGCGGCGGCGCTGGTGCTCTTTGACGACGTGCAGCTTCTCCTCTTCCACCACGTCTGCCACGTCGAGGGCGGTGCTGCCGCAGTAGGCGCACTCGTCGGGCTTCAGGGTGTGTTCCTCGACAGGCAGGTGCGAGGGGAGCGGCTTGCGGCCCGTCGGTGGCGGCCGCGGCTTCTTCGACTTCGTCTTCGGCGGCAGCTCGGGCGGTTTCGGCCGCAACTCGAAGGCCCGCTTCGCGTCGCCTTCCACCGCCGGCGGTGGCTCGGGCGGCTTCGGCGGCGAGGGCTTGCGCTGCTTGCGTTGCGCGACAGCCAGCAACTCAGCCACGCGCTCGTTCAGTTTCGCGATGCTGTCGATGAGCTGCGTCACCTGCGCCCGGAGGGCGGCGTTCTCGTCGCGCTGCCTGGCGTTCTCCTGTTGCAGCGCGGCGACGTCGAGCACGCGCGCTCAAGATCACGCCGGCGGGCTCGTGTCGATCCCCCTCGTGCGCGACGGCCGACGAAACCAGCCACGCCGAGCCGCGGTGAAGTCGATGCCAGCGATGATGGCGGCGAAGGTGGTGCCGTCCACTTCGACGCGCGAGTCCGACTCGGAGAAGGGCGGGAGCTGGAAGCTGCCCGCCTCGAGGCGCTTGGCCAGGACGCACCACCCGGAGCCGTCAAACCAGAGCGCCTTTGCGAGCCGACGACGCTTGTTGAGGAACAAGTAGAGGTGGCCGTCCACTGGGTCGAGACCAAGCCGGCGAACGGCACCGGCCAGGGCATCGAAGCTGCCTCTCATGTCGATGGGCTCGACCGCGACGAAGACGCGAACGGTAGGGGTGAGGCTCAGCACGACTTGAGGAGGCCCACGAGGTGGCGGAGCGACTGCTCGTCGAACTGGTCGCCGACCTCGAGCTCGACACCACCGACGCGCAGCACGTACGGCGCGCGCGGGACGTTGCGCGGCACCGCGGGTACGAGCTCAACCAACTGGACCGGCTTCACCATGCGCAGGCTCGGTTCCCCACGCCGCGAGAGATTCAACCGCCAGAGATTGAGAGAGCGACCGTCGACGCCGTGCGCGCGCGCCCACGTGCCCAGGTCTGCTCGTGACGACTTCACAGCGGCGAGGCACCGCCTCGCGTCCTGCTCGTTGAAGATTCTCCGGCCTGCCATGCGGAACTGCCGGAGGCTGCACCACACACGCGGGGCGATCATCCCGGTGTCGCTGATGGCTCACCCAACAACGCGCGGTGGATCTCGATCAGGCCGCCGCCAAAGCGCCCCGTGCCTCGCGCGCCGTCGTGGGCGGCATCCATCGCCCCGCGGGGCTCGGCGCGCCCCAGACCCGCTCACCGCCGGCCCTCGATCGCCGTCGTGGGAGGGAGCTGGCTGCGCGCAGATCGTCAGTGAGTGGGTGGATTTAGGCGAAGTTCGACCGATT
>JADGPK010000009.1 GCA_017882445.1 Solirubrobacteraceae bacterium
TCAGCCGGAGCCGTTCACCGGCCAGACAAACCCCCGCGAGGAGTGTCCGGCCTACCTCCGACGGTCAACCCAACGGGCGACCTACGACATAGGGTCTAGACCGCGATCGGCTCGTGCGCGTCGGCTCCGAGCGTGCGCTCGAGCTCGCTGCCCAGCAGCGCGTGCTCGGGCTCGAGCAGCTCGGGATCGGACGCCACGATCGCCTCGGCCCGCGCCCTTGCCAGCTCCAGCAGCTGTGCGTCCTCGGGCAGGCAAGCCACGCGGAAGTGCCCGAAACCGGACTGTCGGGTGCCTGTCAGCTCGCCCTCGCTGCGCAGCTCGAGGTCGATCTCGGCCAGGCGGAAGCCATCGGAGTGCTCGACCAGGGCGCGCAGCCTCGCTGAGCCTCGGGCGCTCGGCGGACCCACCAGGAAGCACATCGAGGAGTGCTCCCCGCGGCCGACGCGGCCGCGGAGCTGATGCAGCTGCGATATCCCGAAGCGCTCCGCGTTCTCGACCAGCATCACGGTCGCGTTCGGCACGTCGATGCCAACCTCGATCACCGTCGTGGCGACGAGCACATCGGCGCTCCCCGACGAGAAAGCGGCCATCGCCTCCTGCTTCTCGCGCGGTCGCATGCCGCCGTGCAGCAGCGCCAGCTCGTAGCCCTCGAGCTCGCTCTCCCGCAGCCGCAGCAGCTCGGCCGTCGCCGCGCGCAGCTCGACCTGCGAGGTCTCGCCGCCAGCCGCGGATCCCTCTCCCGCGAGCGGTATCTCGGCCTCCTCGATCAGCGGACAGACGACGTAGGCCTGCCGGCCGGCTCGCAGCTCCCCGCGCAGGTGCTCGTATGCCCGCGCCCGCTCGCTCTCTCCGGTGAGAAGGCGCGTGGCGATCGGCTGCCTGCCGTGCGGAAGCTCACGGAGCTTGCTCGTGTCGAGGTCCGGATAGCGCGCCAACGCCAGCGTGCGGGGAATCGGCGTCGCGGTCATGTGCAGGGTGTGAGGCGGGTGCTCGGGCTGCTGCTCTCCGAGGGCTGCCCGTTGGCGAACTCCGAATCGGTGCTGCTCATCGATAACGGCGACCGACAGCGCGCGGAAGCTGACGTCCGGCTCGATCAGCGCGTGCGTCCCGACGATCAGCGACAGCTCGCCGCTCTGAAGCTTCCCCAGCACGTCACGCCGCCGGCGCGCGGGCGTGGAGCCGGTCAGCAGCGCCGCGCTGACCGGCTCGGCGCCCAGCAGGCTCTGGATGGTCGCGAAATGCTGCTCGGCGAGCGTCTCGGTTGGCGCCATCAACGCGGCCTGCTGATCGTGCTCGACCGCGCGCAGCATCGCGTAGAGCGCCACGACCGTCTTTCCGCTGCCCACCTCGCCCATCAGCAGCCGCTGCATCGGGCTCGAGCGCGCGAGGTCCGCGCGGATCGACTCGATCGTCCGGCGCTGGTCGCCTGTCAGCGTGAACGGCAATCCGCTCTGCAGCCAGCGCTCGCTGAGCGTGGGCTCGGCGCGCATCACGTACGCTCCCGTCTGCGCCCTTCGCCGGGCGCGTCGGCGCAGGAACAGCAGCTGCGTGAGCAGCAGCTCCTCGAACGCGAGCCGCCGACGGCCCGTCTCGACGTCCTCGGGGATGCGAGGGAAATGCATCGCGGCGAGGGCGCTGGGCCTGTCGGGCAGCCTCTCGATGACCCGTGTCGCCGCCGAGAGCGCCTCGGTGACGTCGTTCAACGCGTGTCTGGAACCCTGCACGAGGGTGAGGATCTGAGTCGAGGTGACACCTTCGGCGGCCGGGTAGTGCGCCACCGCGTCGTGCTCGCCCGCGGCGGCGGACGCGGCGGCGGGCGCCGCGTCCGAGGCCGGGGCGTGGTGTGAGACGCCGAAGCCCCCGCGCCCGTCTGCCTTGCCGTGCAAGAGCAGCCGCGCGCCCGGCGGATAGCGCTCCACCAGCCACGGCTGGTTGAAGAACGTGGCCCGCATCGTCGCCGTCGCGTCGAAGACCACCGCCTCGACCAGCGGGCGCATCCCCCGGCGGCGCACCGCTCGTGCGCCGATGCTGCGCACCTCGACCGCCACGGTCGCCTGCTCGCCGGCGCGCAGGGCGGCGACCGTGCGCGACTCGCGACTGTCGCTCGGCAGGTGCTCGAGCAGCTCACCGACCGTGTTCAGACCGAGCGAGCGCATCCCGGCGGCCATCTTCTTGGCCGGGATCTCCAGCGGGGTCTGCAGGCGCGAGGGCCGCGGCCAGCGCACCGGCGCGTGGATCAGCTCATCCCGGCTGAGACCCCGAGTCGAGGCGAACGCGAGCGCCAGCGGACGGACGCGGGCCGAATCCCCCGCGACCGCCGGGTTCGGCGTATGGGGCGTGGTCGCCGGCATCGGTCGCCCATCATGATCGCGGCGGCGGTCGTAACGAGCTGCGGCGGCGGTCCCAGCTCACTCCGCAGCGAGCAGCCACCAGTAGGCGGACTGACCGCCGTGGCGAAGCTCGAGCTCGACCCCGCCGTTGACCATGCCATCGAGGGCGCCGAGACCTAGCGGTGCGTCCTCGCCCGCGAGGACGCTGATCAGCTCGGGATCGAGACCTTCGCCGCGGCTCTCCGCGAGTGCGCTGAGCACCGCCTGGAGGGTCTCGCGTGGGTCGCCCCATGCGAGCACCTCGTCCTCCACGAACCCGACCGCGTCGCCACGACTGAAGCGACCCTGGGCGTCGTCGCGTGCGGCCGGCGCGACCGCGCCGGTCCGCACTCGCGAGAGCGCCAGTGCCAGCGCCTGGCCATTCTCCTCGATGGAGCGGTCGAGTGCGAGGGCCACCGCCGCCGCGAGACCCGCCTGCTGACTGGTGGTGGGCGCGACGAGAACCTGCTTGTCCGACAGCCGCGCGGCGTGCTCGGCCGCCATGATCACGTTCGCGCTGTTGGGGAGCAGCACGACCTCCTCGGTGGGGACCTCGTGAATGCCGGCCAGCAGGTCGTAGGTCGATGGGTTGAGCGTGGGGCCTCCGTCGATCGTGTGAACGCCGAGCTCGTTGAACATCTCCCGCAGCCCCCCACCGTTGACCACCGCCACGGCGCCGCAGCGCACCGCCGGGCCTCCCTCGGCGGCAGCTCCCGCCGCGCGCGAATCGCCGTCGGGCAGCTGCTCGCCGCTCGCCGGGCTCGGAGGCGAGCGATCAACCCCAGTCAAGCCCGCGTTGAGGCGCGCGTCACGTTCGGCGACCTGCGCTCGCATGTCCGCCACGTCCAGGCGCGAGATGTCGCCGGCATGCGCGAAGACCGCCGTCGCCCGCTCGGGCTCGTCGGTGTGGAGGTGCACCTTCAGGGTGCTCGCGTCTCCCACCACGAGCACCGAGTCGCCGAGTTCCTCGAGCGGCCCGATGAAGCGGCTCGGGCTGAGCTCGCTGCCGGTGACCGCGAAGTTGGTGCAGAAGCGATACGTGCCCGAGCTGTGGTGGGGGTGGGTGATGCGCGCCGGCGCGTGATGGTCGAGCTGGGGCGGATCTTCACCCCGCAGGGCGGCCACCACGCCGGCGAAGATGATCGTGAGCCCGTAACCGCCGGCGTCCACGACCCCGGCGTCGCGAAGCGCCGCGAGCAGCTCGGGTCCCCGCTTGACCGAGTCCTGGCCCGCGTGGACCGCGCTCTCGAGCGCCGCGGCGATCGCCTTGTCCTGCGCGCGAGGCTCGGTCGAGGGCCCCAGGCGGGGGTTCTCGGGGCTGTGGGCGACGTCCGTGACGATCCGGTGCGCCATCTCGCGCGCCACCGTGAGGATCGTCCCCTCGGCCGGCTCGCGCACCGAGGAGTAGGCGCGATCCGCGGCATTCGCGAGCGCGGCGCCGATGAGCGTCGCGTCGATCAGCTGCCCGGGTCTGCTCACGAGCTCCTCGGCGGCACCGCGAATCAGCTGGGAGAGGATCACCCCGGAGTTGCCGCGGGCCCCGAGCAGGGCGGCGCGCGCCACCGACTGGACGATCTCCTCCCGGCCGATCTCGTCGATCGTCCGGCGCTCGTCGGTGCCCTGCAGGCGATCGAGCTCCTCGAGCACCGCTCGCAGGGTGAGCGCCATGTTGTCGCCCGTGTCGCCGTCGGCGACCGGAAAGACGTTGAGGTCGTTGACCTCCTGACGGCGCGATTCCAGATGCACGAGCGCGCCGGCGACTGCGGCACGAAAGCGGACCAGGTTGGTATCGCCCACGCCGACACGTCTATCACCTTCGCGAGGCTGCCCGCTGCCCGCGGTCGAGGATCGCGGCCGCGAGGACCCGCCGGCCCACGCGGGGGGCGCGGCGGTTAGGTCCATATCGTTCGCAGAGGCGATCGGTGCGTCGTCCGGACTCAGAGAGCCTTGGTGACCTTTCCGGCTTTCAGGCAGCGCGTGCACACGTATACGCGCTTGGGCGCCTTGCCCACGAGGATCCTCACCTTCTGCAGGTTCGGGTCGAAGCGCCGCTTGGTGGCGACCATCGAGTGGCTGCGGCTCTGACCGAACGCCGGGCCCTTGCCGCAGCTGTGACATACCTTGGCCATCCGCCGCAGTCTAGCCGCTTGAAAGCTCTGCCCGCAGCGCCGCCATCCTCATGACCACCTCGGCGGCATGGCGACCCTGGTCGCGCTTGTCTCCGCCGGCGCGCGCCAGCGCCTGCTCCATCGTCTCGCAGGTCAGCACGCCGAACGCACACGGCACGCCCGTGTCGAGCTGCACGCGCATCACCCCGGCGGCCGTCTCTGCGCATACGAAGTCGTAGTGGTCGGTCTCGCCCCGGATCACCGCGCCGAGGCACGCGACGCCCGCGAAGCGCCCGGACCGCGCGGCGTAGCTCGCGGCCAGCGGCAGCTCGAACGCACCGGGCACGTCGAACACCTCGACGTCGACGTTGCCCGCCTGCTCGAACGCCGCCCGCGCGCCGGTGAGAAGCCGTTCGGCCAGCTCCTCGTAGAAGCGCCCGACCGCGATCGCGTAGCGGCCGCTCACCGCTCGTCCGGCTCCTCGGCGGCGGTGGGCTCGGCAGCGACGGGCTCGGCGCCGGCTCGCGCGCCGGAGTCCCCGGCGGGCCGATCGCCCTGCCGGCTTCGCTCTGAACGCAGCAGCTCCTCGTCGAGGTTCAGGCCCTGGTGGTGCAGCGTGTGGCCCATCCGCTGCGCCTTGGTCCGCAGGTACACCTCGTTGTGCTCGTTGGGGGCGTGCTCGATCGGGATCTGCCCGCTCACCGACAGCCCGTAGCCCTCCAGGCCCCTGATCTTCTTCGGGTTGTTGGTCAGGATCCTGATCGAGCTCAGACCCAGGTCGACGAGGATCTGCGCTCCGATCCCGTAGTCGCGGAGATCCACCGGCAGGCCGAGTCGCTCGTTGGCTTCGACGGTATCCAGTCCCTCCTCCTGCAGGCGGTAGGCGCGCAGCTTGTTGAGCAGCCCGATCCCGCGGCCCTCCTGGGAGAGATACAGCAGCACCCCCTGGCCTTCGCGCTCGATCATCGACAGAGCGGATTCGAGCTGTTCGCCGCAGTCGCAGCGCAGCGAATGGAACACGTCGCCGGTGAGGCACTCCGAATGCACCCTCACCAGCACATCGGGCTTCCCCGCGACCTCGCCCTTGACGAGCGCCACGTGGTGCTTGTCGTCAATCAGCGAGCGGTATCCGACCGCCTGGAAGTCCCCGAAGGTCGTCGGCAGGTGGGTGGAGACGACGCGCTCCACGAGCTTGTCGTGGCGGCGCCGGTAGGCGATCAGATCGGCCACGGTGATCATGCTCAGGCCGTGATGGGCGCAGTACTCGACCAGGTCGGGGACACGCGCCATCGTGCCGTCGTCGTTCATGACCTCGCAGATGACCCCCGCCGGGTTCAGGTCGGCCAGGCGGGCGAGGTCGACCGCGGCCTCGGTCTGGCCCGCCCGCTCGAGAACGCCGCCCCTCCGGCTCTTGAGCGGAAAGACGTGGCCGGGCTGAACCAGGTCTCGGGGCTGGCTCTCCGGATCGATCGCCACCTGGATCGTGCGTGCGCGGTCGTGCGCCGAGATCCCCGTCGTCACGCCCTCGCGCGCCTCGACCGAGACGGTGAAGGGCGTTTCGAAGGACGACTCGTTCTTGGCCGCCATCAGATTGAGCCCGAGTTCGTCGCAGCGCTCGGATGTAAGCGACAGGCAGATCAGCCCGCGGCCCTCCTTGGCCATGAAGTTGATCGCCTCCGGGGTGGCGAACTGCGCCGCGAGCGTTAGGTCGCCCTCGTTCTCGCGATCCTCGTCGTCGCACACCACGACCATCTTGCCCTGGCGGATCTCCTCGATCGCCTGCTCGATCGTGGCGAACGGCGTGGTCGTGCGCTGGCCGATCTCGACCGGGTCGTCGCCGACCGATCGGTCGCTCATGACCGCGCCGCCAGCAGCCGCTCGACGTGCTTGGCGAGGATGTCGACCTCGATGTTCACAAGCGAACCCTCGCCGATCCGGCCGAGATTTGTCCGCTTGAGCGTCTCGGGAATCAGGGACACCGCGAAGCCGTGCTCGTCCACCGCGCTGACCGTGAGGCTGACGCCGTCGACGGCCACCGAGCCCTTCTCGACCAGATAGCGCGTCAGCCGGGGGTCGATGTCGATCTCGAGCACCCGCGCGAAGCCCTCCTGACGAGCGCTGCGGACCGTGCCCGTCCCGTCGACGTGCCCCTGCACGACGTGCCCGCCCAGGCGATCTTCGGCGCGCATCGGCAGCTCCAGGTTCACCTGGGACCCCGCCTGCAGGCGCCCGAGCGAGGAGCGCTCGAGCGTCTGGATCATCGCCTGCGCCCGAAAACCGCCGTCGCCGACCTCGGTCGCGGTCAGGCACACCCCGTTGACGGCGACGGAGTCGCCCTCGTGGAGCTCGCGGGAGAGCCCGCCGGAGATGCTCAGGGTCGCCCCATCGCCGTCCAGCTCGAACGCCGTCACGCTGCCCAGCTCGGCGATCAGCCCTGTGAACATCAGCTCGCCCCCTGGCGCTTCACCGGTCGCTCACCACTCGTGCAACCGCGCTGAGATCAACAGGTCCTCTCCGATGCTCTCCCAGCCGAACGTGAGGGCCCGCAGCGCCTCTGAGATGCGCTCGACCCCTTCGCCCTCGAGCGGGTCGCGAGCCGCGCTGCCACCGAGCAGCAGTGGCGCGAGGAACAGGCGGAGTTCATCGATCTCGCCGGCATCCAGGAACGCGCCTGCGAGATGGGGGCCGCCCTCGAGGAGCACCGAGGCCACCCCGAGGGCTCCGAGCTGATCCAGTCCGGAGCGAACCCGCGCCGGCTCGTTTTCGCCCGTGGCCACGAGCACCTGCACACCGGCGGCTTGCAGCGCATCTGTGTCCGCACGGGCGGCGGCCCGTGAGACGACGAGCGTGAGCGGTATCTCGGCTGCGCCGAGCACCAGCTGCGAGGTCGGCGGCAGCCGGGCGATCGAGTCGAACACCACGCGCCTAGGTTGATCGCCGGGCTCTGCCGCCAGGCCCTCGGGCCGCGCGGTCAGCTGCGGATCGTCGGCGAGTGCAGTGCCGATGCCGACGACCACCGCATCGACCGAGGCTCGCCACCGATGCGCCAGCTCGCGGCTGTCCTCCCCGCTGATCCACTGGGAATCGCCGGTACGCGTCGCCACCTTGCCGTCGAGCGTCATGGCCGACTTGAACAGCACCCATGGGCGTCCGACGCGAGCGTGCTTGCGGAAGGCCTGGTTGAGCAGCCGGGCACTCGCGGCGAGCTCGCCGCCGGCGACGAGCACATCGACGCCCTCGTCGCGCAGGATCCCGAGGCCACGACCGGAGGCCTTCTCGGTGGGATCGTCGGAGGCTACGACCACGCGCCTGATCCCCGCCTGCAGGATCGCCTCTGTGCACGGAGGCGTCTTGCCCTCGTGGCAGCACGGCTCGAGCGACACGTAGAGCGTCGCGTCGCTGAGGTCCTCCAGGCCGCACGCCTCGATCGCGTTGACCTCCGCGTGGGCGCCGCCGTATTCGGCGTGCCAACCCTCCCCGAGGATCTCCTCGTCGCGTGCCACGACCGCGCCGACCACCGGGTTGGGCCTCACCGCGGTGCCTTTGCGCGCGAGCTCGATGGCACGCGCTACGTGCAGCTTGTCGGTATCGGTGCAGTTGGGCATCTAGGACCCAGGATAACCCTGCGCGGGTTCCTGGCGGGGTGGCCTCGCCATCGTTCCCTATCGTGCCCGGCAGCGCCCGCCGCGCAGCCGATAGACGGTCATCTCCGGTCCCGGCCGCCGGTAGGCGAGCGGGTAGTAGTCGAAGCTCCAGTCGAAGTTGAACGCCACCGGCCCCTCACCGCGCCCGTATGGCGAGGCCCGAAAGACGACTTCGCCCTGTTCGGAGAGCTCCCGGTAGTAGGCGACCGCGCCGGGCGTGACGGCTGGGTCGGCGAAGGCGCGGCCCGACTGCGTCGAGCCGCTGATCACCCAGCAGTACCCGCTCCGCTCGTAGTAGCCGATCAGCGACGGCGCGAGCGTGGTGACGAAGTTCTCGATCCCCACTTCGCGTGTCGAGCGCGCACCGATCGATCCGTCGGCGGCGATGCGCGAGAACAGCGACGCGTACTTGTGCCAGCGATATCCAGGCCCGCCGGGCGCGCTTGGCTCTTCGCGCGCCCACTCATCGGGCGAGACCGGCTCGGCCACGATCGGGGTGCCCCTGGGGATGTTCGCGAGCATCCACTGTCGCGTCAGGTTGCGCGTGTCCGCGCGCGAGAGCACGAGGCCGGCGTGGACGCTGTAGAGAAGTCCCTGCGCGAGCAGGGCCACGACCAGTGGCGCGGTGATCGCACAGGCCCACACCGCGGGCACCCGCGGGCGACCTGGCTCCCGGCCGCCCTGTGCGCCCGCTGAGACTTCCGGGCCGCCCCAGCGCCGCGCGGGGAGCCGGGCCAAGCCGCGCGCGAGCTCGAGCGCGAAATAGGCACCCAGCAGACACACGATCGGGAAGATCGGCAGCAGCCAGCGGCCGAAGTAGCGGCCCTGCACGCCCATGAACGCGAGGAACAGCAGCGGGGCCGGAACGAGCAGCCACGCCAGCCTGGGACTGCGGCGCCAGATCGTCAGCGCTCCGGCGAGCGCCGCCAACGCCGGCACCCAGCCAAGCCCCCAGGTCAGCGACCACAGGTAGTAGACGAGCCCGCCCTGCCTGGGTGCGCCGAGCTTGCCCTGGGCTTCCGCCGACAGCGTCGACTGGTGAACGAGTTCTGAGTGGAAGCTGTGGTAATCCAGCAGCGCATAGGGGTTCAAGAGCAGGAACGCCACGAGCGCGGCCCCGCCGGCGAGAGCGATCCCACTCACAGCGTGTCGTCCACGGCCGGGGGCACCGTCCAGATAGCGGGCCGCGACGGCCGCGACAAGCGGCACGATCACGATTCCGGCCGTGTACTTGCTCGCGCAGGCCAGGCCCAGCCCGACGCCCGCGATCAGATGGTCGCGGGCCCGCCCCTTGCGCAGTACGCCCGCGGTCCCGAGCAGCGACAGCGTCAGCGGCGCCAGGGTGGGCACGTCGTTGAGCGCGAGGTGAGCGTAGAAGACCGGTAGGAACGCCACCGCCTCGATCGCCGCCGCGAGCACGGCGACGCCGCGGCCGAACAGCCGGGCACCCGTCAGGTATAGGAGCCACAGCGCGAGCGTCCCGAGCACCGCGGCGGCGACCCGAGCGAGCGTGTACACCTCCGCGGGGTGCAGTTCGAACGCCCTGCGCACGCCGCCGCCGCCGTAGGCGACGGCGAACAGGTAGTGCAGCAGGTAGGTGAAGGCCGGCGGGTTGGCGAAGTAGTGGGGGTCCAGGCCGGTCGCGAACATGTGCACGGCCTTGGGCACGAAATGGCTGCCCTCGTCGAGGTTGTAGGCATACGGCAGCCCCTGCCGAACGCCCCATAGGCGCAGCCCCAGGCCACCGAGGAGCACCACGGCGAGCGCCGGCCAGGCCCACCGGCGGCCGCTTGCGCGGGCCCCGCTCGACCCCGGCTCAGCAGTTTGCATACACCGCGTAGTAACGGCTCGTGTAGATGCGCGTGAACCCGGCGAGCGGCACCTGGTCGCGCGGATCGTCGCCGACGTCGACGAGCGCCTCGATGAACACGGCGCCGCCGAGCGGATAGACAGCCACGCTTCCGCGCGCGATCCGGTGCTCGAGCGTGTGCGAGCCCTTGCCGACGTCGGCACGGGCCTGGCTGCGCGCCACGATGTCGTGCTGTCCGACGGTGTCGAGGATCCAGCGCGCATCGGGAATCAGCTTGTTGTTCGGGAGCGAGACGAGCGGGCAGCGCCGCATCTGCGCCTTCACCCGCGCGTCCGCCAGGGCGAGCGAGAGGCCCTTGTGGAAGTCCTCGTGATAGGCGAGCGTGGTGCTCAGGTTGGAGAGGTTCAAAGTGGTGGCCGCGGAGGTCGCGCCGTAGGCGACGAGCGCGGTGGCGCCCACAATCCACGCACGGCGAAGCTTGGAGCGCGGCTCGAGCATCGCCCATCCGCCGAGCGCCACTGCGCAGAACAGCAGCAGTACCGTCGCCCCGCCGAGCAGGTAGCGGTCGATCACCGAGGCGCCCACCGCGCCCTCGACGACGAACACGCCGAACAGCAGGGCCAACGCGGCCAGCGGAACGAGCACCCTGCGCGGCGCCATCCAGATGGCCGCCGGCAGGCCGACGAGCGCCCCGAGGATCACAGCGATCTTGTCGATCCGATCGGTAAACGTCCACATCGATGAGACCACGCTCGAGAGCCCCTGCGTGCGTTCGAGTTCCTGTGCGAGCCCGGCGGTGGCAGTCAATGAATGGAGCGGATTGCCGGTCACCACCGCGTCCACCGACGCCCACAGCACCGGTGCGATCGCCGCGATCGCGAGGTACTGCAGCCGCGTCCTGTTGTCCGCCCGCCAGGAGCACCACAGCCAGTAGACGCCGCTGAGCACCCAAGCGTCGGGGCGCAGCAGCCCGGCGGCCGCCAGCATCAAGAGGACGGGGGTCCCCCGCCGCCGGCGTTCGACCTCCAGCACGATCGCCCACACGATCAGTGCGAGATAGGAGATGTCCAGGTAGCCCTGCGCGGCGAGGTTCTCGACGAAGAACCGGCTCAGCAAGAGCAACGCCGCGACGAGCCCCACGACCGGACCGAAGCACAGGCGGCCGAGCCTGTACATCCCGGCGACGGCCGCGACGAACGAGGCGATCGAGCCGAGCACCATCAGCCGGGCGCCACCCTGCCCGAAGATCGAGCAGAACATCCCGAAGGCGATCGCAAGGGGGTGCTCGGTGGGACCACGGTAGACCCTGAAATCCGGCAGGTGCAGGTGCAGCAGGTCCCGACCCCACAGAAGCGCGTAGAACGAGTCGTAGGTGGGGTATGTCGGGAAGGCGAAGTAGCCGAACAGCGCTCCCGCGCACATCGCCGCGAGTCCGATGCGCGCCCACGTGGGAGCGCGCACGGCACGCAGCCGCGCCAGCCGGGTCGAGCCCGGGCTCAGCCGGGTGAGCGTCGCGCTTTCCATCTAGCCTTGGAGTATCGAGCCCCGGCGGGTGGGTGGGCTCGATACCTGGCGCCGGGCGGGCGGGCTCAACACTTGGCGCCAAGACCGTGACCTGCGCTTTGGGATACTGACGGGGGCCAAGTCTAGGCAATCGTCTCCAATGAAGCTCATCATCCAGATCCCCTGCTTCAACGAGGCAGCCCAGTTGCCGCAGACGCTCGCGGACCTTCCGCGCGAGGTGGACGGCTTCGACGTCGTCGAGTGGCTCGTGATCGACGACGGCTCGACCGACGAGACGATCGCTGTCGCGCGCGAGCTGGGCGTCGATCACCTGGTGCGGCTGACCAACAACAAGGGCCTCGCGGCGGGCTTCCAGGCCGGTGTCGACACGGCGCTGAAGCTCGGCGCCGATGTGATCGTAAACACGGACGCCGACAACCAGTACTACGGCCCGGACGTCTCCAGGCTCGTGCTCCCGATCCTCGAGGGACGGGCCGACATGGTGGTCGGAGACCGGGAGGTGGGCGGCATCGAGCACTTCTCGCCGCAGAAGAAGGCGTTGCAGAGGCTCGGCTCGTGGGTGGTGCGCCAGGCCTCCTCGACATCGGTGTCCGACACCACTTCCGGCTTCCGCGCCTACAACCGCGAGGCAGCGATCCAGATGATGGTCGTATCGAGGTTCACCTACACGCTCGAGACGATCATCCAGGCGGGCAAGCTGCTCGTGGCGATCGACCACGTCCCCGTGCGCACCAACCCGCAGACGCGCGAGTCGCGCCTGTTCCCCTCGATGGGCTCCTACGTGCGCCGCAACGCGGTCTCGATCTTCCGCATCTACGCCCAATACGAGCCGCTGCGCGTGTTCTGGAGCCTCGCCGCGGTGATCGGAATCGTCTCGGTCGGAGTGTGGATCCGCTTCGCGGTCGCCTACACCGAAGGCAGCGGCAAGGGTCACGTGCAGTCGCTGATCCTCGGCGCGGTTCTCTTCATCGCCGCGGTCGTGCTGTGGGCGCTGGGGGTGATCGGCGACCTGCTGGCGGCGCAGCGCGTGATGACGCAGCGGACGTTCGAGCGGGTGAGAAGGATCGAGCTGCAACTGGACGTGGCGCCCTCCCACTACGAACCCGGCGCACCGTCGAAACCTGGTGCGCCGTCCGGCTCACTGCCACAACCGCCCGGCGACGGCGGCGCGCTCGCAGGCAGCGCTCAGGCGACGAAGTCGCCGGCGGAGCGCCAGGACGAGGCGGTGCGACTGTGAGCGGGGTCACAGTTTCCAGCGACGGCGTCGTCACCGGCAACACCTACGACAAGTACGGCTCGAGGAACCCGGTGGTCCGTCGTCTGATGGCCGGCTTCGAACGCACCCTGGACGAGCTCTTCGAGCTGGCCGCCCCCACCTCGGTGCTGGACGTCGGCTGCGGCGAGGGCGTGCTCGTCCACCACTGGGCCAAGCGCCTGGGGACGGGGCGGGTGGTCGGCATCGACCTCGAGGAGCAGTCGATCCAGGCGGGCTGGGCCGAGCACCAGGCGCCGAACCTCGAGTACCGCGTGATGGAGGCCGGCCGCGCCGAGGAGGCCGAGAACCTGCCCTTCGCCGATGGGGAGTTCGATCTGGCGAGCGCCATCGAGGTGCTCGAGCACGTGCCAGACCCCGAGCACACCCTCGGCGAGATGGCTCGCTGTGCCGAGCGCCACCTGCTCGTGTCGGTGCCCCGCGAGCCGCTGTGGCGGATGCTAAACATGGCGCGCGGCGCCTACTGGCCGGCGCTGGGCAACACTCCGGGCCACCTCAACCACTGGACCACGCGATCGTTCGTCAAGCTGCTCTCGCGCCACGGCGAGGTCGTCGAGGTTTGTTCGCCGTTCCCCTGGACGATGTTGCTTGTCCGCCTCTAGGGTCTCCCCCGGCCGCCCGACGCGCTCATACGGCAGCGGCGCCCGGATCCTCTCGATCGGGATCGCCTCGACCGGCCTGCTGACGTTCGCCTACTTCTCGCTGGCGAGCCACGTGCTCAATCCGGTTCAGGCCAAGCGCATCGACCTGCTGTGGTCGGTCATGTTCGTGACGATCTCGGTCATCTACCGGCCGATCGAACAGCTGCTCTCGCGCACGATCGCCGAGCGCCGGGCGCGCGGGCACACCGAGCATTCGATGCGCGTGCCGATCGCGATCCAGCTCGGCTTCGCTCTCGTCTTCCTGCTGCTGGCGGTCGCGCTGCGCGGTGAGCTGGTCAGACACGTCTTCGATCGCTACGGCGGCCTCTACGACGTGCTCGTCGTGGGCACGGTCGCCTATGCGGCCAGCTACTTCGCGCGCGGATGGCTGGCCGGGCACCAGTACTTCGCGCTGTACGGCGGCCTGGTCCTGATGGAGGCGGTTTCGCGCGTGTGCTTCGTCCTGGCGGTGGTGGCGGGCATCGCACACGGCCAGCTCGCCGTCGCGCTCGGGATCGCCGCGGCGCCGTTCGTGTCGCTGCTGGTCGTGCCCTGGGCGTTCTCCCGCCGCAGCGCCGAGCGAGGAGGCGCCGCGCAGGACGCCCATGGCGCCCCGGAGATCGAAGACGTGGACGCGGCGCTCGCCGGTCCCGGCGCCGAGGGCATCCAGGAGGCGGTCGCGGCCGAGGAGCTCTCCCTGCAGCGCGGCTCGAACTTCGCGCTGGTGGTCTCGGGCATCATGGTCGCCGAGCAGGTCCTGCTCAACGCGGCGGTGCTGACGGTCGACTCGACGTCCGCCGATCACGCGCTCGCCGGCGTCGTCTTCAACGTGCTGCTGATCGCGCGCGCTCCGCTGCAGCTCTTCCAGGCGATCCAGACCTCGCTGCTGCCGCATCTGACGGGCCTGGAGGCGACCGAGGGTCACGATGCGTTCGCCCGTGCGATCCGCATCACCGTGCTGGCGATCGGAGGCTTCGCGCTCTCCGTGTCGCTCGGACTGCTCGCGATCGGGCCGTTCGTGATGAGCCACCTGTTCGGTCAGCTGTTTCCCTACAACCGCTTCGGCCTGGCGGTCATCGGGCTCGGCATGGGCTTCCACCTCGCTTCTGGAGCGCTCAACCAGGCGGCGTTGGCGCGCGACCACGCCCGCGCGGCGGCCGCATGCTGGTTGATCTCAGCGCTTGCATTCGTCCTGTGGATGTTGAGTCCCGTCGTGCACGGTCAGGTGTGGCGCACCGAGATCGGCTACGCGGGCGCCACCGCCCTGCTCGCGCTGATGCTCGCTGTGCTCTACCGCCGCGGCAGCTCGACGCGCCTTGCGCCGGCGGCGTAGCTACTCGGCGTCCACCGACCGGGCTATCTCCAGGTAGGCCTCGCCGGGGTCCGCCGAGTGGAAGACCGCGGAGCCCGCCACGAACAGGCTCGCGCCCGCCTGAAGGCACCCGGGCGCCGTCTGGGCGTCGATGCCCCCGTCCACCTCGACCCCTACGCCCTCGCCGACGAGCGCGCGCAGGCGGGGGAGCTTCGCAAGCGAATGGGCGATGAACGGCTGGCCGCCCCAGCCTGGGTTCACGGTCATGCACAGCGCCACGTCGAGGATGTCGGCCACCTCGGCGAGCGCCCCGACGGGCGTGCCCGGATTGATGGCCACGCCGACGCAGGCTCCGCTCTCACGGATCAGGTTCGCGGTGTAGGCCACGTGCGGCGTGGCCTCGGCGTGGAAGGTGATCGAGTGTGCTCCCGCAGCCGCGAACGCGCTCACCTGCCGCTCGGGCCGCTCGATCATCAGGTGGACCTCGAGCGCCCCGCCCGCGTCGCGCACCAACTCCGACAGCGCCTCCACGATCAGCGGGCCGACCGTGATCGGAGGGACGAAATGCCCGTCCATGACGTCGACGTGGATCACGCGCGCGCCGGCCTGCAGGACCTCTGCGACCTGCTCGCGCAGGCGACCGAAGTCCGCCGAGAGGATCGACGGGGCGACGCGAACGCCGCCCAGCAGCTCGCGCGGCGCCGATCCAGCGCCGGCATGCGTGCTCATACGGCCTGGAGCATCGAGTCGCCGCAGCTGTTGCACTTCAGAATCGCGGTCGAGGACATCCTCACGATCGTGGAGTGCTCCCCGCAGTTGGGGCACACCGAGGTGAGCTCGAAGCGATGCAGGCAATAGACGCAGCGGTAGCGGCCCGCGAGGCTGGTGGGACGCAGCCACGGCTCGCCGCAGTTCGGGCATTGCGGCCCGAGATCTATCGGCGTTCCGGCGTGGGCGCCTGGCTCGCCGTCCACCGTTCAGCTCCTGCGCAGCCTGGCGATGAAGAAACCGGCGGTGTGGTCGCGGTGCGGGAGCGTCAGCAGCAGCCCGCCCGGCACCGCGGCCGAACGGTCGCCCAAAACAGCCGACATGCCGTAGGCGGGTAGCTCTGCGGCGAGATCGTCGAGACCGAAGGCGGGGTGGGAATCCAGGAAGGCGGCGATCAGGCGCTCATTCTCAATTGGGGAGATCGTGCAGGTAGAGTAGACAAGCACGCCCCCCGGACGGAGGGCGCCGGCGCCGGCGGCGAGGATGCTGGCCTGCGTGCGCGACATCTCCCCGATCGCCTCCGGTGACACGCGCCAGCGCAGATCGGGCCGCGCCTGGAGCGTGCCGAGCCCGGAGCAGGGCGGATCGACCAGGACGCGGTCGAAGACCGGCCCCTCGGGCCTCGCAAGCGCGGCGTCGGCGATCTCGACGCGGACATTGACCGCACCGAGCCGCTGCGCGGTCCGCGCAAGGGCTCCTGCTCGGCGCCGGTTCTGCTCGACCGCGAGCACCTCGCCGTCGCCCTGCATCAGCGCCGCCAGGTGGGTGCTCTTCCCGCCCGGGGCCGCGCACAGGTCGAGGACCCGCTCGCCGGGGCGCGGAGCCAGGACACGAGCGACGAGCATCGCGCCGCGCGACTGCGCCAGGAACGCGCCCGCGCTCCACAGTGGCGAGGAGTGGACGTCGAAGGGCTCCTCGACGACGAGCGCCTCGGGTATGTGAGGGTCCAGGTGCGTGCGCACCGGCAGCTGCTCCGCCAGCGTGGAAGCGTCTGTGCGAAGGGTGTTAGCCCGCAGCGCGAGCTCTCCCGCCTCGTTGTCGCAGGCCATCAGCGCACGCGCGCCGTCCGCGCCGAGCTCCTGCCACCACAGCCGCGCGATCCACTCGGGGTGAGAGTGCATCACGGCGGCCTGCTCGGGCGTGGCGTCGCTCAGCGCGCCCAGCAGCGCGGCAGGCCCCTCGCGCGCCGCCCGGCGCAGCACCGCGTTGACGAGACCGTGTCCCGCGCGGGCGCCGCCCTTTGCCAGCTCGACCGCGTCGGCGACGACGGCATAGTCGGGCGCACCGCGCAGGTAGAGCAGCTCGTACATCCCGAGCCTCAGCGCGGCGAGCAGGGGAGCATCCAGACGCTCGACTGCGCGTCCGGCGAGCTGCTCGATCAGGCGATCGAGTGTCCCGGAGCGTTGGATCGAGCCGTACGTCAGGCGCATCGCGAGCGCCCGGTCGCGCTGATCCAGATCTCTGGACTCGGCCTGGAGGGCCTCGTCGGCGTAGGCGCCGCGCTCGAACACCCGACGCAGCACCGTGTAGGCACAGCTGCGGGCAGGGGCGATCGTGGCGGCGGAGGATGCCATCTCAAGGCATCATCGGCTATCCACTGCCAACAGAGCTGCCCGGTTGGAGAATCGCAGCCAGATCGCCGGCCAGCAGCTCGGCGTGTCCGCCTACAGGCGCCCCGGCATGCCGTGACCGCGCAGATACGCCGCGGCCTCCATGGCGCGCGCTCCGGGCGGCTGCACCACCAGCAGCTCCAGGACGCCGGGGCTGCAGGCGAGCAGCAGGCGCCCGTCGCGCACGAGCACGCCCGATCTGAGCCCCATCTCCCCCGCGTCGCCGCCCGAGGCCGCGGATTCCAGGCCGGCGGGGATCTGCTCTGAGAGCGTCGCACGATGGACGCCGATCAGCGTGCCGTCCACCAGGGCGGCCCGCGCCCCGATGTGTGGATGCAGCGCCCGCACGACCCGCTCCAGCTCGATCGCAGGCCGTCTCGGGTCCAGCAGACGATCGGCCGCGGTGATCTTCTCGGCGTAGGTGGCGTAGTCCTCCTCCTGCTCGACGAACGGCGGCGAGCGCGTCAGCGCGTCCACGATCAGCTCGCCGCCTAGCTCCTGCAGCCTCTCGGCGAGCGTCGCGTAGGTGTCCGTCGCGCTGATCGGCTCGGCGGCGGTGAGGCAGACGGGACCGCTGTCGAGTCCCGCCGTCAACCGCATGATCGACACCCCCGTCTGCGCGTCGCCCGCCATGATCGCCCGCTCGATCGGTGCGGCTCCTCGCCAGCGCGGCAGCAGCGACGGGTGCACGTTCAGCATCTCGTGTTCTGAGAGGAGCGGCTCGCGCACGAGCGCACCGAACGCGCACACGACGACCCTCTGACGGCCCGCTCCCCCGCCGGCCGCCGCGCCCCCAGCGTCGCCGTCTCCGCGCCCCGCCTGCGCGATCGCCGCCCTGGCGTCTGGGTCGTTGACGCTCTCGGGCTGCTCGAGCGCGATGCCGAGCTCACGGGCGCGCTCGGCGACCGGCGGCGCGGTCAGCCGGCGCCCGCGCCCGCTGGGGCGGTCGGGGCGGGTGACGACGAGCGCCGGGCGGTGCTCATCGCTCAGCGCGAGACGCTCGAGGATCGCCGCGGCGAACTCCGATGTGCCCAGGAAGACGATGCTCAAGGTGCCACTGCCCGCGATGTGCGCTAAGCGCTCGCGGCCGCCTGTGCCTCGCGCATCGCGCGCATCGCCTCCTTGCGCGCGCCCCTGGAGATGCGATCGAGGATCAGGATGCCGTCGAGGTGGTCGATCTCGTGCTGGATCACCCGCGCCTCCAGGCCCTCCGCCTCGATCTCGAGCTCCGCCCCCGTCTGATCCTGGGCGCGCACGCGCACCCGAGCCGGGCGCTCGACCTCGACGTGCACGCCGGGCAGGCTGAGACAGCCCTCTTCGGAGATCTCCAGCTCGTCGCTCGTCCATGTCAACGTCGGGTTCACCAGCGCCGTGAGGGGGTCCTCCTCGTAGGCGCGGTAGACGAGCACGCGATGCAGCACGCCCACCTGGTTGGCCGCCAGCCCGACGCCGAGGGCGTCGTGCATCAGCTCGCCCATCCGCTCGATCTCTGCGGCCAGCGCCGCGTCGAAGCGATCGACGGGGAGAGCGGTCGACCGCAGCACGGGGTCGCCCAGCTTGCGCACGTGGCGCAGCGCCGCATCGCGGCGGGCGCGGGTCTCGGGATCGAGCTCGGCGACCGCGGGAACGTGCTCGAGTGCCTCGGGGTCCTCCCCTTCCACGCCCGGCGCGTGCCCGAGCGCCTCGACCTCGACGTCGTCGCGTTCGGCGCTCGCAACCGGAGCGGTCGTCCCGTGGGCTGTGCGCTGCTGCTCGGCCATCGAGCCCTTGAGTTTACGAGCGCCGGCGCGGGCGTGTGGCTTTGCGGGAGCTGCGGCCTACTGCGGGTCGACGTCGACGCTGAAGCTCACGCCGGCGTGCTCGCGCAGGGAAGCAACATGCTGGACGGCATCGCCGACGGCCCGCACGGCGAGACGGCGCTCGGGCGCCTTGACGACGATCACCTGGCGCTCGCGCCCGCGCAGCCGGAAGAGCGCCGCGGGACCGAGCACGACTGCGCGCTCCGCCGCGCCCACGCCGGTGCCGGTGAGCATCGGCGCGAGCCGCTCGCGCACGGCGCCAGCGGCGGCGATCGCACGCGCTGACTCCTCGGCGGCGCAGACGACCTTGACCAGGTGCGAGAACGGCGGATAGTTCAGGGCGCGGCGGCGCTCGAGCTCTCCCTTCAGGAAGCCGTCGCTGTCGTGGCGGGCGGCGTGAACGATCGCGCGTGCGTCAGGGGCGATCGTCTGGACCAGCACGCGGCCGTGACCGCCGCGTCCGGCGCGTCCGGCGAGCTGGGCGATCAGCGCGAACGTCCGCTCCTCGGCGCGGAAGTCGGGAAAGCGCAGGGTGGCATCGGCGTCGAGCACCACACCGAGGGTCACGTCGGGGAAGTCGTGCCCCTTGGCGACCATCTGCGTCCCGATCAACACGCCGGAGTCGGCCGCTTCGAACCGTCGCAGGAGCGCCCCCACGCCGTCCTGTTCGCCGTCGGCGGGCGATCGGGACGCACGCTCGGCGGCGGCGGGGGCGCCACCGCCTGCCACGTCGGCGTCGAGGCGGAACACGGGGAAGCCGCCGTCGTCGAACACGCTCGCGAGGTCGTGCTGGAGGCGCTCGGTCCCCGCGCCGTGGCGGGCCACCGACGTCGAGGAGCAGTCTCCACAGCGGGCCGGCGCGGGCTCGCGATAGCCACAGTGATGGCAGGCCACATAGCCGCCGCCGCGGTGCAGCACGAGCGCGACGTCGCAGTGAGGGCAGCTCCAGACACGCCCGCAGGAGCGGCAGGAGAGGAAGTTCGACCAGCCGCGGCGGTTGAGCAGCACGATCGCCTTCCCGCGCGCCGCGCGCACCTCGGCCAGGGCCTGCGCGGTGAGCGGATGCAACCCATGGGCCTCGCCGCGCATGTCGAGCACCTGCACGTGCGGCAGCGGCCGGCGGTCCACACGGGTGGCGAGCACCGAGGCGGGTACACGGTGGACGGTCTCCGGCCGCGGGGTGGCGCTGCCCAGCAGCAGAACCGCATCGCAACGCGTGGCCCGCTCGGCGGCGACGTCGCGGGCGTCGTAGCGGGGATCGCCCTCGTGCTTGTAGGAGGCATCGTGCTCCTCGTCCACGACGATCAGGCCGAGATCCCCTATCGGGGCGAACACCGCCGAGCGCGGGCCCACGCACACCCTGGCCTCGCCCTCGCGCAGCCGGCGCCACTCGGCGTAACGCTCGGCCGGGCGCAGTCGCGAGTGCAGAACGGCGACGGTGTCGCCGAACCGTTCGATGAAGCGAGAGACGATCTGCGGGGTGAGCGCGATCTCGGGTACGAGCACGATCGCGCCTCGATCCTGCTCGAGCGCCGCTGCGGCGGCGCGCAGGTAGACCTCGGTCTTGCCGGACCCGGTGACGCCGTGCAGCAGGCGCCGCTCGCTGCGACGGGCGCGCAGAGCGTCGACGATCGGGGCGAGCACCGCGCTCTGCTCGGCCGTCAGCCGGGGCGCCTGCGGGCTGCGCGAGCCGACAGCGAGATGACGCGGCCGGGGCACCGCCCGGCGCTTGCGCCCGCTCAGACGCCGCGCGGCCCCCGGCGGCAGCACAAGTCCGAGCGCGCGGGCGAGCGTCGAGCAGTACTCCGCCGCGATCCACTCCGCCAGCGCGACCAGGTCGGCGGGCACCCCCGGCTCCAGCGCCCGCAGGGGCGCGAGCAGCTTCTCCTCGGCGACATCGCTGCTATCGACCAGCGCCACAACCACGCCCAGGATCTCCCTGGGCCCGAACGGCACGACTAGCATCGAGCCGACCTCGACGCCCTCGCGCAGCTCCGGCGCCAGCCGGTAGTCGAACGGTCCGCGCAGGGCGCGAGCGGTGGTGATCGGCTGAACCTGGGCGATCGCCGGGGACGCGCTCGGCTCCGACGGACTGGCGATCGGGGCGATGGCTGCCATCGCCCCGACCTTAGAGAGCCTTGCGGTCAGAGCCCGGCGGCGGAGCGCAGAGCTTGAGCCTTGTCTGTCCTCTCCCACGTGAAGTCGTGGTCGTCGCGTCCGAAGTGCCCGTAGGCCGCGGTCTTCTGGTAGATCGGGCGGTGCAGTTTGAGCTCCTCCCGGAACGCCCCGGGGCGCAGGTCGAAGTGCTCGTCGACGAGCCGCGCGATCTGGCCGCGGCCGATCTTCTCGGTGCCGAAGGTCTCGACCATCACCGACACCGGGTGCGCCACGCCGATCGCGTAGGCGACCTGCACCTCGGCTCGGTCGGCGAGACCGGCGGCCACGATGTTCTTGGCCACCCAGCGCACGGCGTAGGCCGCCGAGCGATCGACCTTGGAGGGGTCCTTGCCCGAGAACGCGCCTCCGCCGTGGCGGGCCATGCCGCCATATGTGTCGACGATGATCTTGCGCCCAGTCAGGCCGCAGTCGCCCATCGGGCCACCGATCACGAAGCGTCCGGTGGGATTGACCAGGAAGTTCTTGATGAGCTTCTTCTCGTCGTACAGATCGGCGGGCAGCACCGGTCGCAGGACGTGCTCCAGCAGGTCGGGCTTGATCAGCGTCTCGGTGTCGATGCCGTCGGCGTGCTGGGTGGAGATCAGGATCTTTTCGATCTCAACAGGCCGACCGTCCTGATAGCGCACGGTCACCTGGGTCTTGCCGTCAGGACGCAGATACGGGACGACCTCGCCCTTGCGAACCTCCGAGAGCCGCTTTGCGAGCTTGTGCGCGAGCGAGATCGGGAGCGGCATCAGCTCGTCGGTCTCGTTGGAGGCGTAGCCGAACATCATCCCCTGGTCACCGGCTCCCGCGACGTCGAGCTCGTCCTCGTCAGAGGGATCGTGCCGGGTCTCATAGGCGGCGTCGACGCCCTGGGCGATGTCCGGCGACTGCTTGTCGATGGCGTTGATCACCGCGCAGGTGTCGCAGTCGAAGCCGTAGGCGGCGTTGTCATAGCCGATCCGACGTACCGTCTCGCGCGCGATTTCCTGGATGTCGACGTAGGTGTCTGTTGAGATCTCGCCCGATACGACGATCAGGCCGGTGTTGACCAGCGTCTCGCAGGCAACACGGCCATAGGGGTCGTCGCTCAGAACGGCGTCGAGCACCCCGTCGGAGATCTGGTCGGCGATCTTGTCGGGGTGTCCCTCCGTGACGGACTCGGAGGTGAACAGGAACTCGTTGTCGGAAAGCTCAGTCATGTCTTTGAGGAATCACTCCAGGAGGTCACGGGGCGGGCTTTGAGAACTGCGATGCCCGGCGGGGTTGGCAAAGAAAACTCGCAGAAGTCTATGCGGCTCGGGCTCCTCCGCGCTGTCCGCGCTCGACGAAGTCGATGATCAGGGGCACGCCGTCGAGCGCGTAGCGCGCCCGCAGGCGGTTCTCGATGAAATAGGCGTAGTCGCGCGTGACACGCGTGCGCGAGTTGACCTGGATCGCGAAGCGCGGCGGGCGCTCGCCGATCTGGGCCATGTAGATGAGCTTCAGACGGTGTCCGCTGCTGCCCCGGCGGGTGCCGATCGGCGGCTGACGCGCCTGCACGGCCTCCGAGAGGAAGCGGTTGAGCTCAGGCGTCGGTATCCGGCCTGCCATGCGATCGCCGAGCGCGATCGCCTCGGTCAGCAGGCGGGCCACGTGGCGGCCCGTCTTGGCGCTCGCCGTCAGCACGCGCGGGCGCAGGCGCAGCTTGCCGGCGACCCGGCCGCGCTCGTGCTCCAGGTCGACGCCGACGGCGGTTGAGTCCTCGCCGCGTTCTTGCATATCCCACTTGTTCAGCACGATCGCGGTCGCGCACCCGGCCTTCATCGCCAGCTCAGCGATGCGCAGATCCTGAGAGGTGACACCGTCCGCGGCGTCGCAGACGACCAGCGCGACGTCTGCACGCTCGGCCGCGCGCTGCGAGCGCAGCGCGGTGTAGTACTCGACCGAGTCCGCCACCTTGGACTGGCGGCGCATGCCGGCGGTGTCCACCAGGATCAGCTTGCGATCGCCGATGAGCAGCGGCATGTCGATCGCATCGCGCGTCGTGCCCGCGACGTCCGAGACGATCACGCGCTCTTCGCCGAGGAAGCGGTTCACGAGCGAGGACTTGCCCACGTTGGGCCTGCCGATGACCGCGAGCCGCACCGTGTCGTCCTCAGGCTCCCTGTCTCCGGCGGGCAGCAGCTCGACGATACGGTCGAGCAGGTCGCCCGAGCCGAGGCCCTGCGCCGCGGACACCGCCAGCGGCTCGCCCAGCCCGAGGCGGTGGAAATCGGCGGCCAGCGGCAGCTCGGTGACGCTGTCGCACTTATTCGCCGCGACGATCGTCGGCAGCGGGGCGCGGCGCAGCAGATCGGCCATCTCCTGATCTCCCGGCCGCACGCCGGCGCGCGCGTCGACGACGAGCACCGCCACCTGGGCGTCCGCCAGCCCGGCGCGCGCCTGGTCGCGGATCGAGCCGGCGAGCGGATCCTCGTCCTCGAAGTCCATGCCTCCGGTGTCGATCAGCGTGAAGCGGCGCCCGTTCCACTCGCAGTCGAGCTCCTTGCGGTCGCGCGTGATCCCTGGGCGCTCGTGCACGACCGCCTCGCGGGTGCCCGTGAGGCGGTTGATCAGCGAGGACTTCCCCACGTTCGGATAGCCGACGACGGCGACCTTCATCAGGCCAGTATGACCACGCCCTGCGCCTTTGCCGGCCTCAGGCGGACGGAGCGGCCGCGCGGGCGAGCGTGGCGATGCGCTCCACGACCTCATCCACGCCCAGCCCGGTCGTGTCGAGCGTCACCGCCCCGCCGGCCGCTCGCAGGGGGCTGTGAGCGCGAGCGCTGTCGCGCTCGTCGCGCATCGCCTGCTCGGCGAGCACGGTGTCCACGTCCGCGCCCAGCTCGGCGGCCCGCCGCCGAGCGCGCTCGCGCGCGTCGGCCGTGAGAAAGACCTTCAGAGCCGCCTGGGGCGCGACGACCGTGCCAATGTCGCGCCCCTCGGCCACCCAGTCGCCACCGGAGATCAGCTCCCGCTGCTTGGCCACCAGGGCCTCGCGGACGGCGGGGTCGGCTGCGACGACAGATGCCGCCTCGGAGACCTCGGGCGTGCGGATCTCCTCGCTGACGTCGCGTCCGTCGAGCAGCACCGGGCCAGACCCGTCGGCCCCGCCTCCCAGATCGATCGCCGCTGCGCGCGCCAGCTCGCCCGGCTGGCGGCCGGGCGCGGCGAGCGAGAGCAGCGCGACGCAGCGGTACATGGCGCCGCTGTCCAGGTAGGTGAAGCCGAGGCGGCGCGCCAGCCGGCGGGCGACCGTCGACTTGCCGGCGCCGGCGGGACCGTCGATCGCTACGAGCAAAGTCCGGCCAGGTCCGCGACGAAGGAGGGGTAGGACACGGCGGCGGCATCCATCCCGAGCACCTCCACGCCCTCGCGCGAGGCGAGACCGGCCACCGCCCCCATCATCGCCAGGCGATGGTCGCCGCGGGAGTCCAACGTCCCGCCGCGCAGCCCGCCGCTGCCGCGGACGGCGAAACCGTCCGGTGTGGCCTCGATGTCGCCACCGAGCCCGCGCAGACCCTCCACGACCCCGGCGATGCGGTCGGACTCCTTCACACGCAGCTCCTGCGCGCCGTGCACGACCGTCTCCCCCTCGGCGAAGCAGCCGAGCAGCGCCACGAGCGGTAGCTCGTCGATCGCGAGCGGCACCTCCTCGGCCTCGACCACGGTGCCCTCGAGCGCGCCGTGGGCGACGTCGAGGTCGCTGACGGGCTCCTCTCCGACCAGCTCGCCGGTCTCGTCCTCGAGGTCGCCGAGCACGATGCCCTGCATGCGGCGCAAGATGCGCAAGAAGCCGGTGCGGGTCCAGTTGACGCCGACGTCGCCGATCAACAGACGCGAGCCGGGCACGAGCACGCCGGCGGTGACGAGGAACGCCGCGGAGCTCGCGTCGCCGGGGATCCTGATGGGCTCGAGCAGCAGCTCGTCGACGTTGACGACCGTGACGTGACGCCCGTTGCGATGGATGGCCACGCCGGCGCGCAGGAGCATCCGCTCGGTGTGGTCGCGGCTGCGGGCGGGCTCGCCGACCGTGGTCGCGCCGTCGGCCGCGAGCGCGGCCAGCAGGACGCAGGACTTGACCTGCGCGCTCGGGACATCGAGCTCGTAGGAGATTGCGCGCAGGCGCGCGCCGCGCACCTCCAGCGGCGGGAAGCGTCCCTCGCGCGCCGTCAGCTCTGCGCCCATCTGGCGCAGCGGCTTGGCGATGCGGTCGACCGGACGACGCCGGATCGACTCGTCGCCGTGGAGCGTGAACGAGCGCCCCTGCTGGGCGGCCAGCCAGCCCGGCAGCAGCCGCATCAGCGTGCCGGCGTTGCCCACGTCGATCGGCCCGTCCGGCTCACGCGCCTCGCGCAGGCCGGCGCCGCGCACGACGACCCCCTCGCCGTTGATCTCGACCAGGGCGCCGAGCGCCTGCACCGCATGGAGCGTGGAGGTCGTGTCGGCGGCCTGCAGGTAGCGCTCGATGCGGACCGGCTCGGATGCCATGGCCCCGAGCAGCGCGGCGCGGTGTGAGATCGACTTGTCGGCCGGCGCGTCCAGTTCGCCGGACAGCGCGCGTGCAGGCTCGAAGCGCATGTTCATCGGATCCCTCTCATTCGCACCGCCTCCGTATCCCTCCTGCTCGCGCTGCCTGGTGTGCCCCTCATGCTTGCACGACCGGGAACCCCAGCTCCGCGATCAGCTCTCCGGCGCGCCCCGCGTGCTCGTCTCCGCGGATCCACAGCGCGACGACTCCCTGGCGGTTGTCCTCCGAAGGCGACAGGGCCATGTCGACGATGTTCACGCCCGCGCGACCGAGCGCGAGGGCGATCTCGGCTATCACGCCGGGACTGTTGGGCACCGAGACTCGCAGCTCGTGCACCGGTCCCCCGGCCAGGCCGGCGCCGAGCAGGGCCTCGCGGTCGGCGCGGGCCCGCTCGTTCCAGTCGGTGACCGCGGGCGCCGTCCCCGCCTCGAGCCAGGCGCGAACCTCCTTGAGGCTCGCTGCGAACTCGTCGATTCCGGCGATCAGGGCATCGCGGTTGGACAGGTAGATGTCGGTCCATATGGCGCTGTTGGCACCCGCCACGCGGGTGGCGTCGCGGAAGCTCGGTCCGACCGCGGGCACGCGCGGCGACTCCTCGCCGCCGAGCAGGTTGGCGGCCTGTGTGACGAGCAGGTTGGCCAGGACGTGCGGCAGGTGCGACACGCAGGCCATCAAGCGGTCGTGCGTGTCGGGGTCGATGGCGGTCGGGCGGGCGCCGAAGCTCACGAGCAGCCGGTGCAGGCGCTCGTAGAGCACCCCGGCGGTGCTGCCTTTGGCGGGGGCGAGGTACCAGACGGCGCCATCGAAGAGGTCCTCGCGCGCGTGCTCCACCCCCGCGGTCTCGGCGCCGGCGAGCGGATGCCCGCCCACGAACCGCTCATCGGCGCCCGCATCGGCGAGCAGGCGCTTGGTCGAGCCGACATCGCTGACCACGCAGTCCGGGCCGGCGTCCGCGAGGGCCAGGCGAACGGTCTCTGACAGGGCGCTCACGGGCGCTGCCACGAACACGACATCGGCGCCGGCCACCGCCTGAGAGACGTCGGCGGCCGCCGTGTCGATCGCTCCCAGCGCGAGCGCCCTGGCGAGCACGCGCTCGTCGGGGTCATAGCCGCTCACCCGCGCGTCCGCCCGCCCGCGCGACGCCAGGCCGATCGAGCCGCCGATCAGCCCGACGCCGAGCACGGCGACATTCAAGGAGCGTGCTCCGCAGCGCGATCCATCAGGCGGCGCTGAGCGCCTTGCCCGCCAAAGCCGCAGCCTGCTCGACCGCGGTTACGTAGTCGGCGAAGTCCTCGGCCCTCAGAGCCTGCGGTCCGTCGCAGATCGCCTCATCGGGGTTGGGGTGAACCTCGACGATGATGCCGTCTGCACCGACCGCCGCGGCGGCAAGCGACAGCGGCAGGACCAGGTCGCGCCGTCCGGCGGCGTGACTCGGGTCGACGATCACCGGCAGGTGGGAGAGCTCCTTGAGCACGGGAACGGCCATCAGGTCGAGCGTGAACCGGTAGGCGGTCTCGAACGTGCGGATGCCTCGCTCGCACAGGATCACGTTGGGGTTGCCTTCCTTGAGGATGTACTCCGCCGCCATCAGCAGCTCGTCGAGCGTGGAGGACAGCCCGCGCTTGAGCAGAGCCGGACGTCCGGAGCGTCCGATCTCGGCGAGCAGGGGGTAGTTCTGCATGTTGCGAGCGCCGATCTGCACCACGTCGGCGACCTCCAGCACGGCGTCGATGTCGCGCATGTCCATGAGCTCGGTGACTATCGGCAGACCCGTCTCGGCCTTGGCCTCGGCGAGCAGTCGCAGGCCCTCCTGGCCGAGGCCCTGGAAGGCGTACGGTGAGGTGCGCGGCTTGTAGGCGCCGCCGCGCAGCAGCGTCGCTCCCGCGTCACGCACCACGCGGGCCGTCTCCAGCGTCTGGTCGCGCGACTCGACCGTGCACGGTCCGGCGATGAGAGCGAAGTTCTCTCCCCCCACCTTGCGACCGTCGATGTCGAGCACCGTGCGCTCGCCATGCGTTATCTGCGCGGATGCGAGCTTGTAGGGCTTGAGGATCGGCACGACCCGGTCGACCCCGGGCTGGCCCTCCAGGCCGAGGCTGGAGATGTTCGCGTCCTGCTCGACGTCGCCGATCGCCCCGATCACGGTGACGCGCGCGCCCGTGCTGGGATGGGCCCGCGCGCCGGCGCGCTCGATCTTGGCGACGACCGCCTCCACCTCCTCCTTGGTGGCTGTCTCTTTCATAACGATCATCATCTGCTCATCCTTTCACTGACTCCTGGCATGTTAGAGATGCTGGCTTTCCACCAGACGGTGGGTCGTGAGGAGAGCGCTGTGGGCGCCCGGATGGGTGGCGCTCGGCCCCCAACCGCGGGGACCCGGTGCGACCGTCGGCACCCGCTCACGCGCGGGTGGAGGCCGAAGCGCCTAGCTAAATCGCCAGGAGCAGGAGGACGATGAGTCGGCAGACGCGACGAGGCTGCTAATCGATGCGGGAGCCGGTGTGTGCATGGTCATCCTGCAACCTTTGTAGCAGAGATTCGACGCGCGGTCCAGCGGTGCGAGACGGTTGCGCTCCCCTCTCCAGACGCTGGGCCTCGCGCCGAACCTCCCCGCGTGAGCTTGCTCAGCGCGTGGGGGCGGGTGCGAGCAGCTCGGCGAGCGCGTCGAGGAAGCGCCTGTTCTCCTCGGGCAGACCGTAGGTGACACGCAGAGCCGGCGTGTCGCTGCCGAGCGCGCCGCCGGCGCGCACGAGCACGCCCCGCTCCTGCAGGCCGCGCATGATCTCGGCCTCGTCGCGGTCCTCCCCGAGGTGTATCCAGCAGAAGTTCGCCTGGGACTCCGCCGACTCGACTCCCACGGCGCGCAGCCGCTCATCCACCGAGATACGCTCGGCGACGGTCCGAGTCACGCGTTCGATGACCGCGTCCTGATGGGCCAACGACTCGAACGCCGCGGCCTGGGCGAGCGCGTTGCAGAAGAAGGGCTGACGGACCTGATCGAACGCGCGCGGCAGCTCCTCCGAGCCGCACAGCGCGAAGCCGACCCGCAGCCCACAGAGGCCGTGAACCTTGGAGAAGGTCCGCAGCAGCACGAGGTTGGGACGAGCGTCGAGCAACGCGATCGATGCGTCGGGATCCTCGAGCAGGTTGAACTCGCAGTAGGCCTCATCGACGATCACGCACACGTGCGCCGGCACCTCGGCGACGAAGGCGGCGATGTCCGCGAGCGGTATCGCGGTGCTCGTGGGGTTGTTGGGATTGCATACGAGCACGAGCCTGGTGGCGACGGTGATCTCGCGCAGCATCGCCTCCAGGTCGTGGCGCTCGGAGCCGTCCAGCGCCACCGTGACAGCCCGCGCGCCGGAGGCGGCCGCCAGGTGGGGATACACCGAGAAGGACGGCCATGCGTATACGAGCTCGGCTCCCGGCTCCAAGAGCGCCTCTCCGGCCGCCAGCAGGATGTCGCACGAGCCGTTGCCGACGGCGATGCGCGAGCTCGGCACCCCGTAGCGCTCGCTCAGGCGCCGGCGCAGCAGCGAGCTGGACGGGTCAGGGTAGCGGTTGAGCGTAGAGAGGGCTCCGAGGATCGCCTCGCGCACCTCCTGGAGCGGAGGGTATGGCGACTCGTTGCTGGCCAGGCGCACCAACGGCGCGTCCTGGGCGTAGCCGCCGGCGACGGGATAGGAAGGGATGCGCCGGATGCGTTGGGAGAACTCGATCGTCATGGGTCTATTGTGCCTGGGCGGCGGTAAGGTCGGCGCGCAGCGCGCGGGCCTCGCCGAGAAAGACGTGCGCGGGCTTGTGGTCGTCGTCGGCGTGGTAGTGGATCAGCACCCTGATGACGCGCGGCATCGAACCCGGGACGGGAATCTCGCGCGCGCACAGCAGCGGGACGGTGTCGAAGCCGATCGCGCGGGCGGCGACCGCGGGGAACTCGGCATCGAGGTCCTCGGTGACCGTGAAGATGCAGCTCACGACCCGTTCCGGCGTCAGTCCGTTGCGCTGGGCGATCGCCTGCATCAGATCTCTGGTCGCGTCGAGTATCTCCTGCGCACCGTTGCGCTCGACGCTGATGGCGCCCCGCAGGGCGAACAGTCGCATGGGCCGCGATTCTGTCAGAGCGAGAGCGCTCGGAGGCGCTCGACCTCGACCTGGCGCAGCCGCCGGTGGGCGCCCGGCTCGAGGTCTCCGAGCGACAGCGGGCCGAAGCGTGTCCGCACCAGCTCGAGCACCGGGTGACCGACCGCCTCACACATGCGCCGCACCTGACGGTTGCGCCCCTCGTGGATCGTCAGCTCGATCTCATCGTCACCCACGCAGCGAACCCGGGCAGGCGCTGTCGGGCCGTCCTCGAGCTCCACGCCCTCACGCAGCGCGCTCAGCTCCGCCCGTGAGATCGGTCCGCCGCCGAGCCTGGCCCGATAGGTCTTGGGCACCTCGTAGCGCGGATGCATCAGCCGGTTGGCGAGCTCGCCGTCGTTGGTGAGCAGGATCAGGCCGCTGCTATCGAGGTCCAGGCGCCCGACCGGGTACAGACGCAGGCCTTCAGCGGAAACGAGATCGAGGACCGTCGGGCGCCCGTGGGTGTCCCGGGCGCTCGAGACCACACCGACGGGCTTGTGCAGCGCAAGCAGCACGCGCGGCTCCGAGCCGGCCAGCGTCCGCCCGTCGAGAGCCACCCTTGAGTGCTCGCTCACGTCACGGGCGGGATCGGTGACGAGTTGCCCGTCGACGGTCACGCGTCCGGCCGCGATCAGCGTCTCGGCCGAGCGCCGGGAGGCGACGCCCGCGTGCGCGAGGTACTTGGCTAGGCGCATCGTCGCTGTCCGGTGGCGAGGCTCATCTGCTGCAACCATAGGAGGCCCGAACCGCCGCAGGCGGGCCGGATCGACAATGGACCTCCTCAAGCTCGACCAGACACTCGCCGATCGCGGTGAGCCAGGCTTTCGTGCCTGCCAGGTGTGGGCATGGGCGGCGCGCGGCGCGCGCTCGTATGAGGACATGACGGACATCTCCACAGAGCTGCGCGACGTGCTGGCTCGCGAGCTGCCCTTCTCCAGCCTCAGCCTGCAGGAGGAGGCGCACTCGGACGACGGGACGCTCAAGGCCCTGTTCGCCACCGCCGACGGTCGGCCGCTCGAGGCGGTCCTGATGCGCTTCCGCGATGGACGGCGCTCGATCTGCGTCTCCTCGCAGTCGGGCTGCCCTCTGACATGCAAGTTCTGCGCGACCGGAGCGATGAAGTTCGCCCGCAACCTGAGCGCCTCGGAGATACTCGATCAGGCCCTGCACTTCCGCCGCGTCGAGCCGATCGACCATTGCGTGTTCATGGGCATGGGCGAGCCGATGCTCAACCTCGACGCGGTCCTCGCGGCCTGCGAACGCCTGCCGGACCTCGGCGTGACCCACCGGCGCACGACGATCTCGACCGTGGGCTGGATACCGGGCATCGAACAGCTGGCCGAGTCTGAGATGCCGATCCGCCTGGCGCTGTCGCTGCACGCGGCCGAGGAAGCGCTGCGATCGGAGCTGATGCCAGTCAACGAACGCTTCCCGCTGACGGATGTGATCGAGGCCTGCCGCGCGTTCTATGCGCGCAAGCGAAGACGCGTGTTCATCGAGTACGTGATGCTCGCGGGGGTCAACGACCGCTACGAGCAGGCCCTGGCGCTGGCCCATCTGCTGTCGGGACCGGGGGCAGGCGGACGTTCGCGGTCGGCCGAGCCGATCTTCAAGGTCAACCTGATCCCCTACAACCCGACCGGCTCACCCTACGAGGGCTCGACCCGAGAGTCGATCGCCGCCTTCCGCGCCGCGCTCGAGGCGCAGGGCGTTCCCGTGACCGTCCGCCTCACCCGCGGCCGCGACATAGCCGCCGCCTGCGGCCAGCTCGCCGCGAGCGTCCAGGACCAGCGTTCGACCCTCAGCTCCTAGGAGGACGTGGGCCAAGCAGGGGTAGGACGCAGGGAGCGTGGCGTACCGATCGATCGAAGCTCGGAGGGAGCTCCGATCGGCCAGCACGCGAGCGACCGAGGACACCCCCCTGCGCCGGCCCACGTCCTCCTAGCTCGCGCGGGCCTCGCCGGCGCGCAAGAGTCGCTCGCGCAGCTCGGCCTGCTCATCGGGGCTCGCGTCCCAGCGGGCGACGTCGGGCAGCTCCTCGAGGCTGCGCAGCCCGAACAGCTTCAGGAAGTGGCTGTTCGTGCGGTAGAGCACCGCCCCGAACTGCGAGCTTCCGGCCTCTTCGATCAGGCCACGCTCGAGCAGCGTGGCGGTCGCAGAGTCGGCGCTCACGCCACGGATGCGCGTGATCTCCGGACGCGATACCGGCTGCATGTAGGCGACGATCGCGAGCGTCTCGGCCTGCGCGGGCGTGAGGGTGGAGGCTCGCGGGCGGCTCAACAGCCGTCTGGCGGCGTCCTCGGTGGAGGGGTCGCTCGCGAGCGTCCAGCCGCCGCCCAGCTCGCGCAGGCGCAGACCACGGCGTCCGGGGGCGTACTGCTCGGCGAGCACCGCCAGCGCGGCGAGCACCGCCCCCTCCCCCGCCTCGGTCGCGTCGGCGAGCTCGGCAGGGCTCAGGGGATCCGCTGAGAGGAACAGAAGGGCCTCGACGGTGCGCGCGAGAGACGGAAGCTCCGCCTCGTGCTCGACGGCGGCGCCGGAGGGCTTCCTGGCGTCTGCTGCGTCGCTCACCCCGCCGGTCCCCCGGACCCTCCCCCGGCCAGCGCGAGCGCCGGCGCGGGCGCCTGGCGGGAGAGACCGCGGACGGAGATCTCGCCGAAGCACTCCTGCTGCGCCCACCCGGCCTCGCCGCGTTTGTAGAGCTCGAGCAGCGCAAAGAGGGTCACCGCGACGGTCATGCGATCGGCGCCGCGCACGGCGTCATCGAAGCTGAAGCAGCCGCGGCGCAACAGACCCCGCAGGTACTCCAGCCGCTCGGCGACCGACACCCTGGGCATCGCTATGTGGCGCACGTTGATCGACGGCGGCACCAGCAGCAGCCGGCCGATCGCCTCGCCGAGCACGTCCGGGTTCTGTGAGCCGTCGGCCTGCAGGACGATCGAGCGGCGCAGGTTCGCAGGCAGCGGCGCCGCGCGGAAGCGGACGCCGTGCTCGCCGGCGAGCAGGTCAGCGAGATGCGCGGACGCGGCTCGGTAGCGGCGGGCGTCGAGCATGCGTGCGAGCAGCTCCTCGGCGGCCTGCTCGGGCTCGATGTCGAGCAGCTGCTCCTCTTCGCCGGTCAGCATCAGCCTCGACTTGAGCTCCAAGAGCGCCGCTATCAACACGATGAACTCGGTGGACGTCTCGAGGTCGAGCTCGCCGCGCCGCTCGAGATGGTCGAGGTAGGCGAGCACGACGTCGGCGAGCGCCAGCTCGAGCAGGTCGACCTCTTCGCGCAGCACCAGCGTGAGCAGCAGGTCGAACGGACCGCTGAACACGTCCAGATCGAGCTCGAGCGCGGCGAGGCTCACGGCTTCACCGGAGCGCTGCTCGTCGATACGGCGATCATCCGTTCACCGTATCGGCCGCTCCCGACGTGCTCGGAGCGCTCGCGGCGTCCAGCGGGCCGACACCCATGCGCGTGCGTACGTCAAGCAGCGTCGAGGAGGCGATCGCACCGGCCCTGAGCGCTCCCTGCTGGAGGATCGACTCGAGCGCGGCATCGTCGGCGCGAAGCTCTTCATAGCGCTCTCGCGCCGGCGCGAGGTAAGCGACGACGGCCGCCGCCACGGCCGCCTTGAAGTCTCCGTAGCGGGCGTCTGAGAACTCGGATTCGATCACCGTGCGCTCGACGCCGCGAACGGCGGCGAGTATTTCGATCAGGTTGCTGATCCCCTGCTTGTCAGGGGCGCTGCGCACCTCGCTGCCGGAGTCGGTGACGGCGCTCTTGAGCTTCTTCTCGATCTCCCTCGGCTCGTCGAGCACGTACACGGTGCCCTGAGCGCTGCCGCCGGTCGTGGACATCTTGCGCGCGGGGTCCTGCAGATCCATGATCCGGGCACCGACGGACGGGATGCGGTGCTCGGGGACCACCAGGACCTCCTCGCCGCCGCCGAAGCGCGTGTTGAAGCGGCGCGCGACGTCGCGCATCAGCTCGAGGTGCTCGCGCTGGTCCTCCCCGACGGGCACCTCGTCGGCCCGGTAGGCGAGCACGTCGGCTGCCTGGAGCACCGGGTAGAGAAGGAGCCCCGCGGAGACCAGCTCGCGCTGGGCGATCGACTTGTCGCGGAACTGGTGCATCCGCTGCAGGCGGCCCAGCTCTGTGACGCTACAGAGCAGCCACGTGAGCTCTGTGTGCTCGGGTACGTCTGACTGGCGGAAGAGGATGCAGCGTTCGGGGTCAAGGCCTGCCGCGAGCAGGATCGCGGTCGTGTCGTAGAGCCGCTCGCGCAGCTCCGCGGGGTCGTAGGCGACCGTGATCGCGTGCAGGTCGACGATGCAGAAGATGCCCTCGCCGCGCTCCTGACTGGAGATGTACTGGGCGATCGCGCCGATGTAGTTGCCGAGGTGCTTGCGACCGGTCGGCTGGATGCCCGAGAAGATGCGCACCGGGACAGACCGCTATAGAGCCTGGCGGATGACCGGGCGCTTGGCCGCCGCGACCTCGTCCAGCCGGCGCACCGGTGTGGTGTAGGGCGCCCCGCGGGCGATCTCGGGGTCCTCGGCGGCCTCTGAGAGGATCGCGGCGATGGCCTCAGCGAAGGAGTCCAGCGTCTCCTTGGTCTCGGTCTCGGTCGGCTCGACCATCAGCGCCTCCTCCACGAGCAGAGGGAAGTACACGGTGGGCGGATGGAAGCCGAAGTCGAGCAGCCGCTTGGCGAGATCGAGTGTCTTGATCTGCAGGGCCTGCTTCATCGGCCCGCCGGACAGGACGAACTCGTGCATGCACAGCTCGCCGTAGGCGAGCGGCAGATACTCGGCCACGCCGCGCTGCTTCAAGCGCGCGAGCAGGTAGTTGGCGTTCAGCACGGCCGTCTCGGAGGCGTCCCTCAGCCCGTCGGCGCCGAGCGAGCAGATGTAGGCATAGGCGCGCACGAAGCAGCCGTAATTGCCGTGGAACCCGCGCAGCCTGCCGATCGACTTCGGCCGCTCGTGATCCAGGTCGAACGCACCGTCCTTCAGGCGCACGACCACCGGCACGGGCAGGAACGGGGCGACTCGCTCGGAGACCGCGATCGGACCCGACCCGGGTCCGCCTCCGCCGTGCGGCTGGGTGAAGGACTTGTGCAGGTTGAAGTGCACGATGTCGAATCCCATGTCGCCGGGCCGCGAGAGACCCATGACGGCGTTGAGGTTGGCGCCGTCGTAGTACAGCGTCGCGCCCACCGCGTGGACGATCTCGGCGATCTCCGCGATGTTGGGGTCGAACAGGCCGAGCGTGTTGGGGTTCGTGAGCATCAGGCAGGCGACGTCGCCGTCGGCCTTGGCGCGCAGGTCCTCCACGTCGACGCCACCGTCCTGGTTGGTCGCCACCTTGATGACGTCCAGCCCCGCCATCGTGACCGTCGCGGGGTTGGTTCCGTGGGCGGTGTCGGGGGTCAGCACCTTGTGACGTGTCTCGCCCCGGTCCTCGTGATAGGCACGCGTGAGCAGAACGCCCGCGAGCTCGCCATGCGAGCCGGCGGACGGCTGCAGCGAGACGTTGGGCAGGCCGGAGATCTCGGCGAGGGCGCCCTGCAGGTTCCACATCAGCTCGAGCGCGCCCTGCGCGCGCTCGGGGTCCTGCAGCGGGTGGAGCCGCGCGTGGCCGGGGAGCGCCGCCGTGCGCTCGTGCAGGCGCGGGTTGTGCTTCATAGTGCACGACCCGAGCGGGTAGAAGCCGGAGTCCAGGTCGAAGTTGCGCTTGGAGAGCCCGACATAGTGGCGCACGATCTCCGGCTCTGAGAGCTCGGGCAGCCGCGGCTCCTGTGCGCGGCGGAAGCCCGCCGGCAGGAGCGTCTCTGGGTCGACCTCGGGGACTTCGGGCGCAGGGCAGACGAACGCGCGGCGTCCGGGAGCGCCCTTCTGGAAGATCGTCGTTGCACGGTCGCGCTGGAGCGGCGTGGTGCTCATACGGTCACGGCCTCGGTCGCGGCGCTGTCGCGCTCGGCGGCCATGGCGAGCGCGAGCACGGCGGCGAGGCGGTCGATGTCGGCCCGCGTGCGCCGCTCGGTGATCGCCACGAGCAGCCCGCCTCGGTCTGCCTCGCGGCCGCTGAGCGCGTGGAGATCGACGCCCGGGTTGACCCCCTCGCTCGCGCAGCGCCGCTTGACGGCGGCCACGTCGACGTCCAGGCGCACGGCGAACTCTCGGATCACCGGCCGGTCGTGAAGCGGCTCGACGCCTGTGAGCAGCGCGAGCGTCTCGCGTGCGTAGTGCGTGCGTGCGAGCAAGAGCTCGCCGAGCTCGACGAAGCCGCGGCGGCCGAGCCAGGCCAGGTAGACGACCCCGGCGAGCGCGTTGAGCGCCTGCGCGGTGCAGATGTTGGAGGTCGCTTTCTCGCGTCGGATGTGCTGCTCGCGGGTCTGCAGCGTCAGGACGAAGCCGCGCCGTCCGTCGACGTCGACGGTCTCGCCGGCGATGCGGCCGGGCATGCGCCGCAGGTACTCCTCGCGGGCTGCGAACAGCCCGAACGACGGGCCGCCGAAGTCGAGCCGGTTGCCGAGCGGCTGGCCCTCGCCGACGGCCACGTCGACCCCGCATTCACCCGGCGAGCGCAGCACTCCGAGCGAGATCGGGTCGACCTGCGCGACGACGACCGGAGGCTTGGCGCCGTCGCCAGCGGCCCCCTTGGCGGCGGCGCTCAACGCGGCTGCGTCCTCGACCGCGCCATAGAAGTTGGGCTGGGCGAAGAACGCCGCGCTGGTGTCGCCGTCTATCGCCGCGGCCCACTCCTCAGGGTCGGTGATCCCGCCGGTGAGCCCCACCTCGACGACGTCCATGCCGTAGCCGTGGGCGTTGGTGCGCAGCGTCTGCAGCGCGTGCGGGTGCAGCCCGGCGCTCGCCACGAAGCGTCCGCCGCCGTTGTGCAGCTTCGCCAGGTAGCCGGCCGCGGCGAGCGCGGATGGGCCCTCGTAGGCCGACGCGTTGGAGACGGGCAGGCCGGTGAGCTCGGAGATCGCGGTCTGGTACTCGAACATCACCTGCAGGCCACCCTGGGAGATCTCCGGCTGGTAGGGCGTGTAGGGGGTGAGGAACTCCGAGCGCTCGGTGAGCATGTCGATCAGGGCGGGAACGTAGTGGTCATACATCCCCGCGCCGAGAAAGCTCAGCTCGTCCTCGGTGCTGGTGTTGCGCTCGGCGAGTGCGCGTAGATGCTCATAGACATCCTGCTCTCCCAGCCCGTGCGGCAGATCGAGCTCACGGCCCAGGCGGACGGCCTGCGGGATCTGGCGGTCGAAGATCTCCTGCACGGAGCCCACGCCGATCACCGCGAGCATCGCGTCGAGATCGGCCGGGGTGATGGCGGTGTAGCGACTCAACTACCGGCAGCCTAGAGGATCGCCTACCCGCCCAGCCCGGCCTTGTAGGTGGCGGCGTCGAGCAGCGCCTCGCTCTCGGAGGGATCTGAGAGGCGCACCTTGACCAGCCAGCCCTCGCCGTAGGGATCCTCGTTGATCATGGCCGGGTTCTCGACGAGGGCGTCGTTGACCTCGACGATCTCCCCGGAGAGCGGCGCGATCACGTCGGAGACCGCCTTGACGGACTCCACCTCGGCGTAGGAGGCGTCCTTCGTGAGCATCGTGCCGACTGGCGGCGGATCGAAGAACACGACCTCTCCGAGCGCGTCCTGCGCGTACCAGGTGATGCCCATCGTGGCCTGCTCGGCGTCGCCGGCGTCGATGCGCGCCCAATCGTGTTCGGGGTGGTAGAGCAGGTCATCGGGGTAGCTGGCCTGGGCCATTCACGAGCCCTTTCTGTAGAGCGGCTTGTCCTTGACTACGGCGGGGCGCATCTTGCCACGAACGTCTATCTGGAGACGGGTGCCCGTAGCGGCGTGCTCGACGGGGACGTAGGCCAGGCCGATGCCCGTCTGCAGGCACGGCGACAGCGTGCCGCTGGTGACCTCGCCCCCCCCGATCACACGGTTGCCCTGCCGGGCGATCCCGGGCCCATCGATGGCGAAGGCGACGAGCCTCTCCGCCGGCCCACCGCTCACAGAGCGCCCGGCGCGCGCGGCGGCCACGGCCTGCGAGCCGATGAACCCGGTCTCCTCCTTGCAGCACCACCCCAGGCCCGCTTCGATCGGACCGCGATCGACGCTCAGATCGTTGCCGTACAGGTGGAAGCAGACCTCCAGGCGCAGCGTGTCCCGCGCGCCGAGTCCCGCGGGCACGGCGCCGCGCCGCACGATCGCGTCCCACAGCGCCTCCGCCCGGTCGGGCGGGCAGAGCAACTCGACGCCTTCCTCGCCGGTGTAGCCGGTGCCGCAGACGAGCACCTCGTCGCCGCCGAGCCGCCGGGGCTCGGCGGTCATGCGCGCGGGCAGCGGGGAATCGGAGATCGCCTGGACCATCTCCAACGCCAGCGGACCCTGGACGGCGAGCATCGCCCAGTCCTCGATCCGGTCGGTCACCTGCGCTTCTGGAAAGGCCTCGGCATGGGCGCGGAACCACTCCAGATCGCGGGCGTGGTTGGCGGCGTTGGTGACCGTCAGGTAGCGATCCACGTCGAGCCGGTAGGTGAAGAGGTCGTCGAGCACGCCGCCGTCCTCGCGGCAGAGCACGCTGTATTGGGCGCCACCGCCCTTGCCGGCGAGCGGGACCTTGGCGACGTCGTTGGAGAGCAGCCGTTGGAGCAGCTCGAGCGCCTGGGGGCCGCTCGTTTCGATCTCGCCCATATGCGACACGTCGAAGATCCCGCAGGCCTCGCGCACGGCGATGTGCTCCTGGCGAACGGCGGGCGGGCCCCCGTACTGGACGGGCATCTCCCAGCCGGCGAAGTCGACCATCTTCGCGCCCGCCGCCACGTGGCGCTCGAACAGCGGTGTACGGCGCGGGGTCCTCAGCATCGGCCCCAGGCTATCGAGGAAGCCGTGCTCCCTCCCGCTCGGCCCTCCGTGGGGCGATGGCCGCGTGGCCTGTGTTGCACTTTGCGGACGCTGTATCACCATGGTGATACAGCGCGTCGAAAGTGTGAACCACGACGCCAAGCTCCGTGCGCAGGTCGAGTGGTCGTTCGCCCTCGCACACGTGCGAGGGCTAGCGGTAGGCGCATGCGCCTACCGGAGAGCCGGGCCGCATGCGGCCCGGCGCGGGAGCGCACATGTGCGCTCCCGGCGGCTGGCGCATGCGCCAGCCGGATCCTCACGCAGACCAGCAGCTCTCAGCAGCTCAGCGCAGGAACGGCGGAACGTCGATGTCCTCGTCTGAGATCTCGAGCGACGAGCGCTGGCGCTCGCTGATCCGAGGACCCCGGTCGGGACGTCCGGTGCGGCTGTCGCGGCGCGCGGCGCGGCCGGGACGGTGGTCGAAGCCGGTGCCGATGACGGTGACCCGCACCTCATCGGACATGCTCTCGTCGATCACGGCGCCGAAGATGATGTTGGCGTTCGCGTCGGCGGCGTTCTGGATCGTCTCGGCGGCGTCGTTGACCTCGAACAGGCCCAGGTCCCTGCCGCCGGTGATGTTCAGCAGGATGCCCGTCGCGCCGTCCACCGACTCCTCCAGCAGCGGCGAGGAGATCGCAGCTTTGGCGGCTTCGGCGCAGCGGTTCTCCCCGGCGGCCGTGCCGATGCCCATGAGGGCCGAGCCGGCGTCCTGCATGATCGTGCGCACGTCCGCGAAATCGAGGTTGATCAGGCCCGGGATCGTGATCAGGTCGGTGATCCCCTGCACGCCCTGGCGCAGGACGTTGTCGGCCTCGCGGAACGCGTCGAGCATCGAGGTGCGCCGCTCGACGACCGCGAGCAGCTTCTCGTTGGGAATCACGATCAGCGTGTCGACAACCTCGCGCAGACGCTCGATGCCCTCGGTGGCCTGGCGGCCGCGCTGGGAACCCTCGAAGTCGAACGGGCGCGTCACCACGCCCACTGTCAGCGCGCCGATCTCGTTCTTGGCGATCTCCGCGATCACCGGCGCGCCGCCGGTGCCCGTGCCGCCGCCCTCACCGGCGGTGATGAACACCATGTCAGCGCCCTTGAGCGCCTCCTTGATCTCGTCGCGCGACTCCGAGGCGGCGGACAGCCCGACGTCGGGATCGGCTCCCGCACCGAGGCCCTTCGTCGACTCGTGGCCGATGTTCAGCTTGATGTCGGCGTCGCACATCGCGAGCGCCTGGGCGTCGGTGTTGGCGGCGATGAACTCCACGCCGTGCAGTCCGGCGTCGACCATGCGGCTGACCGCGTTGGTGCCGCCGCCGCCCACGCCTACGACCTTGATGACCGCCAGATAGCTCGAGCTGCTCTCCATGATGGTTCTGTCCGAAGCCTTCAGTAGAAATTCAGGGTTCGCAGCATACAGATCGTCGAACCGCCGGGTTGTGCACGTTATGCAGGGAACTTCGCCATGTCAACGCGGAGTTGCAGTCTCGCAAGAATCGTTGCAGATCGCGGGAGTCTCAACCAGCGCCTGAGGATCGTTCGGATGATGGGCTCACTCTAAGGTTGAGGGTCAGGGATGTTATCCACCCGGGGTATTGGACCCCTGCGTGACTTCTCCGCCGGGCGTGGCGGGCGTTTGGGCGCTTTCGCCCGCCGGCGATCCCGCGCCGGCGCCCGTGGAGGATGAGCTTTCCGATGACGGCGCGGCGGCAGGTTCGGCGGGCGCTGGAGACGACGCGGCGCCGCCGGGGGAGCTCAGGCCGGCGGCCAGTGCGGCGACAGTCGATTCAGCGGCGCTCGTCTGTTCCCCCGTCGAGCCGACGCCGCCCGCGCTCGTCGGCCCGGCCCCGGCGGGGAATCCCGCCGCGGGGCGCGTCGGCAGGCGCACGTCGACATAGGAAGCGCCGGCGGAGCTGTGGTCGGCGAGCACCCGGGCGAGCGAGAACCACTTGGCGTGGGGCCGCGTGGCGTCGCCGAAGTAGGCGAGCAGGCCGTTGCGCATCGCCACCGTGATGCCGTCCGGGCCCGTGTACACCCGCGTGATCAGCTTCGCAAGCGGGGACGGGGCCGCACCGAGCACGCTCAGGTAGCCGAGCAGGTCACCGTCGCGCACACGCTGGCCGGCGCCCGGCCAGGAGTACCCGTTCACGGTGGGCAGCGCGCTGGAGAGCAGCGCCGGACCGAGCACGACTCCATCGGCCGCTACGGCCGTGCGAGCGCCTCCCACCTGCAGCGCCGCCACGGGCAGCTGCTCGACGACCTCGATGCTGAGGCCATGAGGAACGTGCGGCACCGCCCTCACTTCGCGCACCACCCGGAAGGGTGCGACGGCGGCGCGCAGCGCACCGGGGCTCACATCGAGCGTGCTCATGTGCCGCGCGGCCGCCACGAGCGCGGCGTCGATGGCCTGCGCCTCGGGACCGTGCACGCCGCTGACGCGCACGCTCTGAACCGCGACGAACGACGAGTGGCGCAGCAGGACCCACCCGCCGAAGAGAACAGGCAGGGCGATGAGGGCGCTGAGGAGCATGATCCGCGCGCGCCTTCGCTGCCACACGAAAGCCGTGGCTGCGAGGAGGGAGCCGATCAGACGCGGGACCGTCGAGAGCGGCCGCGAGCGGCCGCTCGGCGCGCGCGCGCCCACCCTGGCGCCGCCACCCCTGACGGGAGCCGCACGCCGCGACACCCCCATCCCAAACGGGCGAGCGGCGCGGGCGGCCTGGGAGCGGTCCATTCAGATGGTGTTCGACCTCTCGCCGCCAACCCCTACCGGCTTGCCCACCACGGAAAGCGCACCGCGCCGAGCGTCTGCACCTCTGGCTCGAGCTCGACTCCGAAGCGCTCCAGCACGCGGCGGCGACCCTCGGCCATCACGGCGACCACGTCCGCGGTGCTGGCCGACCCGGTGTTCTCGATGAAGTTGGCGTGCTTGGGCGCGAAACGCGCGCCTCCGACCGCCAGGCCGTTGCAGCCCGCCTCGGCCAGCAGCAGCCCCGCGCTGCGCCCGCCGGCGCGCGGGTCCTCAGGGTTCCTGAATGTCGAGCCAAACGTCCTGATGCCCTGAGGCTGGGCCTCATGGCGCCTCCGGCGCATCTCCGCGAGGGTGCGCTTGATCGTCTCGACCTCCGCTTCGCCCAGCAGCAGCGACGCGCGCGCCACGATCTCTCCGGCGAGCAGCCCGGAACGGCGATACCCGAAGCCGAGCTCCCGCGGCGCGCGGCGATCCACCCCGGCGGAGGTCGCGACCTCGACCCACTCGAGCACCCGCTCCAGCTCGCCGCCATAGGCGTTGGCGTTCATCCGCACCGCGCCCCCCACCGTCCCGGGGATGTTGACACCGAACTCGATCCCCGACAGGCCGGCGCGCGCCGCGCCTGCGGCGACCGCCGGCAGGCGAGCGCCACCTCCCGCCAGGATCCGCCGCCCCTCCACCGAGATGGAGGCCAGGGCGCGATCGAGCTTGACGACGAGCCCTCTGACGCCCTCGTCGGCGATCAGCAGGTTGGAGCCGGACCCCACGACGCCGACCTGGACATCGCCGGCGGACGCCCACGCGAGCAGCTCCATCAGCTCCGCCTGGCTGCCGGCGCGGGCGAAGTACTCGCCGGCGCCCCCGGTTCGCACGGTCGTCAGGCGGGCGAGCGGGAAGTCGCGCTGGACGCTCAGCGGCGGTGTGGCGGCGCTCATGTGTGCCACCGGTCCGGCTCGGACGTGCGTGCGATCGTGCTCATCGCGCCACCAGGCTGCGTCCCAGGGCGTCTACGTCGCCGGCGCCCATCACGACGCAAACGTCGCCCTCGCCGAGCATGCCGGTGAGGACGGGCGCGGCGTCGGCGAATGTGGGCAGCCAGTACACCGGCCTGCCGCCCGCCGCCTGCGCGGCGGCTTCGGCGATCAACAGGCCGCTGACGCCCGGGTGATCCTCGGCGCGCTCCCGCGCCGGGTAGACGTCCAGCACCACGATCACGTCCGCCTGGGTCAGCGCGACGCCGAACTCGCGCGCGAGCGAAGCGGTCCGCGAATACAGATGCGGCTGCAAGACGGCGAGCAGGCGCCGGTGACGCAGCGTGCGAGCCCCGGCCAGGGTGGCCGCGACCTCGCTCGGATGGTGGGCGTAGTCGTCATACACGCAGGCGCCGCTCACGCTCGCGCCGAGCAGCTGAAAGCGCCGGCCGGCGCCGCGAAAGCCCGCCAGCCCCGCGATCGCGAGCTCCGCGTCCGCCCCGGCGAGCCGCGCGGCCTCGAGCGCACCGGCGGCGTTGACGGCGTTGTGCACGCCGGGGACCGCCAGCGTCACGTCTCTCTCCTGCCAGCGAAAGCGCGAGCCGCCGTCGGTGAGCGTCGGCTGGCGCGCGTCGTATGCGACGAGCGCCCCGTCGCGCAGCTCGAGCAGCTCGGGACGGTCCCAGACGACCGCCCAGCGCGGCCCGGTCAGGAACGCGCGGAAGGCCTCCCGCAGCTCGGCCAGCGACGCGTAGGTCGCGTGGTGGTCCAGCTCGACGTTCGTGAGCACCGCGATCTCCACGCTCAGGCTGAGCATCGAGCGGTCCGACTCGTCAGCCTCCACGATGAGCCAATCCCCCTGTCCCCACTCGGCGTTGGCGAGCTCGCCTCCGACCGAGCCGCCGACGAGCCAGCCCGGCTGCAGCCCGGCGCCACGGAGGGCGTGCACGAGCATCGAAGCAGTGGTCGTCTTGCCGTGGGTGCCCGCCACAGCGATCGTCCGCTTCAGCGCGGAGAGCTCGGCGAGCAGTTCAGCGCGAGAGCGCTCGGGGATTCCTCGCTCGCGCGCCGAGCGCCGCTCGACGTTGGTGTCGGGGACGGCGGAGGAGAAGAACAGCTCCACGCCGTCGCCCGCGGGCACGTTCTCCGCGCGATGCCCGACCTGCGCCGCAAGGACGCCGTCGGCGAGCAGGCGCGCGAGATAGGGGCTGCTCGCCCCGTCCGAGCCGCTGACCTCGGCGCCGAGCGCGTGCGCGGCGCGCGCGTAGGCGCTCATCCCGGCTCCACCGACGCCGACGAAATGCAGCCGCCGCCCGCTCCATGGCCCGCTCCGTCGGCTCACCGCGCGGCCGCCCGGAGCAGCTCGCCGGCCACCTCACGCGCCGCGTCGGGGCGGGCGAGCCTCGCGGCGGCGGATGCCATCGCGGCCAGGCGAGCGCCGTCGGCGAGCAGCTCGGCGACCTCGACGCCGAGCCGGGGACCGCTCAGCTCCCGGTCGGGAATGCTGATCGCCGCACCCGCCTCGGACATCCAGCGGGCGTTGGCGCTCTGATGGTCACCGGCCGCGTGCGGGTAGGGCACGAGGATCGCGGGCACGCCGTGGGCGGCGATCTCGAACACCGACCCACCCGCTCGCGCCACCACCAGATCGGCGGCCGCGAGTGCGTCGGCGAAGTCCGCCAGGTCGAGGTACTCGCGCAGGTCATAGCCGTGGCCGCGCCCGCGCGCGGCCAGCTCGGCGTAGTCGCGCCGGCCGCAGACGTGCAGCACGTGGAAGGGCGCCCCTGCGAACGCCTCCACGGCCGCCAGGTTGATGGAGCGCGCCCCGAGCGAGCCGCCGAAGATCAGCACGCAGGCCTCCTCGGGCGCCACGTCCATGCGCCGGCGCGCCGCGAGGCGGTCGCGCTGGGGCGGCGGTATCGGTCGTCCGGTCACGCGATAGCGACCGCCGTCGCGACCCGCGAGGGGAAAGGCCAGGCACACGCTGCGCGCGAACGGGGCGAGCATGCGGTTGGTCAGTCCCAGGTGACTGTCGGCCTCCGTGAGGATGAGCGGAATACGCAGGCTGAGCGCGGCCATGCCGACCGGTCCGGCGACGTATCCGCCACCGCCCATGACCGCGTCCGGAGCGAGCTTCGCGAGCAGCGAGCGGGCACGCGGGAGCGCCGCCGCCGCGAGCGTGAGAGCGCGCACGGCGCGCAGCGGGTTCGAGCGGTGCAGGCCCTCGACGGAGATCGTGTGCAGCGGGAACCCGGCTGCTGGAACGAGCTGAGCCTCGGCGCGTCCACCGCCGATGAACGCTACCTCGGCGCCCTCAGCCCGCAGCGCTTCCGCGACCGCGAGCGCCGGCACCACGTGCCCGGCGGTCCCGCCTGCGGCGATCACGATCCTCCTCGACGCTGCGCTCACCGGCCAATCGTGCCGATTCGCGCGCCCGAGCGTCGCCCGAGCGTCCGCGCGCCGGCGTCACCGCGCGCACGTGCCCGGTCGCACCGGAGGAGACGTTGAGCAAGAGGCCCATCGCGGCCAGCATCGTGATCAGGCTGCTGGAGCCATAGGAGACGAACGGGAGCGGGACGCCGGTCAGCGGCGCGAGCCCGAGCACGGCGAACGCGTTGAGGATCGCCTCCGAGACGATCAGCGTCGTGACGCCGACGGCGATCAGGGCGCTGTAGAGGCTGCGCGCCGCCTTGGCCGCCCGCAGCCCCGCGTATGCGATCAGCCCGTAGAGGAACAACAGCGCGAACACCCCGACGACCCCGAGCTCCTCCGCGATCACCGCCAGGATGAAGTCGGTGCGCGCCTCCGGCAGGTAGAAGATCTTCTGGACCGATTGACCCGGACCGACTCCGAACAGCCCCCCGGAGCCGATCGCTATCTGCCCCTGGACGGCTTGGAACCCGCTGGATGAGGCGTGCGCCCAGGGATCGATGAACGAGGTGAGCCGCGCCCGCGCATAGGGGCGGATCAGCGCATAGAGGAGCACCAGCGCCAGTGCCGAGCCGCCCATGAGCGCGAGCTTGCCCATCGGGATCCCGCAGGCGATCAGCATGGCGCTGACGGTGAACGCGATCACCATCGCGGTGCCGAGGTCCGGCTGCGTCACCACCAGCAGGCAGGCCGCGCCCACGACCGCCAGCAGCGGCTTGGCCAGCTCGCGCAGATCGTGCACACGCTGCGGCCTTCTGGCCAGAAGGCTCGCGGAATAGAGCACGAGAGCGAGCTTCATGAGCTCGGAGGGCTGGAACTGGAGCTGCCCCGGACCGATCCAGCGGCGCGCGCCGTTGATGCTCACGCCCACATGCGGAATGTGCACGGCGATCACGAGCGCGAAGGAGACGAACAGCAGCGGCGCGGTGATGCTCTGCACTTTCGCGACACCGTCGCGCGCCAGCACGCGCATCGCGATCAGCCCTACGCTCCCGTAGAGCACGAACTTGATCAGGTAGCCGCTGCCGTAACCGTGCCCCTGCAGCAGCGTGGTCGCCGACGAGGCGCTGTAGACCATCACGGCGCCGAAGGCGAGCAGACACATCGTGGCGGTGAGCAGGATGCGCTGCTCGAGCGGCTGGCGTCCAGGGGCGGCGTTCCTCCCCTGGCCACGCTCGTGGTCGCTCCGCGATTGACGAGAAGCCCCGGCTCGGGCTCGCCGTGCGGCGGCTGCTGGCATCCCTCTTCACTTCGACGCCAAACGCCTGAAGCCTCCCGGCTCGCCGGCCGCGATCAGACGCCCCTGCTCTGACGGTAGATCGTGAATCCGATCGCGCTGCAGATCGAGGCCACGATCCAGAAGCGCAGGATGATCTTGGTCTCAGACCAGGCCTTCAGCTCGAAATGGTGGTGGATGGGCGCCATCAGGAAGACCCGCTTGCGCGTCATCTGGAAGGAGATGACCTGGATCACGACCGACAGCGCCTCGATCACGAAGATCCCGCCCAGCAGGATCAGCAGCACCTCGGTCTTGGTCATCACGGCGAGACCGGCGATCGCCCCACCGAGCCCGAGCGAGCCCGTGTCTCCCATGAAGACCGTCGCGGGGAAGGCGTTGAACCACAGGAAGCCCACGCACGCGCCCACCAGGCAGCCCGCGAGCACCGCCAGGTCGAAGTTGCCGGATATGAACGTGATGCCGACGTAGGCGAGCAGCACGATCGCGACGCAGCCCGCGGCGAGACCGTCGAGGCCGTCGGTGAGGTTGACGGCGCTCGTCGTGCCCGCCACGACGAAGTAGATCAGCAGCGGGTAGAACGGGCCGAGGTCGATGTGGTAGTCGACGAAGCGGAGCCACAGCGTCGGCGGCAGATGGGCCTCGTGCGTCGCGATGAACCACAGCGCCAGGGAGATCGCGATCGTCACCCCCAGCTTGGTGCGGGCACGCAGCCCGAGCGACCGGCGCCTGACCAGCTTGACGTAGTCGTCGGCGAAGCCGAGCAGCGCGCAGGCGATCGCCACGCCGAACACGCCCACGGAGCGCCATTCGTAACTGGTGAGGATCAGGAAGGAAACCGCGACCGCGAGGAAGATGATCACGCCGCCCATCGTTGGCGTGCCCGCCTTCAGGTGGTGCCCCTCCGGGCCGTCCTCGCGAATGTGCTGGCCGAACTCGCGCTTGCGCAGGAACTCGATGAACTTGGGGCTGAGGAAGATGCAGATCAGCAGCGCGGCGGTGCCCCCGAACATGATTCGGCCCATTCAGCGCCGCCCCGTGCCGGCGCCGGGAGCGAGGACGGACGCGCCGCGAGCGGACTCGCGCGTGGTGGCTCTCGGCCCGGCAAGCGCCGCGACCACGCGCTCGAGGCCGACGCCGCGCGAGCCCTTGACGAGCACGGTGTCACCGGCATGCAGCAGCCTCGCCAGCAGCTCGGCGGCCACCGGCGCGTCCGCCACCGAATGGACCTCGCCCGCGAACCCCCTCGACATCACTCCCGCCAGCGAACCGACGGTGATGAGCAGCCCGACCCCGCTGTCTGAGGCGTGCTCGCCGATCTCGCGATGCAGCCGCGGCGAATCGGCCCCGAGCTCGAGCATGTCGCCGAGCACCGCCACGCGACGCCCGGGGGCCGTGTCGGCCAGGTCGTCGATCGCGGCGCGCATGGACATGGGGTTCGCGTTGTAGCAGTCGTCGATCAGCACGACCCCGTCGGGCAGCACGAGCCGCTGGCCGCGCATGTTCGAGAAGCGCACCTCGACGCGTCCCTCCGGCGTGTGTCCGAGAGCGCGTGCCGCCGCCACGGCGGCGAGCAGGTTGCGCAGGTTGTGGGCCTGTTCGAAGGAAGGCCGCAGCACCATGTCCTGACCGCGGTCGCGGATGAGAACCGTCCCGTTCCCGCGCCGCTCGATGAGCGAGACGTCCGCATCGTCCCCGAACGTGGTGACGTCGACGTCCGCGCGCAGGTGAGCGGCCAGCAGCGGCTCGCGCACCGGAACGACCACGCTCGTCCCCCGCGCCAGCCCCGCGATCAGCTCCGCCTTCGCGGCCGCGATCGCCTCCAGCGAGCCGAGCTGCTCGAGGTGCGCGGGGCCGACGTTCACGATCACCGCGACGTCGGGGTCGGCGATGGCGGTGAGCTCGGCGATCTGTCCACTGCCGCGCATCGCCATCTCGAGCACCAGCGCCTCGACGTCGCCCGGCGCGGCGAGGATGGCCAGGGGCATGCCTATCTCGGTGTTGAAGTTCTCGGGGCTGGCAGTCACACGCATGCGGGCGGCCAGGAGGGCAGCGAGGATGTCCTTGGTCGAGGTCTTCCCGGCGGAGCCGGTGATCGCCACCACCCTCGCCCCGCGAGCGCGCAGCTCGACCCGCCACCGCCGCGCGAGCGCCTGTATGCCGGCCAGGGGATCTTCATGCGCGAGCACCGCGCCCTGAGTGTCGGCCTCGAGCGCCGCCTGCGCGTGCTCGGGCGCCACGAGCACGCCCCACGCCCCGGCCCGCAGCGCCTGGACCGCGTGGATGCCGCCGTCGAGCCGCTCGCCGCGGAGACCCACGAACAGCTCGCCTCCCGCGAGCCGGCGCGAGTCGATGGCGGCGCTCCCGGGTCCCGGGTCGCTCGCGGCGCGCGAGGGCTCCGCCACGAGGACAGCCCCTGCGGCGCGAGCGATGCGGGCGGCGTCCCAGTCCCTCATGTGGAGCCGGCTCCCGCCCCGTGCCCCGCCAGTGCGCCCAGCGCCTCCCTGGCGACGGTGACGTCGTCGAACGGAAGCTTGCGTCCGTCTGAGAGCTCCTGCCCCTGCTCGTGACCCTTGCCCGCGATCACGACCACGTCTCCCCGCCGACCGCAGGCGATCGCCTCGCCGATTGCGGCCCGGCGGTCGGTGAGGGCGCGCACGTCCGGTGCCCTCATGTCCGACGCGCGCTCCTGCGGCCGGGCGCCGGAGCCGGGCTCGACCCGAGCCGTCCCGGCCATGATCTCGGCGATGATCCGCTCGGGGTCCTCCGAGCGGGGGTTGTCAGAGGTGATGAGCACACGGTCGGCCATGCGCGCGGCGATCTCGCCCATCAGCGGGCGCTTGCCGCGATCGCGGTCCCCGCCGGCGCCGAACACGCAGATCACCCGCCCTCGCCCGTTCTCCGACGAGCGCCCCACCAGCTCACTCGCCGAGCGCAAGACGTTTTCGAGCGAGTCGGGTGTGTGGGCGTAGTCGACCAGCACAGCGAAGTCCTGCCCCGCGTCGACCGGCTCGAAACGCCCGGGGACGCGCACGCCACGCTCGAGCGCCCCCACCAGGGCGTCGAGGTCACCGCCGAGCGAATGCACGGCGGCGGTCGCCCCGAGGGCGTTGGCGACGTTGAAGCGTCCCGGCATCGGCAGCGCCACTTCGCGCTTCCCGTCGGGTGTCGCGAGCGTGAAGCGACAGCCGTCGAACCCGCAGCGCACGCCGCTGGCGCGGTAGTCGGCGGGCTCGTCGACGGCGAACGTGCATGCACCGTCGATCTCGTGCGCAAGACGTCGTCCGTAGGCGTCGGCGATGTTCACCACGCTCACCGCCGGGCGCTCGCCCTGGGCCGGCAGGAACAGCCGCCGCTTGGCGATGAAGTAGTCCTCCATCGTGTCGTGGAAGTCGAGATGGTCCCTGGTGATGTTCGTGAACACCGCGGCGGCGAAGGAGATCGCATCGGCGCGCCCGAGCTCAAGCGCGTGAGAGGAGACCTCGATCGCGCACGCCCGGTCGCCTCCATCGAGCATTGCACGCAGATCCGCCTGCAGATCGATCGCCTCTGCTGTCGTGCGCTGAACCTCCCGCTCGTGGCCGCCGATGACGGACTTGACCGTGCCGAGCAGGCCGCATTGCACACCGCCGGCCTCCAGCAGGGCCTGGATGAGGTAGGCGGTGGTCGTCTTGCCGTTGGTACCCGTCACCCCGATGACCCGCAGCTCGCGCGAGGGATGTTCGTAGAAGCGTGCGGCGAGCGGCGCCATGGCCACGCGAGCCGAGGACACGGCGACTTCGGGCACGCCGAGGCCGAGGGGGCGCTCGACGACGAGCGCCGCGGCGCCGCGCTCCACGGCCTGGGGCGCGAAGTCGTGCCCGTCGGAGTGAAACCCGCTCACGCAGAAGAACAGCCCGCCGGGCTGGACCGCGCGGCTGTCGTACGCCAGCGCGGATATCTCCACGGCGGCGCCCGCCGCGAAGGGCTCGACTCCCGCCAACCCGCGGGTCATCTCGTCGAGCCTCATTCCTCGCTCCCCTGCGCTGGCATGGGTTGAGTCTAGTTTCCGCTCCCGCGCCAGCCGCGTCTACCCCGGCGGGATGCCCAGATAGGGCAGCGCGAAGCTCATTATCTGACCGAAGGCCGGGGCGGCGACGGTGCCGCCGAAGACCGAGCCGGACTGCGGTTCGTCGACCACCACCGCGCACAGCAGACGCGGATTCGAGGCGGGAGCGAAGCCGATGAACGAGGCCACGTATGCGCTCTGTGAGTATTCGCCCGTCGCGGGATCGATCTTGCTGGCCGTTCCCGTCTTGCCGGCCAGCTGGTAGCCGGGGATCGAGACCTCGCTGGCGGTGCCCCCGGGGGCGAGCACCCCTTCGAGCATGTGTCGCAGCTCGGCCGCGGTGGCGGCGGAGATGATGCGATGTCCCGCGGGCAGGGGCGCAAGCTGCCCGGCGACAGCGCGCACGATATGCGCGGGGCGAAGGATGCCGCCGTTGGCGATCGCTGAGTAGGCCGTCGCCATCTGCATCGGCGTGACCAGCTCCCCCTGCCCGATCGGCAGGTTGCCCATCGAGGAGCCCGAGTAGTGATCGAGCGGGAGCGTCACGCCCTGTTCCTCGCCGGGCAGATCGACGCCGGTGGCCTCGCCGAAGCCGAACTGGTGGACCCAGCTGTTGAAGTGTTCGGCCCCCTCGAGCAGACCTATTTTGATCGCGCCGACGTTGCTGGAGCGAGCGAGGATCTGCGAGGTGGTGAGCGTTTCTTCGGGGTGTTCGGTGTCGTCGTGGATCGTTCTGTCGGCGACATGGATCTGATTGGGGATGTTGAAGGGGGTGCTCGGCGTGATCAGGCCCTGCTGGAGCGCGCCCGAGACCGTCACCGACTTGAACGTCGAGCCCGGTTCGTAGTCGAAGCCGACGGCCCTGTCCTGTAGAGCGCCGGCGGGAGCGGCGCCGGGATCATTCGGGTTCGCCTGCGGCCAGTTGGCCACCGCCAGGATCGCTCCTGTGCGCGGGTCCATCACGAGCGCGGTCGCGTCTTTGGGGTTGAAGACCCGCGCGACGGCGCTCAACACATCTTCGCTGCGTTGCTGGATGTTGGCGTCGAGCGTCAGCGACAGCGTCTTGCCGGGAACCATGGGCTGGGTTTCGGTGATCGAGACGGGCTGGCCGATCGCGTCGCTCACAACCCTTCTGCGGCCGGGACGGCCGCGCAACAGCGAATCGCGCGAGTACTCGATGCCCGCGAGACCCTTGCCTTCGGTGCCGACGAAGCCGAGCACCTGCGCGGCCAGTGGGCCGCGCGGATAGACCCTGCGCATGACCGCCGTGCCTGTGACACCGGGTATCTTCAGGGCGAGAACAGCCTGGGCCTGACCGGCAGGCAGCGCGCGTTCGAGGTAGACGAAGCCGGCGTGCTCGGAGAGCTTTCTCAGCAGCGTCGCCTGGGTCTGTTTGAGCATTGGCGCCAGACGCTCGGCCGTCCCGAGCGGATCGGTGATCAGGTACGGGTCCGCCGAGATGTCCTGCGCGGGCTCTGAGACGGCGAGGTCGACCCCGTTGCGATCCATGATCAGTCCGCGCTGCGCGGTCACGGGCTCGTTGGTCAGCTGCTGGTTGCTCGCGGCCTTGCGCAGGGGCCCGCCGCGCAGGACGCCGAGGTAGACGGTGCGTCCCGCAGCGACGACGAGCAGGATGAAGAAGAGCCCAAAGATCGTCCCGATGCGACGCTGGGCGACGGCCACGTGCCTAGCCCGCCGGACCTGACTGGGTACCGCCGCCGGGCGATGCTTCACCTGAGCCGCCGGCCGTGCCTCCGGCGGGCGGCGCTGCGGTCGTGGCCGATGACGGCGCTGCGACCGCGGTCGACGTCGAGGTGGCGGATTCTCCGGTCGTGCTCGTCGATGCGGCGGGCGCGCTCGCGGGCGCGGCGGCCGTGCTCGCCGGCGCTTTCATCGCGGTCGAGGCGCTCGAGGCGGGAGCGGCGGACGATTCGGCGCTCGCAGGCTGCGCGGCGGGGGACCCGGCGGTCAAGGAAGCTTCGGCGCCCGCTTCGCTGGAGGGGGCGCCCGCGGTGTGCACCGGCATGCTCAGCGACGCCGCGCCACGATAGGCATCGACACGCGGGCGGGCGGTGAGGAACAGCAGCGCCCCCGTGGGCACGATCCCCATGCCCAGGCGCGCCGCCGAGGTCTCGACACGGTAGCCGGCCGTCAGTTCGGAGTTTTCGATGCTCAACGCGGCGTTCTCGCGCTGCAGCAGCGCCCCCCGCTCGAGCGATCGACCGATGCTCGCGTTGAGCTTGAGTAGGCCGAGCTGCAGCGTCACGATCCCGATCAGCGCGAAGGCGATGATCGCGATCCATGTGCGTCCGCGGATGAGCCTGTCCAGCAGCCGGTGGCGCGAGACGCGATGCAGCGCCTCGAGGAGGCCGAGCGCCAGAGAGCCCTCGGCCTGCGCCGCGGGCCGGCGCGGGCTGACCGGAAGCTCTCGCCGTACGGGACCCGAGACCCGCCTCGGCCTTGGCGCGATCGTGAACGGGCGGCCCGGGGCGACGGTGCGCGCCCGGTGAACCGTCGGCGCCGCGGCGGCGGCGGCGGGCGGCGTCACGAGGCCACATCCTCGTCGGTCAGCTTCCTGGCGGCGCGCAGACGCGCCGAGGCGGCACGCGGATTGCCCGCGATCTCCACGGCGGATGGCGTGATCGAGCGACGGTTGAGCAGCGCCGCCTGAGGCTCGCGGCCGCAGGCGCACACGGGCAGCTGTGGCGGACAGACGCAACCGCGGGCGCGCTCGACGAGGAAGTGCTTGACCCGCCGGTCCTCGAGCGAGTGAAACGAGATGGCCGCCAGCACGCCGCCCTCGCGCAGCAGGTCCCAGGCGAGCGGCAGTGCGCGGTCGAGCTGCCCGAGCTCGTCGTTGACGGCGATGCGCAGCGCCTGGAAGGACCGCTTCGCGGGATGGCCACCGGCAAAGCGCGCGGGAGCGGGGATGGCGGACTTGATCGTGTCGACGAGCTCGAGCGTGGTCTGGATGGGCGCCTGACCGCGCCGGCGCACGATCGCACCGGCGATGGCGTTCGCGTGGCGCTCCTCGCCGAAATCGCGCAGCGCGTGGGCCAGACGCCGCTCCTCCCACTCAGCGACGATCTCGAGCGCGGTCAGCTCTTGAGCGGGGTCCATGCGCATGTCCAGCGGCGCGTCGTAGGAGTAGGAGAACCCGCGCTCGCGCGTGTCGACCTGCATCGAGGACATGCCCAGGTCGAAGTAGACCATGTCCGCGCGCAGACCCTCGCCGTCGAGTAGCTCGAGCGCCTCGGCGTAGCTCGAGCGTATGAAACGCACCGAGCAGGCCGCCTCGGCGGCCAGAGTGGCGAATCGCTGCTCGGCCAATGGATCGCGGTCGATCGCCACGAGCGTGCCGGATGGGCCGAGCCGCTCGGCCAGCAGGCGGGCGTGACCACCGTCGCCGAAGGTGCAGTCGATCGCGATCTGGCCAGGCCTGGGATCGAGCAGCTCGATCAGCTCGTCGGCGAGCACGGGAGTATGAGACGTCTGCGAGGTCCCAGCACCGCAGCCCGGCTGTGTGAGCGCTCGAGCTGGGCGTCTGCGACTCGAGTCACCGGAGCCCCGCCTGCGCCGCGCCAGCTCGGGCGTCCAGCTGTCCGCGCCGCGGGCGTCGCGCACGTCTCTGCTGTCAAGCAGCGTCGTCGACACGCGAGGTGACCTCCGCGACGCCGCTGAGCAGCGTCGTTCGATGTTCGCTCCAGGCGCTCTTGTCCCACAGCTCCAGGCGGTCGCCGACGCCCACGACCACGACGTCCTTGGCCAGGGCGGCGTGCTCGCCGAGGAAGCCCGGGATCATCAAGCGCCCGGCGGCGTCGAGTTCAGCGTCGTGGGAGCTGCCGTAGAAGAAGCGCTCGAGCTCGGCCAGCCTTGGGGACAGAGGCGGCAGCTCGGCGAGCGCGCGGCGGGTGTAGCGCTCGTACTCCTCTGGACGCCACACGCCCACACACGGCTTCAGGTCGATCGGCATCGCCAGGACAACACCCTCGGCAAGGGCGGCTCGATAGCGGGCCGGCACAGTGAGGCGGTTCTTCGCGTCGAGCGTATGGTCGAAGGTGCCACGAAAGGGGACCACGTTTGCAGCTCCAAAAGCTTTGTTTGACCGGGCCGAGGTGGAGGAGTGGGAGGAGCCCCTCCACCCCGGCTCGCTGTGCGCGAACATATCCCACTTTCCCCCACAATGCAACCCTATTTGCACATCTTCTCCCACCCTTCCATCCCGACGTCGCCAAAACGGGCAAATCGCCAGTAAACACCTGGCGTTTTTCGGAACCGCGCAGCGGGCGGCCAGGGCGCGCGGAGATGCACGCCGGCGTGCAGGCGGCGGCTATGAAACGGCGATTGCAGATCACACGTCCCTCGCGCCGACTACACGTCAGACGGACTGTGCGCCGCCTGCAGAGCACAGGGGCCTTGCGCGGTGTCCTGTGCTGTGCATACGATCGCCTTCCCGCGCGCCCGACACGCGCCACAGAAAGGACCCACGCCTTGCGCTCAGCCCCCACCACAGCTCCCGGTCCTCGCCCCGTCACCCTCCTGCCGGCAAAGCTCGCCGCCGTGGCGTGTGCGGTGGCGATCGCGGTGCTGCTCGCCGGCTGCGGCTCGTCCCACACGAGCGGCACGTCCGTCGATCCGGCGGGAGCTGTCCCGGCCTCCGCGCCTGTCTACGTGGGCGCGACCGTGCGACCCGGCGGTTCGCAGAAGACCGCTGCCCTCTCCGCGGGGCGGGCGCTCACCCACCAGGCCGATCCGTACCTGCGCCTGCTGGAGGCGCTGCAGACCCCCGGCTCGGCAGCCCTGAGCTTCAAGCGCGACGTGGCTTCGTGGCTGGGGCCGCACGCCGGCGTCTTCCTCAGCTCGCTGCGCTCCGCGAGCTCGCTGCTGACACTGCTGGGGCATGGGCTGCTCGGCGGCTCCGCCTCCTCGGCCGCGGCGTTCGGATTCGGCGCCAGCGGCGCCCAGGGCGCGATCGTGCTGGACACCAGCGACGCGGCCAAGGCGCGCAGCTTCCTCGACACCCAGGCTCAGCACGCGGGTGGGCACTCGGCGACCTACAGGGGGATCGCCTATCAGAGCACCGCGGCCGGGGTCGCCTTCGGGCTGGTGGATCGCCTGGCCGTGATCGGCAGCGAGTCCGGGCTGCGCAGCGTGATCGACACCACCCTCGGCGGGCCACCGCTGGCGCGCGCGAGCGGCTACTCCAAGCTGCTCGCCGCAGCGCCTTCCGGCGCCCTCGCCCACGTCTACTGGAACCCCGTGGGTTCGAGCGCCGACGGCACCCAGGAAGGGCTCGCCGGCCTCGTGATGCTGCTGGCGAGCGGACATCAGGTGAACGTCTCGCTCGTGCCGTCCGAGGGCGCGCTCGCGCTCGACGCCGACACGCTCGCATCCAACTCGCCGGGCACGACCGGCGGGCTGCTCTCGAGCGATCCGCAGAGCGCCGCGGCGCTCGGCGAACTCCCTGGAGACTCCTGGTTGGCGATCGGCCTGGGCCACCTCTCGACGACCATCACCCAGGACGTTCAGGCGCTGCGGAGCCTGGCGTCGGTGGGCGGCACGCCTGGCGGCTCCGGGGAAGGCTCGAGCTCGGGCGCCCTCAACTTCAAGTCGCTGCTGGAAGGGCTGCTGACCCCGCTGAACGCGCTCGGCGCCAACAGCGCCCAGGCCAAGCGTGACTTTGCGAGCTGGATGGGGTCGGCCGGGATGTTCGCCAGCGGCGGGAGCCTGCTCGAACTGAGGGCGGCGATCGTGATCACGTCGAAGAACCCGGCCCTCTCCCGCGCCGCCGTGTCAAAGCTCGCAGCCCAGCTGCGCAGGGCGGGCGCATCGCTTCGGCCGGCGACGATCGCGGGAGCCGACGCGGCCGTGGGCGTGGCGCTCAACGGCCTCCCCGTGGTGCTCGACGTCGCGGACGGCCGCGCCTCGAACGGCCAGACCAAGTTCGTGATGGGCTTCGGCGAAGCGTCCGTCGCGGCCGCCCTCAGCCCGCCGAGCACGCTGGCGGCCGCCGCGCCGCGCGGCGCGGCGGCGGCAGCGCTCGGCGAAGGCATCCAGCCCAGCGTGATCCTCGAGCTCCCCACACTCGTCAGCCTGCTCGAAGGCGCCGGGCTCACCGAAGATCCGAGCATCTCCGCATTCGTCCCCTATCTCCGTGCGGCCACGACGCTCGCCGGCGGCGGACGCCCGCTGGGTGGCGAAGTGCAGCGCTTCCGCCTGGTTCTCGGGCTGCAACGGGGCGGTTGAGCCGCCCGCGCGCTCAGCCGCCGGTGGAAGGACTCGCCCGCGGCACGTCGATCGCGCGGTAGAAGACCGGTCGGCCGCCGAGCACCCGGTCGATCCCGTAGCGCGCCAACGTGGTTTCGCCATCGGGTTCGATCGAGTAGCGACCGAGCACCGAGTCGCGCTCCCCGGTGGCGAAGAAGCGTTCTATCACCGTCTGGCGGTCGTTTCCCTTGGAGCCCGCGCGACGGATCGCGTCGAGCACGACGCTCATCGCCTCATAGCCGTAGAGCGCGTACGCGTCCGCTTCGCCGCCGAACGCCCTGCGGTAGTCGCCGAGCACGCGCTGTCCCAGCGGGGGATACAGATCGGGCGCGAGGATCGGGGTGCTCAGGTAGGTGTTCGCCCCCGCGGCGCCGATCTGCGAAGTGAAGGATTCGCTGACCATCGAGCTCGAGCCCAGCAGAAGCAGGTGCGGATCGGCGCTGTGAAGCTGCTGCCACAACGCGATCGTGCCCTGGCCACCGCCACCCGCGAACAGAACCGCCTGCGCGCCGCTTTCGAGGATCTTTTCTATCTCCCCCGTGTACACGGCCCCCGCGGGGGTCGAGATGCTGTCGTGGGCGGCGACGACGATCCCGGCGTGCGCGGCGTCGGCCGCGGCGATCGTGGCGAGCGGGACCTCGAACGGATCCTGGTCGTCGAGCACATACAGCTTGTGAACACCGAGCTTCTTGGCCAACGCCACCTGCGCGGCTGCCTGCACCACGTCGCCGGGCTGCAGCCGGCCGAACGTGCGCTGCCCGCTCAGGTAGAAGCGTCCGGGCTCATCCTGTCCGGCGTCGAGGCCCGACGTCAGGCCCACGTAGGGGCTCGCGGGGCTCACCTGCAGGATCCCGGCGGCGTTGATGAGCGGAAGCGAGACGGCGGTGGCAGCCGAGTTGTAGTCGCCGAGGTAGGCGATCGTGCTCGTGTCCTGCGCGGCGATCTTGGCGTCGTCGGCGGTGATCCCCGGACTCCACTGACCGCTCGTCGGGTTGGCGTCGTCGAGGGACACATAGCCGACCTTGAACGGACCGGCGTGACCCCCTGCCTGCGAGAGCGCGAGCTTCTCGCCGTTGACGATCTGCTGGGAGATCGCCGCCGAGGGGCCCTGCAGCGGGAGGCTCGAATAGATCGCGAGCTGGCCGCCGATCGCTTCAGGGGTCGTCGAGGAGCCCACACCCGCGCAGCCACTCGCTCCGAGGACCGCGGCGGCGAGAGCGGCAAGGCCCAGCCAGCGTGCGAGCACCGCTGGCTCTAGCTGCGACGGCCGGGGAGGTAGCCGGAGAGGATCTTCAGCGATGCTCCCACCAGGATGATCACTGTGGCCAGCAGAAACGAGTCGAAGCCCTTGGCTCCGAGGGCCCACAACACGATCCAGACGACCAGCCCGGCGGTGACGGTGAGTATCAGTCCCATGCGCGCGGAATCCTACCGAGCCGGGGCGAGGCCCGCCGCCAGTTCGCTCACGAGCGCGCCCACGGCGCCCGCGGGGTCCTCCGCTTCCTCGGCGGCGCGCACCAGGCGAGTACCGACGATCACGCCGTCGGCGCCCGCGTCGGCGGCCTGACGGGCCTGCTCGGGCGTGGAGATGCCGAAGCCGAGCGCCACCGGCGCGCTGGTGCTGGCCTTCGCGCGGGCGAGGACCTCGGTGAAGGCGTCGCCCGCCGTGCCACGCTCGCCGGTGGTGCCCACGACGGAGATGGTGTAGAGGAATCCCCGCGCCCTCGCTCCGATCGCCGCCAGGCGCTCGGGCGTGGTCGTCGGGGCGACGAGCGGAACGAGCGCCAGGCCGTGCCGGTCGCATGTGTCGAGAACCTCCGACGCCTCGCCCTGAGGCAGATCGGGAACGATCAGCCCGCACGCACCCGCCCGCTCGACGCGCTCGACGAACGCGTCCACCCCGGGGGCGAACACCATGTTGGCGTAACACATCAGCACCACGGGGACGCTCCCCGCCAGCGCTCGTGCGACCTCGAGCACGCCCGCGACGTTCGCGCCGGCCGCCAGCGCCCTGGTAGCTGCGGCATGGATCACCGGGCCGTCGGCGAGCGGGTCCGAGTAGGGCATCCCCAGCTCGATCACGTCCGCACCCGCCTGCACGCACGCCTCGCCGATCCTGACCGACTCATCGAGCGTCGGGAAGCCCCCCATCACATATGGCATCAGCGCGGCGCGCTTGCCGGTGCGCGCGAACGCCTCGGCGATCCGCTCGATCCCCGTCGTGCCGACGGTGCTCATGTCCCGCCCGCGCCGAGCACCTCGGCGAGATCCTTGTCGCCGCGTCCGGACAGGCACAGGAGGTCGAGCTCGCCCTCGGGCTCGGCGAGCACCCAGGCCAGCGCGTGGGCGGTCTCGAGCGCGGGGATGATCCCCTCCAGGCGCGCCACCTCGCGAAACGCGGCGAGCGCCTGGGCGTCGGTCACCGCCACATAGCGCGCGCGGCCGGTGTCGCGGAGATATGCGTGCTCGGGTCCCGCGCCGGGGTAGTCCAGGCCGGCGGAGATCGAGTGCGCCTGGATGATCTGGCCCTCCTCGTCCTGCATGACGGCCGAGCGCGACCCGTGCAGGATCCCGGGACGGCCGCCCACGGTCAGCGGCGCGCCGTGCCGGCTGGTCTCGATGCCCTCGCCCCCCGCCTCGACGCCGACGAGCTCGACCTGCTCGTCGGGGATGAACGCGGCGAAGATCCCCATCGCGTTCGAGCCGCCCCCCACGCACGCGACCACTCGCGAGGGCAGCCTCCCCTCGCGCTCGAGGATCTGCGCGCGGGCCTCGTCGCCGATGATCCGCTGCAGGTCGCGCACGAGCGCGGGATACGGCGCCGGGCCGACCACGGAGCCGATCACGTAATGCGTGCCCTGCACGTTGGTCACCCAATCTCGGATCGCCGCGGAGGTCGCCTCCTTCAACGTCCTCGCCCCTGCGTCCACCGGCTGCACGGTCGCGCCGAGCAGTTCCATCCGCTGCACGTTGGGACGCTGGCGGCGCGTGTCCTCGACGCCCATGTAGATGGTGCACTCCATCCCGAACAGCGCGCACACCGTGGCGGTCGCCACGCCGTGCTGTCCCGCGCCGGTCTCGGCGATGATGCGTCTCTTGCCCATCCTCCTGGCGAGCAGGACCTGGCCGAGCGCGTTGTTGAGCTTGTGCGACCCGGTGTGGTTGAGGTCCTCGCGCTTGAGGTACACGGGCCGCCCGACCCGCTCGGACAGCCTGCGCGCCTCATAGAGGGGGGTCGGACGCCCGCCGAAGTCGCGGAGCAGCCCATGCAGCTCCGCGCGGTACCCCTCGTCCTCGCGCGCCGCCGTCCACGCCTGCTCTAGCTCCGCCAGCGCGGGCATGAGCGTCTCGGGCACGAACTGCCCGCCGTAGGGTCCGAAGCGGTGCTCTACAGCGAGCTCGTCCGCGCTCGAGCTCACGCCGGCTGACCGATCGTCGCGCGCTGTTGAGGCTGGCGGATGGCGTCGAAGAACGCGCGGAGCTTCGCCGGATCCTTGTGCCCGGGGGCTGACTCGGTACCGCTCGCGGTGTCGAGCGCGTATGGATGCACCGCCGCGATCGCCTCGTTCACGTTCTCGGGGGTCAATCCGCCGCTGAGGATCAGGGGCACCTTCGACCTGCGCGCCGCCACCAGGCCCCAGTCGAACGTCTCCCCCGTTCCGCCTCGCATGCCCTGCCGCCCGACCGCCCGTGAGCGGGCGTCGAGCAGGTGGAAGTCCACGTGGAAGCGTTCGAGGTCCTGCACGTCGCTGGAGCCGGACACCTGCGCCGCCTTGATCACCCGCGCGCCCGTCCGGCGGCGCACCTCGGCGCAGAAGGATGGGCCCTCATCGCCGTGGAGCTGCACCAGACTGAGGTCGAGCTCGTCGCTGCGGCTGACGATCTCCGCCAGGGGAGCGTTCACGAACACCCCGCAGAGCTCGACGCGCCGGCGCAGACTCGCTGTGATCTCCGCACCCGCAGCGGGCGAGCACCTGCGGGGGCTGCCCTCGTAGAAGATCATCCCCAGCGCCCATGCACCCAGATCCACCGCCATCTCGGCGTCCTCGAGGTTCGTGATCCCGCATATCTTCACCTGCGCGCAGGAGGGGTCGCGAGCGCCCTTGCCGACCCCGACCGGGGTGTCGAAGATCTCGGGGGGTTGGGGCACCGCCGCCATGCCCCCACGGTAGCGGGGACGCGATCCGGGGGGGTCTAGCCTTCGGGCGTGTTCGGGTTGGGAACCGAGTTCGGGCGCTTCCCGAGCGTGGCGTTCACGGTGATGTGCTTGTAGCCGCCTTTGCCGTCGGCGCGCAGGAGCCCGATGCTGACCGTGTCGCCCGGTTTCCTGGCCGCGATGTCGTTGGCCACGTCTTCAGCGCCGCCCACCGTCTTGCCGTCGATCGAGACGATGATGTCGCCGCCGACCGCGACCTGGCCGTTTTCGGTGTTCGTGGTGACCGCTCCACCGTGGATCCCCGCCTTGGCGGCAGCCGTACCAGGCTCGACGCTCTGCACCAGCGCGCCGCTGTGCACGGGCAGGTTGAGGGCCGACAGGTTCCCGTCGATCGTGAGCGAGGTCAGGCCGAGGTAGGCGCCGCGCACCGTGCCGCCTTTCTCCAGCTGCGCGATCTCGGACTTGGCCGTGTTGATCGGGACCGCGAAGCCGATGCCGACGCTGCCGCCGCTGGCGCCGCCGCTCACGATCTGGGAGTTGATGCCTATCACGCGCCCTGCGGCGTCGAGCAGGGGTCCGCCCGAGTTCCCCGGGTTGATCGGAGCGTCGGTCTGCAGCACGTTGTTGATCGCGAAGCCGTTCGGCGCGGTGATCTCGCGTTGCAGCGCCGAGACCACACCGGTCGTGAGCGTGCGTTCGAGGTCGAAGGGATTGCCGATCGCATACACCGGATCGCCCACCTGCGCGGCGCTCGAATCTCCTAGCGTCAGCGGATGCAGAGTCAGGCCATCGGTTGGGATGCGCAGCACGGCGAGGTCGTTGGAGGGATCCTTGCCGACCACCTGGGCTTCTACGGTCTTGCCTTTTTCGAAGCTGACGGTGACCTTGATGGCGTTCTCGACGACGTGGTAGTTGGTGAGGATCGTGCCGTTGCTGGAGATCACGATGCCCGATCCGGTCGCCTTGCCCTGGCGCTGGCTTTCGCCACCGAAGAGGTTGAACGGCGATTCGGTCTTCTGCACGATCGTGGAGGTCACGAACGCCACTCCCGGCGCGTCGCGGACGTAGATTTCGTGCGGGCTCAGCAGCCCCCGGCTCTGCTGCGAGGCGTTGGTCGGCGCCGCTGGAGCCGCCAAGACGCTGGTCACGGTCGTCTGCTTGTTGTCCAGCCCACCGAACGCGGCGATCACGGCGACGACGACCGCGCCGCCGATCAGGGCCGAGAGGAACGGAATGACGAACATGCGCTTCATTGCGCGAGACGATGACCGGCCGGTGTGAAGGCCATCTAAATGTCTTCACACGTTCGTCCTAAAGATGTCAGCTCCCGCACAGCGGCGGCGGGATCGGCCGAACGCATCAGAGCCTCGCCGACCAGAACGGCGTGGACGCCGCGATCCTCGAGCCTGCGCAGCTGATCGACGGAGACGATGCCCGACTCGGAGACCACCGTGACGCCCCGCGGTACGTGACCCATCAGCCGTTCGGTGCGCTGGACGTCCAAGCTGAAATCCGTCAGGTCGCGGTTGTTGATCCCGATGATCTCCGCGCCGGTCTCGAGCGCGCGCTCCAGCTCGCTTCGGTCGTGGACCTCGACGAGCACGTCGAGCCCCAACGCTCGCGCGGAGCCGTGCAGCGAGATGAGGTCTGCGATCCCCAACGCCGCGACGATCAGCAGCACGGCATCCGCTCCGGCGGCTCGCGCCTCGTCCAGCTGGTAGGGGTCGACGATGAAGTCCTTGCGCAGCAACGGCAGACCGCACGCCGTGCGCGCGGCGCGAAGATCCTGAAGCGCACCACCGAAGTTGGGCCCCTCGGTGAGGACCGAGATGGCGACCGCCCCGCCGTCCTCATAGGCATGCACGATCTCGGCCAGGTCCGGTCGCTCGTGCAATGGGCCCGCGGAGGGAGAACGGCGCTTGAACTCTGCGATCACGCCGATGCCGCGGGTTCGCAGGGCGTCCTTGAAGCGTCTCGTGCCGGGTGCGTGCGGGCGATCTCCGATCGGTGTCGGCTCGAGCGGGACGTCGCGCTTGCGACGCTCGACCTCCTGACGTGTTTCGGCCAGGATTCGGTCGAGCACGCTGGATGTGCTCGCGCTCATCCTGGCTCCCCCGCCGGCGCGTGCCTTCGCGTCGCCTCCACGTAGCGCTCGAGCGCCTCCCCGGCACGTCCCTCGGCGATCGCCGCGCGCGCGGCCTGCACGCCATCGGCGATCGTGTCGACGCGTCCGGCCGCGTAGATCGCCGCCCCGGCGTTGATCACCGCCAGATCCTCGCCGACCGGCCGACCGGCGAGCGCGGGGCTCCCCTGCAGGATCGCGCGGGTGACGGCGGCGTTCTGATCGGGAGTTCCCCCGCCCGCACCCTCGCCGTCTGTGGCTGCGCCGTCGGACTCTATGCCGACATCCCGCGGCAGCAGAACGTATGTGCTGATCTCCTGGCCGTTGACCTCGACCACGTTGGTGGGCGCGCTCGCGGAGACCTCGTCGAGGCCATCCTCGCTGGCGACCACCAGAGCGCGGTCGACCCCAAGCTGCGCGAGCGCCCCCGCCATCGTCTCCAGGAACCGCACGTCGGACACGCCGATCAGCTGGCGCCGTGCGCCCGCCGGGTTCGTCAGCGGACCGAGCAGGTTGAAGATCGTACGCACTGCGAGCTCGCGTCTGACGGGCACGACGAAGCGGGTGGCCTGGTGGTAGTTGGGCGCGAACATGAAGCCGAAGCCGGCCTCCTGCACGCACGCCGCCACGCCGGCGGGATCCAGGTCGATGCGGGCGCCCAGGGCCTCGAGCAGATCGGCCGACCCCGACCTGCTCGTGGCAGAGCGATTACCGTGCTTGGCCACGGCGCACCCGGCGCCTGCGGCGATCAGGGCGGCCGTCGTGGAGACGTTGAAAGAGCCGCTTCCGCCCCCCGTGCCGGCGGTGTCGAGCAGGTCGTCGCTGTCGATCGGCACGCGGACGGCGAGCGCTCGCATCGTGCGGGCGAGCCCGGCCAGCTCCGCGACGGTCTCCCCCTTCGTCCGCAGGGCGATCAGGAACCCCGCGATCTGCGTTTCGGAGGCCTCGCCGCGCATGATCTCGGCGAGCACCTCCGCGGTCTGCTCCGCGCTGAGGTCCCTCCGCGCCGCGAGCGCGTCGATCGCGCGTGTCAGGATCGGGTTTGGCATCCGCTGAGAATCATCTCGTACCGGCCGCCGGCCACCCTCTACCCCATCTCCAGGAAGTTGGCGAGCAGCTCACGGCCCTGCTCGGTGAGCACGGACTCCGGGTGGAACTGGACCCCCTCGGCAGGCAGCTCGCGGTGACGCAGCCCCATCAGCAGGCCTCCGCCGCGCGCGGACTCCTCCAGGCAGTCGGGCAGATCCGCGTCGACCACCAGCGAGTGATAGCGCCCGACGGTCAGCGGACAAGACAGCCCGCGGAAGATCGTGCGCCCGTCGTGTTCGATCGTCGTGGCCTTCCCGTGCACCGGCGGATTGAGCCTCACGCGCCCTCCGAACGCCTGCGCGAGCGCCTGATGACCGAGGCACACGCCGAGCGTGGGGATCCCCGCCTCGGGCATCCTGCGGACCACCTCCAGGGTGATCCCGGCCTGATCGGGCGTGCACGGACCCGGAGAGACCACGCACCGCTCGAAACCGCCGGCGAGCAGCTCATCGACGCTCGCGCGGTCGTTGCGAACGGTGTCCACCTCCGCGCCGAGCTCCCCGAGATACTGGACGAGGTTGTAGGTGAAGGAGTCGTAGTTGTCGACAACCAGGACTCTCATGACCAGTCCGGCTGTTCGCACGCAAGCGCAATGGCCCGCATCGCGGCCTGCGCCTTGGCCACGGACTCCTCGTACTCATAGGCAGGCTTGGCGTCAGCGACGGTGCCGCCACCGGCCTGCACGTGGGCGACCCCGTCCTTGACGACGACCGTGCGGATGTGGATCGCCGTGTCGAGATCGCCGGCATAGCTGAGATAGCCGACGGCGCCTCCGTAGCCGCCCCGCTTGACAGGCTCGAGCTCGTCGATGATCTGCATGGCTCGAACCTTCGGCGCGCCCGAGAGCGTGCCGGCCGGGAGAACGGAGCGCAGCGCGTCCATCGCGCCGACCCCCTCCCGCAGCGTTCCCGACACCGATGAGACGATGTGCATGACGTGGCTGTAGGACTCGATCTCCATCAGCTCGTCCACCTCGACACTCCCGTACTCGCATACGCGGCCCAGATCGTTGCGGCCGAGGTCGACGAGCATCACGTGCTCGGCCCGCTCCTTCTCGTCGGCAAGCAGCTCCGCCGCGATCCGCCGGTCCTCCTCGGGATTCGCTCCGCGCGGGCGCGTTCCGGCGATCGGCTTGGTCGCGACGTGGCGTCCGCTGACGGTCAACAGCGGCTCCGGGCTGGCTCCGGCGACCTGAAAGTCGCCAAAGTCCAGAAAGTACATATACGGGCTCGGGTTGACCGCCCGCAGGCCGCGGTAGATCGAGAAGGCCTCAACCGGCACCGGCGCGGACCAGCGCTGCGAGGGCACGACCTGGAAGACGTCCCCGGCATATATGTACTGCACGATCCGCTCCACCACGCCTTCGAACCGCTCGCGCCCCATGTTCGACTGAAACTCGGGGACCGCGCGCGCGCCCGCCGGGTTCGGATCGCCGCGCGGGACCGGACCGGCGAGCACGCACCGCACCGCCTCGATGGTGCGCGCGGCGGCCTCATAGGCGCGCTCGACGTCGGGGTCGGCGTCGAGGTCCGCGTTGGCGAGGATCCTCACCGTGTGCTTGAGGTGGTCGAAGATGACGAGCGCGTCGGAGAGCATCAACGCCATGTCCGGGAGTCCGAGAGGGTCCGGTGGAGGAGCCTCCAGCGGCTCTATCGCGCGCACGAGGTCATAGCCGAAGAAGCCCACCGCGCCGCCGGTGAACGGAGGCGCGTCGTCCATCGGAGCCTGATCGAAGCGCTCGACATGCTCGGCGGCCAGGGCGTAGGGGTCACCGCCGTCCGCGAGCGACCAGCGCAGCACCGCGCGAGGCCGGAAGCCGATGAACGACCAGCGCCCCACCCGCTGACCCTGATCGGCTGACTCGAGCAGGAATGCCGGCTCCCCCGGCGCCAGTGCGCGCAGCTTCAGAAAGGCCGACACGGGCGTCTCGCAGTCCTCTATGTAGCTGTAGCTCAGCGGGATCAGGTTGTGCGAGCGCGACAGCGCTCGCACGCGCTCGAGGCTCGGCTCGACGCTCGCACCGGACGCGCGCGCATGTGGCCCGTCGCCCTCCTCGCCGGGCCCGGTGCTCACCCGATCGCGGGGAGATGCGCCTGAGGCCTTAGGAGCGGCGGCCATCGAGCACCCGCTCAGCGTCCGTGAGCGAGCGTCCCCGGCTTCGCAGCAGCACGAGCAGGTGGTAGAGCACGTCGGCCGCCTCTTCGTCGACGCGCTCATCGGACTCCTCGTGCGCGGCGCGCACCACCTCCTCGGCCTCCTCCAGCACCTTCTCGCCGATTCGGCTGGGATCGTCGAGCAGTTCCACCGTGTAGGAGCCCTCAGGGCGCGCCTGCGCACGCTCGCCCAGCGTGCGCTCGAGCGCGGGGAGCGTCTCGCTGGGAGCGCCCGGGTGAAGCTCGCCGCGGTGAAAGCAGGTTCGCTCGCCCGTGTGGCAGGCGGGTCCCGCCGGCTCCACCAGGGCCAGCACGGTGTCGCCGTCGCAGTCCAGCCGCAGCGCACGCACCGTCTGCACGTTTCCGCTGGTCGCGCCCTTGTGCCACTGCTCGCCCCGCGAGCGACTCCACAGGTGAAGCTCGCGCGTGTCACGCGTGAGCCGCAGCGCCTGCTCGTTCATGTAGGCGAGCATCAGGACCTCGCCCGTGTTCCAATCCTGCACCACGCACGGAACGAGACCCTCGGGGTCGTATGCGATCTCCCCGTCGATGGGGTCGCGATCTCCTGGACTCATCGCAACGATTGTAGGTACAGCCGGACGCTCGCGGTTTGAGCCACACTCCCACGACCATGCAACCGCTGCTCGACCGCAAGCTGCTCTTCATCACCGGCAAGGGCGGCGTGGGCAAGACGACGATCGCCGCGGCGGTCGGCCTGCTGGCAGCGCGCACGGGGCGCCGCACGATCGTGGTGGAGGTGGGCGATCAGAGCCGTCTGACGGGCCTGTTCGACATCCCCTCCCCACCGCCGGGCGTGGAGACCGAGCTCGAGGAGGGCCTTTCGAGCATCTCGATCGACCCGGATCGAGCGCTGCTGGAGTGGCTGCAGGCCCTCGGTGGGCGCGTCTCGGGTCGGGTGCTGGCCTCCAGCGGCACCTTCCAGTACTTCGCCGCGGCGGCGCCCGGGGCCAAGGAGCTCGTGAGCATGGTGAAGATCTGGCAGCTCACCCGGGGCGGTCGGCGACGCTCGCCCAGCCATGACCTCGTGGTCATCGACGCACCGGCGACCGGCCACGCCCTGGGGATGCTGCGCTCGCCGCAGACCTTCGGCGCGATAGCGCGCGTCGGTCCGATCGCCGGGCAGACGCGACAGGTACGCGACCTGCTCGAGGACCCCGCCCGCACCGCCTACCTGGCGGTTGCGCTTGCGACCGAGATGGCGGTCACGGAGGCGCTCGAGCTGCAGGAGGGCCTGCGGCTTCAGCTTGGCAGGAGCCTTGAGGCGGTGATCGTCAACGGTCTGCTTCCCAGGCGGTTCTCCGCGGCGGACATGCAGCTGATCGCGACGCTCGGCGAGAAGGCTGCGCAGGCGGACGGCGTGGCGGCGTCAGCAGCCCGGGCGGCGCGCACCGTGCACGAGCGATCGCGCCGGCAGCACAACCAGGTCGCGCGTCTTCGCAGACGCAGCTTCGAGGTCCTTGGCGTGCCGTTCGTCTGGGGTGCCCGCCTCGATCTGGCAGCGGTGAGGGCCATCTCCGAGCGGCTCGACCGCAAGCTCTGAGCGACGAGGTCCGCCTCCCGCCTAGGTGATGCCGAGGCGATCGAGCAGGCCTTCATCGGCGCGCCAGTCGCGGCGCACCCGCACCGACAGGTCGAGATGGACCTGGCAGGCGAGCACGCGCTGCAGCTCGCGGCGAGCGGCGGTGCCGATCGCCTTGATCATTCTTCCGTGCGCGCCGATCAGTATCCCCTTCTGAGACTCGCTCTCGACCCAGATCAGCGCCCTCACCCGCGCGAGGCCCTCGCGCGGAAATTCGATCTCTTCGACCACGACCTCGACCGCGTGTGGGACCTCCTGGAAGGTACGTCGGATGACCGCCTCGCGGATGAGCTCCGCGAGCAGCACCTCGCGCGATTGATCGGAGGACGCGTCGGGCGCGAACATGAACGGCCCCTCGGGCATCAGCGCGACCAGGTGCTCGACGAGCTCGCTCATGCCCGTTCCCTTGCGTGCGGAGATCGGAAACACCTCCGCGTCGAGCTCCAGTTCGGCGGCCTGAGCGAGGACCGCCATCAGCGGCGCGCGGGCGAGGCGGTCGACCTTGTTGACGGCGATCGTCACCGGCGTGTTCGCGCTGGCGAGCGTCGCGGCGATGAAACGGTCGCCGGGCCCGACGCCCTGCTCGCCGTTGAGCATCAGGAGCGCGGCATCGGAGCCCTCGAGCTCTTGCTGCACGCGCCGCGCCATCCGCGTGGTGAGCGCGTCGCGTGGACGCTGCACCCCGGGCAGGTCAACCAGGACGATCTGGCAGTCCCCGCTTCGATGGATCCCCCTGATCGCCCGCCTGGTGGTCTGCGGCCGGTCGGAGACGATCGCGACCTTCTCCCCCACGACGGCGTTGACGAAGGTGGACTTGCCGACGTTGGGTCTGCCGGCCAGGGCCACGAAGCCGCCGCGGGTCATCGCGCGCCACGAATGAGCAGCTCATGCTGGAGCTCGAGCATCTCACCGTCGTCGAGCTCGTGATCCATGCCCAGCAGGTGGAGCATCCCGTGGACGATCGCCTCGCGCAGATCCTCGGTGTGCTCGGGACAGATCACGATGTCTCCCAGCTCGCGTGGAACCGACTCCTCTCGCGTCGGCTCGACGCCGTCGATCGGAAACGACAGCACGTCGGTCGGGTTGGGCTTCCCACGGTGCTCCGCGTTGAGCCGCTCTATCCGCTGCGCATCGACGAACTCGATCGCGACATGCCCGTCGGCTATGCCCCTGCGGGCGGCCGCCCGGGCGCACAGGCGCCGCATCTCGGCCGCCGACGGCGCACGCGGGGCGAGGGTGGCGCCGAGGACCTCGACCTCGATCATCGAAGCTCAGGCACTGCGAATGGCCGGCCGGACGCCACCCGTGGCGGCTCCAAGCTCCGACCGGCCCGGCTCCTGGCGCTGGGTATGTGCGTCGTAGGCCTCGACTATGCGCTGGACGAGCTTGTGACGCACCACATCCTCGCCGCCGAAGCGCACGAACTCGATCCCCTCGACAGCAGCGAGCACGTCCCCCACGACGATCAGCCCCGACTGCTGCTCGCGTGGAAGATCCACCTGGGTGATGTCTCCCGTCACCACCATCCTGGAACCGAAGCCCAGCCTCGTCATGAACATCTTCATCTGCTCAGGGGTCGTGTTCTGAGCCTCATCGAGGATCACGAACGAGTCGTTGAGCGTGCGTCCGCGCATGAACGCGAGCGGCGCTATCTCGATCACGCCGCGCTCGATGTGCTGGGAGACCTTCTCCGGATCGAGCATGTCGTGCAGCGCGTCGAAGAGCGGACGCAGGTAGGGGTCGACCTTGGCCATCAGATCGCCGGGCAGGAAACCGAGGCGCTCACCCGCCTCCACCGCGGGCCTCGTGAGGATGATGCGGTTGACCTCATGCCGCGAGAGTGCGGCGGCGGCCATGGCGACCGCGAGGAACGTCTTTCCCGTGCCCGCGGGCCCCACGCCGAACGTGACGGTGTTATCGCGCACCGAGTCCACGTAGCGCTTCTGGTTGACCGTCTTCGGGGCCACACGCAGGCCACGGTGACTCCAGACGACGTCCTCGAGCACCCGCGCGGGCGATTCATGCGCGTCGAGCGCGCCCGTGACCGCCATGATCGTGCCCGGGCCTATCTGGTGGCCACGGGCGATCAGATCGGACAGCTCGCGCACGACCCGCTCGCCCGCGTCGGTCTCGCTTGCCTCGCCGTCGAAGGTCAGCAGGTTGCCGCGAAGGAAGACCTTGCAATCGAGGTGCGACTCCAGTGCGCGAAGCACCGCATCCTGGCTACCCGCCAGCTCGGCGGCCACTTCGTTGGAAAGCTCGATCTGCGTCCTCATCCTTGCAGCGCTGCTCGCACGAGCCCGGATACCCGCTGGCCGTCTGCGCGGCCGTCGACCGCGGCCATCGCCTGCTTCATCGCGGCTCCCATGTCCTTGGCCGACTCGGCGCCGCTCTCGCGCACGGCCTGCTCGACGATCACACCGAGCTCCTGCTCGGAGAGCTCCGCCGGGAGATATCCGCCGATCAGCTCTCCCTCGGCCTCCTCGCCGGCGGCGAGATCGTCACGCCCCGCATCGCGGTAGGCCCTGGCGGCCTCCAGTCGGCGCTTGCGCTCGCGGCGCAACACGGCGAGCTCGTCGCCGGAGCCCTCCTTGGCGGCCTTCTGCAGCTCGGACAGCACGAGCCTCAGCGCCCCGACCCGGTGCCGTTCTCCTGCGCGCATCGCACCGTGCAGGTCAGCCTTGATCTGCTCGAGTATCGCCATCTGGACACCAGGATACGCCGGTCGGGCGATGGCTGGACTCCTCTCAATCGTGCTCGAGCGGAGTCGGGCTGCCCAGCCGCCCGGGCGAGGAGGAGTCCCTGCCGAACACGAGCGCGACATTCCAGTCGACCAGCAGGCGCAGCCGACGGCCGAAACCGGGCATCAGGAGCAGGTGGTAGGTGCGTGCGATGAGCCAGGCGGGAAAGCCGCGCCAGCGGATGCCCAGCGTGATCGCGACGGCCTTGTTGCGCCCCAGCTCTGCGACGACTCCTTTCGTGCGGTAGCGGAAGGCCCTGGGCTGCCCGCCCCTCAACGTCGAGGCCACGTTGCGCGCGACGAGCCGACCCTGGCGGATCGCATGCTGCGCCGTCGGGGGACAGCTGCGTCCTGGCCTGGAGGCGTCGGGCACCGCGGCGCAGTCACCGATCGCCCACACACGCGCCAGGTCCGCGGCGGACGGCGCGTCCGTGGCAGACGGCGCATGCGTGGCGGAGGGAGCGTCCGTGGCGGAGGGAGCGTCCTCCACCGGGGCCTGGACGCGCATGGTCCTGTCGACCATCACCCGGCCGTCGCGATCGAGCGGCAGACCGAGCCTTGAGACGACCGGGCTGGGCTTCACCCCCGCCGTCCAGACGACCATTCGCGCGGGGATCGTCTCGCCTTCGGAGAGTGTTGCCCCGCGCTCGGTCACCGCGGACAGCGTGGTGTCGGTTCGTACCTCGATCCCACGTCCGCGCAGCTCGTCTTCGGCGAACTCGGAGAGGCTCGCGGGAACCTCCTGCATGATCCGCTCCCTCGCCTCGACCAGGACCCAACGCATTCCATGAGCGCGACAGCGCGGATACATCGCGATCGCCTGGACGGCGAAATCCTGCAGCTCGGCCAGGCCCTCGACGCCGGCATAGCCGGCCCCCACGAATACGAATCCGAGGTACTCGGTGCGGCGAGCCGGGTCCTCCAGAGACTCGGCGATGTCCAGGCAGCTGAGCAACTGATTGCGCAGGGCGGTGGCGTCCGACAGGGACTTCAGCCCGGTCGCGTGCTCGGCAAGGCCGGGGATCGGAAGCGTGCGGGAGACCGACCCGAGGGCGACGATGAGCTGGTCATAATGGAGCTCCAGCAGCTCGCCGTCGATCCGCTGGACGCCGAGCGCGCACCGCGCGAGGTCGGCGCCGGTCACCTTGCCGATGACGACATCGCTGCACCGGAGCTGGGACCGCAGGGGCACGACGACGTGGCGAGGGTCGAGTGTGGCCCCGGCGGCGCCGGGCAGCAGCGGGGTGTAGAGCAGGAAGTTGGCCTCGTTGACCAGCGTTACATGAGCGCTCTGCGCGGGCAGCAAGCGCTCGAGGGCCTGTGCCGCATAGAAGCCCCCGAATCCACCGCCCGCGATCACGACTTGCCAGGCCACGAGGACAGAATAGGGTGAAGCGCGTGACCAATTCCCTCTATCTCGACGCGCTCGCCCCCTTCCTCGCAGAGGTGCGGCGCCTGCGCCCGCGGGACACCGAAGTGATCGACGCCCATACGCATCTGGGCCTGGACGAGGACGGGCGATCGCTCACCCTCGTCCAGCTGCTCGCCCAGCTCGACGACGCGGACGCACGCCGGGCGTGCGTGTTTCCGCTGCACGACCCCGAGCGCAAGCCCGCCTACAGCGTGCCCAACGACCGCGTCCTCGGGTGGGCGCGCGAAAGCGATGGCAGGCTCATGCCCTTCTGCCGCCTTGACCCGGCCGAAGACCCGTTGTCGGAGGGCGAACGCTGCCTGGCCGCGGGAGCGCGCGGCATCAAGCTGCACCCACGGGCCCAGGACTTCGACTTCGACGGTCAGGAGATGGACGGTATCTTCAAGCTGGCGGAAGCGGCTGGGGTGCCGATCCTGATCCACGCCGGACGCGGCCTGCCGCCGCTCGCCGAGGGGCTCGTCGACCTCGCGCTGCGTCATCCGGGAGCGGTGCTGATCATGGCCCACGGGGCGATCTGCGACCAGGGCATCCTCACCTCGCGTCTGGCCGATCATCCGGGCGTTCTGTACGACGTCTCATGCTTCTTTCCGCTCGACGTGATCGAGCTGTTCGCGCGGGTACCGGCCGAGCGGATCGTGTTCGCCTCCGATCCGCCGTACGGCCTTCCCGCCACCTCCCTCTACATGGTGCTGCGCGTGGCGTCGCAGGCTGGTCTCGACGAGCAGACGACGCGCGCGGTGCTCGGCGGCACGATGGCTGGGCTCCTCGACGGGGACGGTCTGCCAGCGGTCGCTCCCGTGCGCCGGGGATCCTCGATCGAGCTATCCGGCCGACTGGCTCGCGTGTACGGCTACGCGAGCCTCGTCGGCCCGGCCCTGTTCGCGGGCGCAATCGAGCAGGCGCGTGCGATGTTGGACATGGCGGTCGCCGCGTGCCGCGACCCCGAGCCGGGATCGGTGGGCGAGGCGCTCGACACGATCGGCGCGGCCCTGAGCGCCGCAGACGCCCTGCTGGACGCCGAGGGCGGCGTTCGCGCGGCGATCGATCTGGTCTATAGGGCGATCGTCCGCGCGGCGACCGAGATACCCGACCGCGCCTGATCAGTCGCCGGACATCCACACGGCCGCCCACTCGCCGCTGGCGCACCGCTTGCGCTCGCGCAGAGCGAACCGGTCGGCGAACGCTCCGACGATCTCATCGACCTCCTCCCTCAGCAGGCCGCCTGCCACCAGGTGCGAGGGTGCACTGGGCATCGTGCCCGCGAGTTCGACCAACAGCGGTCGCAGCAGGTTGGCCAGGAGCACCGTCGGACGGGTCGGCGGCTCCCCGGCCGCCATCCAGGGAAGCCGCTCCTCTCGCAGGTCGAAGCGACGAACCTCGATCTCGACGTCGTTGATCTCGGCGTTCTCCCGCGCGGCGTCCACGCTCTCCTGCTCGTGGTCGAGCCCGAGCACCGGTGCAAACCCGAGTGTTGCGGCGGCGATCGCGAGCACTCCCGACCCCGTGCCCACGTCCAACAGCGCGCCGGCGGGCTGCTCGTTCGCGGCCAGCTCGAGCAGCAGCTCCAGGCACAGGCGCGTGCTCGCGTGTCCGCCCGTCCCGAACGCCTGACCCGGGTCGATCACGATCTCCCGCACCGGCCCATCGTTCTGCTCGCTCGGAGCCTCCCACGGTGGCCGCACATGGATGGCGGGAACACGAGCGCGCTCACCGCTGGGCGGGCGCGGTGCGAGGATCAGCACCGGGCGATGGAACTCCTTCCAGCGCTCGTGCCAGTCATCGGGTATCTCGCTGGTCGAGATCTCGACGAGGGCGTCGCCGACGACGGCGTTCAGGTCGGGAAGTCCGGGCAGCTCGCCGGGCGCGCCGTAGACCGCATACTCGATCGTCGCCGCCCCGATCTGCACCTCTTCGACGCCCGCGGGTGCGAGCGCGAGCAACTCTGCCAGCACGAGCTCGGCCTGCTCGCGCCTGACGCGAACCGCGAGCCTGATCACGCCGCCTGGCTACCGAGTGCGCGACGCAGCTTCGCGAACATGGATTCCTGGGAGCGCAGATTCTCGTCGGTGAGACTGTCGTTCAGCCGGTCCATCAGCTCGCGTTGCTCGGCGGAGAGACGGCGGGGAACCACGACGTTGACCACCACGCGCAGATCCCCGTGGCGGCCCCGCCTCAGCCCGGGCATCCCGGCTCCGCGCAGCGTGAGCACCTCGCCTGGCTGCGTTCCGCTGGGCAGCTCGATCGACGCGGTGCCCTCGAGCGTGGGAACCTCGAGCGTGGCGCCCAGCGCGGCCAGCGGCGCCGCGACGTCCACGGCGGTGATCAGGTTGTCGCCTTCGCGTACGAAACGCTCGTCCTCTTGCACGCCGACCACGACGTAGAGGTCACCCGCCGGGGCGCCCGCCTCACCCTCGTGACCGCGTCCGCTCAGCCTGATGCGCTGACCGTCGGATATGCCGACGGGTATGTCCACCTCGATCTCCTGCTTGACGGCGAGGCGCCCGCGGCCGTGACACTCACCGCACGGCTGCTTGGGCACGCGACCATCGCCATGACACACGTCGCAGACCATCGTTCGAACCATCTGGCCAAACGGTGTGCGCGTCATCGCCTGCAGCTGTCCCGCGCCGCCACAGCGTTCGCAGGTCTCGATCGGCGTGCCCGGCTCCGCGCCGTTGCCGTGACAGCGCTCGCAGCGGCTGACCGCGTCGTAGGCGACCTGCACCGTCGCGCCGTGTGCCGCCTGGACCAGGTCGATCTCGACGCCGACCCCGATGTCGCCGCCCTGCGCGGGCCCCGTGCCTCCAGAGGACCCGCCGCCGAAGAACGCGTTGAACAGATCGCTGATCGACCCGAAGCCGTCGAAGTTGGGAGCGTACCCCCCGGATCTCAGCCCTTCGTGGCCGTAACGGTCGTACGTCGCACGTCGCTCGGGGTCGGAGAGGATCTCGTACGCCTCCGCGGCCTCCTTGAACTTCTCCTCGGCGTCGGGATCGTGCGCGTTGACGTCAGGGTGCAGCTCGCGGGCAAGCTGACGAAACGCCTTCTTGATCTGCTGCTCGGGGGCGTCCCGGCCGACGCCGAGCACCTCATAGGGGTCGCGAGGCATTCGAGTTCGCCTAGTTCTCGGCGTAGGTGTCCTCGACGAAGCGCGAGAGCTCGTGCGCGGCCTCGCGCACCGTTGCAATTGCGCGCGCGTAGTCCATCCGCACCGGGCCGATCAGCGATACGGTGCCCAGCCTGCGACGAGCCATCCCGTATCCGGTAGCGACGAAGGCAAGCGAGTGCATCGCGGGCAGCTCGTTCTCATGGCCGATGCGCACGTACACACCGGACGCGCCCAGCGCCGAGCGCAGGATGCGCAGGAGAGCCACACGCCGCTCGAGCAGCCCGATCAACTCGTTCACGTTGGTTGTGTCCAGGATCTGCGCGCTCTCGAACAGACGCGCGGCGCCCTCCACGTAGAGAGCATCCTCGCCCTCGGACGCCAGGCCGCCCAAGGCCGGCGTAAAACGCTCGAGGAATGCTCGCTCGCTGGCAGACAGGCTCGGATCCGCGAGGCGCTGCTGGATCATGCGAGCTCCCAGCGCGAGGCCGACGAGGCGCTCGTTCAGATACTCCCCCGCCCAGGACACGAGCCCCTGATCGACGGCGCGCTCAAATGTGGCGAGCATCTTGGAGACGCTGCCTGTCGAGGTGATGATCACCACGAGCACCACCTGCGGCTGCAGAGCCAACACCTCGATGTGCCGGATGGTCGCGCTGTTCATCGACGGAGCCGAAACCACCGCCAGGAGATTGGTCACCTGCGAGAGCATCTCGGTGGTCGCGCGCATCGACTCATCCAGCTCCGTCCTTATCAGCGAGAGCTCGAGCCGTTGGCGGGGGGGATTCAGCGGCTGATCGGAGTTCAGCAGGCGATCCACCACATAGCGATGACCAGCGTCGGTGGGCACGCGACCGGCGGACACATGCGGGTGGGCCAGCAGGCCGTACTCCTCGAGCAGAGCCAGTTCGTTTCGCACCGTCGAGGCGCCACAGTCGAGAACGGGATCGGCCGCGATCGAACGCGATGCGACGGGCTGGGCGGTCCGCAGGTGGTCATCGACCACCTTGCACAGGATCCGCTCCTGGCGGGAGGTGAGGAGCATGGATCTGATTGTAGGCGTCGCGCTTACGCCCACTCGGCTCTCGCCCGTCAGAGCTCGAGCTCGGCCTCTGCGTTACGGATGATCTGCTTGCCCGCCTGTTCGGCGACCGTATCGACCACCACGCGCCCGTCGGAGACCTCGCGCACCGTGCCGCTCACCGACACCTCCTGCTCGGGCACGCCCATGCCGCGGAACTGGACGGACAGGCGCCTCAGGTGCTCAGGCCCGCCCGCCGCCTCGGTCTGCGCCCGGGCCACCTGCGCCATCGTCCACAGCCCATGCAGGATGCGTCCCGGCAGGCCGACCGCGCGGGCGAACTCCTCGTCGATGTGGATCGGGTTGAAGTCGCCTGACGCGCCCGCATAGCGCACCGTCAGGTACTTGTCCGGCGTGACCTTCACTTCGCGAATCTGCTCCCCCATCTGAAAATCCGCCATCCGCCTCACACTCCTCGGACGATGTTCGTCCACGTTCCGCGGCAAACCTGCTCGCCGCGCTGGTTGGTGGAGATCGACTCGAACACGTAGTAGCCCCGACCATCCTCTTCGGATATGTCCTTCACGCTCGCGGTCGTAGTGATCTCGTCACCGGCCACGACCGGCGCTCCCCACACGAACTCCTGCCCGCCGTGAACCATCATCGCGAAGTTGAGTTCGATCTCCGGGTCGAAGATCAGCGGCCCCACAGACGGGCCGCTGTAGACGACGGCGAACATGGGCGGCGCGACGACGTCTGCGTAGCCGGCCGCGCGAGCCGCCTGCACGTCCAGGTGCACCGGGTCGCTCTCACCGACAGCGCGGGCATACTCCTTGATCTTCTCGCGGCCGACCGCGTACGCCACGGGCTCGTACTGCTTGCCGATCGCTTTGGTGTTGACTGGCATCGGACAGGCTCCTTACCGGGCGGTCAGGTCTGATGTCTGCTGTGCGGCGCGCCAGTTTACGCCGAGGACACACTTGGGTGCGGCCAGCCCGCCGTTCGCTCGCGCGAACCTCCCCTTAAATGCGAAAGACCATCCCCGGCCAGCGGCGGGGACGACGCGTCGAGCGTCCCCGCCGCTGAGCTGGCCGGCGCGATCTATCCAGAGCTCGCTCGCGGCGAGCGCCGCTAGAACACGACTTCGTCCTGCTCGGCACCCACACCGATCAGCTCGCGATGGTCCTCGCCGTCCTCGCCGTCACTCGAGCGCCCCTCCCCCGGCGCGCCGTTCCCGGAGTGGGCGCCCGGGCTGTCCAGGAACTGCACGGTGTCG
>JADGPK010000208.1 GCA_017882445.1 Solirubrobacteraceae bacterium
CGGCGTCCGGGCCCGATGTTGGTCCCGCGGCGGGTCCCGCTGCTGGGACGGCGGGGTCATCGGCTACAACCTCGATCCGCAGGTCGTCGCGGCAGCGCGCCGCAAGCTCGAAGTCCCGTCCCATGGCGACCGCACCGGCCCATGGATTCTCGGCACAGCGGCCGCAGAAGACGCACCGCGCGAGGTCGAGGGCAACGTGGCGACGGCCGGCGTCGAAGTGCTCCGAGAGCGCACCCGTAGGACAGACGGAGGGAGGGGGTAGGACGCTGCCGGGGCGAAGCAAGGGCGCCCCCCGAAAGCGCTCCGGCGGCACGCTCGGTTCCGCGGGATAGCGGGTCGTGACCACCCCGGTGCGAAGCGCGTTCAGGACGATTCGCAACATGTCAGCGATCCGTGCACGAGTAGCAGAGCTCGAAGCTCTTGTTGACGAGCGGGAAGTCCGGGACGATCGCCGTTTCGGCGGCCAGAGCCACCGCAGGCCAGTTGTGGTAGCTCGGCGAGCGGAGGTGGTATCGCTCCACGCGCCCGAGCGCATCGGTGCGAAGCCAGTGGACCGCCTCGCCTCGCGCCGACTCGATGGCCGAGATCCCGATCCGTCCGCCCGGCAGCGGCTCTGCGAGGGCGACCCGTAGCGGCCCCGGCTCGAGCCGCCGGACGAATTCACCGACGATCCGGATCGACTCCCGCGCCTCCAGGGCGCGGACCGTTACACGGGCCATCGCGTCGCCTTTCGAGACGGTCACGACGTGCAGGTCGGGCGGCTCGGGAAGCGCGAACGCGCCGTGGGGATGGTCGCGCCGCGCGTCGCGGTCCACGCCGCTCGAGCGAGCCGCCACGCCGGCGACTGCGAGGTCCAGCGCGGCCTGGTGCAGCAGGACGCCGGTGTCATCGAGCCGATCGACGACCGAGGGATTGGATTCGATGCGTCCCATCAGGCTGTCGAGCCCGACGAGAGTGTCCTGGAGCGTGGCGGCGAGGTCTTTTAGAAGGTCATCCGGGAGATCGAGGCGAGCGCCGCCCGGAATGACGAGGCCGCGAAGAAAGCGATTGCCGGCGAGTCGCTCGTTCATCTGCTGGAGGCGTTCCTTCAGGCGCGCCCCGGCGGCGGTGCCGTAGTGGAACGCGGCGCCGGCGCAGACGTTGCCGACGTCGCCGACGTGGTTGTAGAGCCGCTCCAGCTCGAGAGCGATGCTCCGGATGAGTTGGGCCCGCGGCGGAACGTCGACGCCGGCAATCTGCTCGAGTGCCTCGCAGTAGCCCAGGCCGTGCGCGAACGAGCAGACCCCGCAGATACGCTCTGCAACGTAGAACGCGTCGAGTGGCGAGAGCCCCTCCATCCGCTTCTCCAGCCCGCGATGCGTGTAGAACAGGCGCGAGTCGAGATGGAGCACGGTCTCGCCGACCGACGTGAAGCGGAAGTGACCCGGTTCGATGATGCCGGCGTGGATCGGGCCGACCGGGATCTCGAAGACGCCCTCGCCTTCGGCGACGAGGTGCGGAAACTCTTCGGCGGGCTCCACCGGGACGCGCCGCGACCCTTCGAACGCCTTGCGCAACGGGAACACGCCCTGTGGCCACCCGTCGTGGACCACAAGCGGGCGGGGATCGGGGTGCCCGACGGGGACGATCCCAAAGAGGTCCTGCATCTCGCGCTCGTGCCAGTTGGCGGCCGGGATCGCCGTGGTCAGGGAGGGCACCTGCGGCCGCGCCGCATCCACGGAGATGAGCAGCGTCACGAACCGATCCGGGGCGCCGGGGGCGATGGGCTCGAAGACGTAGCGCACTTTCAGATCGCCATCGGGCGTCGCCGTCTCGTCGGTCGCCACAACCGTGGCCAGTGCCATCGAGTGCGGTCCGATGAGCACAGCGGCTGCAGCCGGAAGATCGCCCGTGCGACCGAGGCGCACCGTGAGGTCCGATGGGCGCGGGCCGACGTCCGCGTCGACGGAACCACCCGCGCCCGCCCGCAGCGCGTCCATGAGGGCAGGGTCAGCCAACGACGACCTCCGTGGCGCGCCGGAGGAGCGCGTCGAAGCTCGCGGGAATGGTGAGGCCCAGCAGCACCATGATCGCCGCGAGCAGCATCATCGCGAGCAGCGGGGACCAGGCCTCGGCCTTCCGGCCCGCCCCCCTCGGCTCGCCGAAAACCATCGCGCCGGCATGGTGGAGGAGGCCGGCAAAGATGACCACGACCATTACGAGGAAAATTGCGATCGCCACCCAGTGACCGTGGCCGATGCCGGCGCGCAGCACCATGAGCTCGCTCACGAAGATCGCGAACGGCGGCACGCCGGCGAGTGACAGCGCCGCGAGCATCAGGAATGTCGCGCCGATCGGCGCCACGGCGAACAGGCCGCGGATGGCGCGCATGTCGCGCGAGCCGTAGCGGGCGATGGCGGTGCCGGCGGCAAAGAACGCGAGGGCCTTGGTGACACCGTGGTTCACCACATGCAGCAGCGCGCCGTAGGTGCCGATGGCGCCGCCGAAGCCCAGACCGAGCACCACGATGCCGACGTGCTCGACGCTGTGGTAGCCGAGCAGACGTTTGATGTCGCGCTGAGCCAGGATGAACGGCGTCGCCACGACGACCGAGATGAGGCCGAAGACGAGCAGCACCTGCTGCGGGAACGCCGCGCCGCACGCGGCGGCGGCGATCGTCTGGAAGCGGATGATCGCCAGCAGCGCGCATTTGATGAGGACCCCCGAGAGCAGCGCCGAGACCGGCGTGGGCGCCTGGCTATGGGCGTCCGGCAGCCACAGGTGCATGGGCGCGAGGCCCGCCTTGGTGCCGTAGCCGACC
>JADGPK010000209.1 GCA_017882445.1 Solirubrobacteraceae bacterium
CATCCCCGTCGGCCAGATCGCGAGCGTCGGCAGCCAGGAAGTCGAGCTGTACCAGAGCATCTCGCTGGACCCGTTCGTCGACTTCCGCAAGCTCGACCTGGTCCAGGTGGTTGTGCGATGAGGCTCGCCCGCACCCCCGCCGACAACCAGCAGCGCGAGTGGCCGTCGAGCGGCGAGATCGCCCGTCTCGTGGTCACCCTCGTGGTGGCGACGCTGCTGCAGACCACGGTGGCGCCCAACATCCGCATCCTCGGCGCCAACCCTGACTTCGCGCTGATCATCGTCGTCTGCGTCGCCCTGCTCAAAGGCTCCGAGATCGGCGCCGTGTTCGGCTTCCTCGCGGGCACGTTGGTGGCGATCGCGCTCATGGAGCCTCTCGGCTTGAGCGCGTTCGTCTTCGTACTCGCCGGGTTCTTCGCCGGCCGCTATGCCGAGACCGCCGACCTTTCGGCCGGCTACGCGCCACTGGTCAGCGCCTTCGCCGCCACTTTGCTCGCCGACGTACTGCTCGCCATGGCCCAGTTCCTGCTCGAGCGGCAGGCGCCGCTCGGCTTCTTCCTGGGCCGCGTGCTCGTCCCGTCGCTCATCCTCAACACGCTGCTGGCGGCGCCGCTGTACCTGGTCGTGCGCCTCTGGCTCCGTGGGGGAGGTGGTCTCCGTGCTGCTCGGGCAAGGTAACCGCGCCGGGCGCCGCGACCGGCCTATCCGCACGGGCCGCCGCGACAGGCCCATCATCCAGCTGCCGTCCGTGGCGCTGCGCGTGGCCATCATGGTGGGCATCGCCGTCGTGCTGTTCGGCATCATCCTGTTCAGGCTATGGTTCCTGCAGATCCTCAGCGGCTCGGAGTTCATCGCGCAGGCGAACGACCACCGTCTCCATTCGCTCAAGATCGTGGCGGCGCGCGGCTCGATCGTGGACCGCCGCGGCGAGGTGATCGTCGAGAACCGACCTGGCTTGGCCGTGGGCATCCGCCTCATGGACGTGCCGGCCGGCGAGCTCGACGCCGAGGTCGTGCAGCTGGGGCGTGTGCTGGGCACCCGGCCGGCGAAGCTCCGCGACGAGATCATGGGTCACCTGCGCCCGAGCTGGCCGCCCGTGACGCCCGACAATCCGCCCATGACGTGGGCCAATATCGTGAGACAGGACATAGTCGGCCTCGATCTCGCGATCGTGAAGGAGGACGTCGACAAGCGCGTCGTCTCTTACATCCTGGAGCATACGCAGGCCTTCCCGGGAGTCGTGATCCAAAAGAACTACCTCCGCTCGTACCGGCACGGCACCCTGGCGGCGCATGTGCTCGGGCACGTAGGGGAGATCTCGGCCGATCAGCTCAAACAGAAGCACTTCAAGGGCTACTCGGGCGGCGACGTCGTCGGTATCGAGGGGCTCGAATGGACGTACGACCGCTGGCTGCGCGGTCGTGACGGTGTGGCCAAGATCGAGGTGGATGCTCACGGGCGGCCCACGCAGAGCGATCCCGTGCCCGGCGGCCGTTCGCCGCAGCCGGGCGACACGCTGGTGACGACCATCGACGCCAAGGTGCAGGCGAAGGCCGAGGAGGCGCTCCGGTACGCCATCGACCTGGCGCACAGCGGCGGCCTCTACAAGGCGGCCGGCGGCGCCGCCCTGGTGCTCGACGTCAAGACCGGTGAAGTCATCGCCATGGCCAGCTTCCCCACGTTCGACCCCAACGTATGGGTGGGGGGTATCAGCACCAAGGACGACAAGAAGCTCGCCGACCCCCACGCCAACCGGCCCCTGTTCAACCGCGCCATCCAGGAGCAGAAGGCGGTCGGCTCCACGTTCAAGGTCGTGGACGCCATCGCGGGCCTCGAGGAGGGCGCGATCTCGCCGTACACGAGCTTCTTCTGCAACGGCAGCTTCAAGGTGCCCATCGCCTCCGACAACACCGTCTGGCACTGCTGGCTGCCGGGGGGCCACGGCAACATGAGCCTGGTGCCGGCCATCACCCAGTCGTGCGATGTCTACTTCTACAACGTCGGCTACCTCTTCTATCAGCGCAAGGGCACGGAGCTCGAGGATTGGGCGGTGCGCCTCGGCATGGGCAAGCCCACCGGCATCGACGTGCCCGGCGAGGAGGCCGGGCGTGTGCCCACGCCGGCCTGGCGCCGCTCCTACTTCGAGAGCGAGGTCGACAAGATCTGGACGCCGGGCAACTCGGTCAACCTGGCGATCGGGCAGGGCGACCTCGAGGCCACGCCGCTGCAGCTGGCCGTGACGTACGCCGCCATCGCCAACGGCGGCTACATCGTGCAGCCGCACGTCGGCAAGAAGATCGTCGACCCGCAGGGCAAGATGGTGCGCGACCTCCAGGCCGCCAAGCCGCGCAAGGTCGACATCTCGCGGAGCACGCTCGACGTCGTCCGGCGCGGCCTTTACGAGGCGGCCAACTCGGCGACGGGCACCTCGTCGGCCGTCTTCGCCGGCTACCCGGTGCAGGTCGCCGGCAAGACCGGCACCGCCGAGGTCTTCGGCTCCGACGACTACGCCTGGTACGCGAGCTACGCGCCGGCCAACGATCCCAAGTACGCCGTGGTGGTCATGGTGGAGCAGGGCGGCCACGGCGGCTCCGTCGCGGCGCCGGCGACGCGGCTCATCTACGACGCCCTCTTCAAGGTCAAGAGCGAGAAGACCACCGGCGCCGTGAGGAGCGACTGAGCGTGGATTGGCGCGCCTACCTCAGGCACCTGGACTACATCCTCATCGCCGCCACGCTCGGGCTCATCGCCTACGGCGTCACGATGATCTACTTCGCCACGCGTCAC
>JADGPK010000210.1 GCA_017882445.1 Solirubrobacteraceae bacterium
CAGGCTGCCGTCGACGCCAATGTCGATTACGTCGAGTGGCTGCGTGCGACGGACGCGATGGCAAACGACGGGGGCGCGCAGTGGCTCCTTCGGCAGATGGACCACCTGCCGTTTTCCAGTCGGGAGCGTGCCGCGCTCTACGACTCGATGGGCCTCACCATTCGCTGGAACCTTGGCGACTCGGAGGTCACGCGGACACGGATGCGGCGACCGCCGCGAACAATCTTTCATCAACGAACGCCGCTGCTGTCGCGCCGCGAGGTTTCGATCGAGGCGGAGCTGGGCGCGGCACCCCTTCCGGTGCGAAGGCTTGGCAGGCGCGAGGGGGAGGCCGTCCTGGAGATGGCGCGAGGCGCCATGGCGACCCGCTACCGCGAGCTCCATGGATTCACTTTCGGGGATGCCTCCTCGTGCGTGTCGGCCGATGCCGGGCGCGGGTTCGAGATCGTGATTGCGGGCATCGTTGCCGAAAGGCGCCTGCCGCTTCGCGCCGGTTTCGGCGTCCTGCTCTTCAGGAACGGCGTCCCGGTCGGCTACGCCGACGCATTCGGCGTCTGCGAGCGCATGGAAGTCAGCTTCAACATCTTCTATTCCTTCCGCGACGGCGAAAACGCCTATTGCTTCGCGCGCATGCTGAAGCTCTACCGCCAGCTCTTCGGCTCGACCTCGTTTTGGATCGACCCCTATCAGATCGGCCTGGGCAACGACGAGGCGATCGAGGCGGGCGCGTTCTGGTTCTACCGCAAGCTCGGCTTTCGGCCTGCCGACCCGCTGGTCGAGGCGATCGTCCGTCGCGAGGAGAAGCGCATCGCCAGTGACCCGCGGCACCGCACCTCGCCGCGGACGCTGCGCAGGATCGCGCGCAGCCCGCTTTTCCACGAGACGCCCCGGTCGCCCGGCAATAGCTGGAGCACTTTCTGCGTGCACAACCTCGGCCTGGCGATCGCGAGGCGCTTTGCCCAATCCGGGGGATCAGCCGCCGCGTTTGTCGACGAAGCGCGCGAGCGCGTCGGTCGCGTGCTCGGGATTCGGGATCAAACACTGTTGCCGCCGGAGCGCTTCGCGACGAGGGCGACGTCCGCTACGAGTTTGTGAATAAATCTCCGCGTCGCGCAAGATTCTCCACCGCTTCGTGTTCCGATCTGGTATAAGGCTGTCGATGGTGGCTGGAGCGGAGGTGGTGGAGATGGGACAAGCCGCGCTGTTTGTGGGTGAGCCGGATGAGGTGCTGGAGGAACGGCGCCGTGCGTTACACGAACAGCGTCGGGTGCAGGCCCAGTCGCAGGCGCCGCGGTTGGTGGAGCCGGATCGCAAGCAGATCGAACTGCGCCCGCAAGACTTGGATGCGTTGCTGCCGCTCTCGCACCGCGCCCGTTCGGTGTGGGCGGTGGTGGAGCGACTCGATGTGCGCCGCTTCTACGAGCCGATCAAGGCGCGCGGCAGCCAGGCGGGGCGGCCCTGCACGGACCCCAAGGTGCTGGTCGCCCTGTGGCTGTACGCGACGTGTGATGGCGTCGGCAGCGCCCACGAGGTGGAGCGGTTGTGTAAAGAACACGATGCGTACCGGTGGATCTGCGGCGGGGTGCCGATGAACTACCACACGCTGAGTGACTTTCGCAGCGCGCACATGGAGGCCCTCGACGAGCTACTCACGCAGCTGATTGCGGTGTTGATGCAGGAGGGGCTGGTGGTACTCAAGCGGGTGGCGCAAGATGGCACGCGGGTGCGAGCGAGTGCGGGAGCGGGGTCGTTTCGTCGCCGCCAGCGCTTGGAGGATTTCGTCACGGCCGCCCGCGAGCAGGTCGAGGCGGTCAAGACGCAGGCCAATGAAGCGATCGACACGCAGCGCAGTGCGCGCCGCAAAGCCGCCCAGCACCGAGCGGCCAGCGACCGGGCAGAGCGGGTGCAGCGCGCCCTCGAGGAACTGGAGCGGATCGAGCAGCAGCGCGACGCCATGACCGGTGGGCACCAGCCCAAGGGGGAGCCCCGCGCCTCGACCACGGACCCGGAGGCGCGCAAGATGAAGATGGGCGACGGGGGGTTTCGCCCGGCCTACAACGCGCAGCTGGCCACCGACACGGAGAGTCGCGTGATCGTCGGCGCGGCACTGACGGCCGAGGGCACCGATTACGCGCAGAGTGCGCCCATGATTGAGCAGGTCGAGAAGCGCACCGGCAAGAAACTCGACGAGGTGCTGCTCGACGGGGGCTATGTGAGCAAGGAGGCGGTGGACACGATCAGTGAGCACTCGGTGACCATGTATGCGCCCCTGCCCGAGCGCAAAGGGACGCCGGATCCGTTGGCCATCAAGCCCCAGGACTCCGCGGCGATGCGGGCCCTCAAGGAGCGGATGGGCAGCGACGCAGGCAAAGCCATCTACAAGGAGCGGGCGGCCACAGCGGAGACGGTCAACGCGGATCTCAAGACGTGGCGCAGCCTCGATCGGTTCTTGGTGCGGGGCACGCGCAAGGCGACGTGCGTGCTGTTGTGGAACGTGCTGGCGTACAACACGCTGCGGTGGCTGGCCCTCACTGCGGGGAGCTGAGAGCAGACCCGCGGGAGCCGATCGATGAGGACAACAGGAGCCCCCTGAAGGGATACCGCGTCAGATCAGCATGAAATGCCAGGCAGGGGCGGTACCCGGGCGGAACCCTCGCCACCGACCGCGGCAGACTCCGGCCGAAAAACCCTGCGGGCCGAAGAGCGAGAGAAATCAAGAACTCGATTTATTCACAAACTCTACGTCCCGGGCGTGCATGCCCACCCGC
>JADGPK010000211.1 GCA_017882445.1 Solirubrobacteraceae bacterium
AGCAGCATTGGGCACTCCAGGAGGAGACGGATCGGGAGCTTGCGATCCTACTGGACTGAGCGGCTCGGGCGCGCGTCGCGACTTTGCGAACCTCTCAGGCTGGCCGCGGGCGCGCGGGCGCGGGCGCCGCAGTGGGGCGCGCATCGGACGGGCTCTCACTGAGCCCAGCAGCGCGGCAGACGGGCAAGCCCCAGGCGTCTGCGCTTTAGCTCGCGGTCGCCCGCGCCCGCACGACAACGTTCGCACAGGAGGCCCGAGTGGTCCAGGTCACTTGACTTTCATCCGTCGGCAACGTGTCGGCAGCGACGAGGAAGGTCCGTCTTTGGAGCTAGAGCAGCAAACCCGAAGTGGCGACGCCTGAGGGCTTGCTTACGCCCCGGTCGCAGGCGTGTGGTTCGTGGTCTTCGTCTCTGGCTTGGTCTCGTCCTCGCTCACGTCCGCATGGATCTCGCTGAGGCCCTTCTTGAACTCGCGAATGCTGACGCCCGTGGACTTGCCGAGTTCGGGCAGCTTCTTCGCGCCGAAGAGGAGCACGAGGACAATGACGACAATCAAGATGTGAATCGGGCTGAGCCCACCCATGTTCCACGCTCCTTTGGTGCTGTCGACAGCGCTCTCCGCAGCGCTGCATCTGTTCTGCAGTGTAGGTTCGCGGCACTGGCCCCGACAACCCGGACACCCGGCCGCGTTCACGCAGGGGCGCGGCTCAGATCGTCGTAGTCGTCACCGGTCTCCCGACGGACGCTTCGGTCTTCTTCTTCGGCTGCACCATGCGGGCCAATGGGATGGAAGCCTCATACAGGACCACGAGTGGGATGAACTTGGCCAGCATCGGCCGCTACCGTGCCGCGATGACCTGCAGCAGCACCACGGCCGACGAGCAATCCCACGCGTACAGCAGCCCCGGTCTCGTCTGCGACCACCACTGCGGCCCCATAAGCCCGCGGGCGTCGCGGTGACTCCAGGCGGCGTCCGCGTTCTGCTGGAACCAGCCGCCAAAGGAGGAGAGCTGGTTGTGGCGCGCGAACCCCACCACCCAGCGGCGGAAGATGCCCTTGAAGCCGCCGCCGTTGGAGTCTGGGCCGCCGGCCTCGCGAGGCAGGAGGCCGCCGTGATGCGTGAGGCTGGTCCGCGTGAACTGCAGCGTGCGAAGCGCGTCCTCGTAGTAGGAGGCGAGCCCCGTCGCCCGGTGAAGCAGATCGGCGGCCCCGATGAATGAGCCCTGGTTGTAGGTGAGCCCCACCGTGCGCCGGGCGACCCCGGAGCCCATCACGGCGAGGCGGTCGTAGACCTCGCCGGTGCGGGCGTCGTAGAGATGCGTCCGGACCCAGAGGTAGAGCAGCCGCGCCTTGGCAAGATAGGAGGGGTCGTGCAGGTCCGCAGCCAGTTTGCAGGCGGCGATCGCGGCCGGCGCGTTGGTCGTCACGTTCTTCTCCCCGTGGGAGGTCGTCCACCACAGGCCGCCGCCCATGTCGGCGCTCCACCCCCTTGCGTAGATGGCGTCGAAGTTGCGACGCGCCGTTGTGAGGTACTGCCGGTCGCCGGTGAGCTCGTAGGCCCGCAGGGTGGCGATGATCATCCACATGACGTCGTCGTTGTACGGCCGCCAGAGCCAGTTGCGGCCGAAGTCGGCGACTATGCCCCGTTCCAGGGCAACGATTGTCCTCTTGTGGGCCGCGTTGCCGGTCGCCTCGTAGGCGTCCTCCACCATCTCGATCATCTCGGCCTGGCGGTAGAAGGTCGCCTGCCCCCCAGCGGTGTCCAGGGCCCAGTAGGACCCTGGACCGGAGGCCATGTAGAACGCCCGATCGAAAGCCTTCAGCGCGGCGTGCGCCCGTGCGATGTTGCGCTCAACGAGGGTTGCCGACGGGGTCGCGGCTGCCGTTGCCGCCGGGGTCCCGGCCGAAGCACTCGGCAAGCTCGCGCTCGCTGACGGGCTAGATGCCGGCGACCTCGTCTGCGACGGAGCGGGCGCGCCGCAGCTCGCACAGCCGGCGGACCAGAGAGCGGCGAGCGCGACGAAGACCACGGAGGTGGCGACGATTCGGCCGGTCGTGCTCGCCTTCCGACGCATGGCAGCCTCACGTACCCGGGTCGCGGTGGCTTGGCGGGACGAAGCTAACCCAGTGTACCCGACTCACAGGAACCGCTAAGGCGTCTGTCGTCTGCTCAGACTCACGCAGGTGTCAGCGTTGGAGCGCCGAGGCATGGTGATGAAGCAGCTGCGGCGTTTGTGCAGCAAGAGGGTCGCGCCGTAGCCTCGCGGGACGTGAAGAAACCCCGGACCCAGTAGCCGAGCTCATGTCAAACACGGCGCCGTCGTCGCGCACGTCACAGGTTAGGGAGACGTGTCTGCGCGCTGAAGTCCGGCGAAGTGCAGGCACTCCAGCGTGCAGACCGACGAGATGCCGACGCCAGGGGCACAGTGCCCACGCTGAGCATCGCACCCAGGAAGGCCTCTCGAAGACGGTGATCAGCCGCTGCCTGAAGCGCTACCTCGCGCGAGGCATACCCACGCTGCGCGCTGATCTGCAGGACCCGCCCGGTGTTTGGCGGCCCATAGGAACATCACCGAAAAATGGCCGAAGCGCACCGGATCCGTGGTCCTGCGGCGCCCGCCTCAGGCCACGCGACGTCGCAGGCGGCGTGCGACGGCCCAGACGATAACAGCGACGATCGCGGCGACCACGGCGTAGTCGAGCCACTTGAAGTCTTGCTCGAGCCGCTGCCAGTTGGCACCGACCTTGACGCCCAGCCAGGTGAGGAA
>JADGPK010000212.1 GCA_017882445.1 Solirubrobacteraceae bacterium
AGCCGTCAGCATGAGGATGGGCACGTCGGAGCGGCTGCGGATCTCGCTGCAGATCTCCTCCCCAGAGACGTCGGGCAGCATGAGGTCAAGGACGATCAGCGCGGGGCCCATGCGCTCGGCGAGCGCCAGGCCCTCGGTGCCGTTTTCGGCAACGAAGACGTGGTAGCCGTCCTTCTCGAGGTAAGCCTGCACCACCTCCCGTACGGACTGCTCGTCGTCGATGACGACGATCCTCTTGTTGTCGCTCATCTACTCTCTCCTGCTTCGGGTGCGGGAGCTCTGCCACGGGTCAAGCCAGGACCCCTCTATCGCGAAAGCTGCTCAGTCTGTACTGCCGAACCGTGGGACTGTTCGGCTCGGGCCGCCTTGGCGTCGATCTCGGCATCCAACTCCGCAAGTTGCTCCTCAAGCCGGTCACGCTCGTCGGTGAGCGAAGTCAGGCTCTCACCCTGGCGCAGCGTACCATGCTCGTCGACGGCTCCCTGACCGTGGGCGTTATCCGAGCGATGCCCATGCATCCCGCGCATCATGAAGAGCATCATCACCGGGCAGACGAGGATGAAGAGATAAGGCAGAAAGGCTCTCATAGTCACGCACCTCCGGAGGCTTGTTGCTGGTCGCGACGAGCCTACCCGCCTGACATAAAGGAGGGATGAAGACCGGAGTCACCGAGGGGCTGCACCCTGACTGACGGCGGCAGGGTCGGAGGTGTCCGTGGAGCAGGGGTTTCTCGGCCCCGCGTGATCGCGCCGACCATGGCGACGCGTGCGACTGGGAGTGTGCCTTACGACCTCAGGTCGCTGAGCGCCTTCTCGTACTCGTCGCGGTCGATCTCACCGGCGCCATAGCGCCGCTTAAGGACGTCCTCCGGGGAGTCGCGAAGCCCTGCCTGCGGCAGCGTGCTGCCGCCCGCCGCCCCGCCGCCTCCCAGGCCGCGAACCAGAAACACGATCCCGACGATCACCGCAGCGACGACGACAATCGACAAAAGCACGACGAGCCAAGCGCCGCCTCCACCCATCCCGCCCCAGCCATTCATCATGGCCATGCACCACCCTTCAGCTCCATCTCGATCAGGACCTCGAATGGCTTATGCCGCCCATGGCCGGTTCTCATTCCCACGCAGGCGGGCCCGGCATTCACCGATTCGTCGGGTCAGAGCGGATACAGCCCCGCGCCGACGAGGCTGTGCCAGAGCGGCTGCGCCGCGATTCCGAGCACGACAAGGGCGGCGGCAGGCACGTATGTACCGATTCGAGCCCAGGGTCCCATCGTTGCCGCCACCTCGGGCCCCGGCTGTCCCAGGTACACGGGCCCCAAGACTCGCAGGTAGTAGGCGAGCGATAGGACTGAGTTGGCCGCGGCCAGGACGGCCAGCCAGGTGTAGCCGGCCTCGATGGTGGCGGCGAAGAGCGCCAGCTTACCCACGAAGCCCGCCAGCGGCGGCACGCCGACGAACGAGAGGAAGGCGACAACAAGGGTGAGGGCGAGCCATGGTCTCGCGCGCGAGAGGCCGCCGTACAGGTGGCAATCAGCGAGGCCGCGCAGTTCGACGACCACACCGAATGCCGCAAGGTTGCCCAGCACGTAGGCGCCCACGAAGTAGATCAAGGCCGGTACGGCCAGGCTGCTGCGGCCGAGGGCCACCACCGCCATCAGGGCGTAGCCCGCCTGAGAGATCGAAGACCAGCCCAGCAGGCGGCGCACATCGTCCTGGCGCAGCGCCGCGAGGTTGCCCAAGGTCATCGTCACGGCCGCGAGGACGGCGACGAGCGGCCGCCAGCCTACGTCGGCGGCCGGCAGCGCCGCGGCCAGCCGCGCCAGGACGATGAGGGCGCCCACCTTGGGCGCCGCCGTCAGGAAGGCGGCCATCGGAGCCGGTGCCCCATCGGCGACATCGGGCACCCAGGCGTAGGCGGGGAAGGCGCCGATCTTGAACGAGAGGCCGATGGCCACGAGGCCGACGGCGACCGCGAGCGCCCAGGCGTCGGCCCCACCGAGCGTGCCCCGCAAAGCACTGAACAGCGTGCTGCCACTCATGCCGAAGAGCAGCACCACGCCGAACAACATGAAGCCGGTCGCGAGCGCACCGAGGAGGTAGTACTTCATCGCCGCTTCCGCCGCGCGCGCCGAGCGGCGGTGGTAGCTGGCCAGCACGTAGCCGGTCGCCGAGCTCAGGAGGATGCCGAGCACCATCTCCATAAGATCGGTGGCTCCGGCCAGTAACACGGCCCCTAGCGCTGACAGCAGCAGCAAGGTGTACAGCTCGCCGCGGCGCGGATCAGCCGCGAACCACTCGTACGAGAGCAGCACGGCAAGCGCCGTCGTCACCAGGATGATGAGCTTCCCCCACACGGCAGCGCCATCCACTGCGTAAGTTCCGAAGAATGTGGTGGGCTGTGACGCGCCCACCACGAACCATGTGGACGCCGCCGACGCGGCCAGCACAAGCAGCGACAGATGGGCGGCGAAGCGTTGCGCACGTCGGGAGGCGAAGAGTGCGAACAGCAGTATTCCCAAAGCGCCGATCAGAAGCACGATCTCCGGAAGGACCGAACGCAGCGACATTCCGCCCGTCGACATCACCTGCTCACCACCGCCCTGGCGGTCGCGTCGATCACGTTGATCAGCCAGGTGGGGAACACGCCGATGATCAGCGTGGGCACGAGGAGCGAGATCATCACCGCGGTCTCGACGCCATCGAGGTCGCGCATCGACTGCCAGCGCTCGCGCAG
>JADGPK010000213.1 GCA_017882445.1 Solirubrobacteraceae bacterium
GTGCTGGGCCTCGATCGCTGCGCTGCGCTCTGCCTGGCTCATGGCTGCCTCCTTGGCCTTGTCGTCGATATCGCACGATCATGAAAGCTCTGCGGGCCCGGGAAGTCCAGCCGCGATCCGCCTTCGACACATTCCTACGCAATCGAGGCCGGCGCGTCTGCCGGCGATGCGTCGGCAGATCACAAGAAGCGCCTGCACGCTCGCCGCTTCCTGAGCGGCGACAGAATAGCCAGACCTGTGCGTGACCGACGCGGCCGTGTCCAATTGCCTGGAACGGCACCGTCAACCCGCCGCCGACCGCCCGTCGGTGTTCGCTCGACGAGATCCTCCAGAAGGAGCCCCGCTCTGCCGATGTAGACGCTGGCAGGAGATGACGGAGGCGCGATGAGGCAGGCGCGGGCGAGGGAGCGAATAGGGCAGTCCGCGACGGTGCGGGCCGCGTGCGGTCTCTGCCTGATGCTGGTGACTCTCATGCTCGTCGCCTGCGGCGGGCACTCCGGACCGAGCGGCTCGGGGTCCCCCGTCGCCGCGTCCGTCGCGCCGGCCGCTCAGCTTACCCATCCGGTGCGCGTTGATGGCGGCCGGATCTCTGGTCTCGGCGAGGGCACACTGCGGGTGTTTCGCGGCATCCCGTACGCGGCTCCCCCAGTCGGTGACCTGCGCTGGCGGCCGCCCCAGCCGGTCCATCCGTGGACCGGCGTCAGGAAGTGCACCGCGTTTGGGGCCTCATGCCCACAGGGCGACCCGGTCGCAGAGAATGAGGCCGTGGTCGACTCGCAGAGCGAGGACTGCCTGTACCTCAACGTCTGGACGCCGGCGAGGGCTGCGAAGGAGCGACTCCCGGTGATGGTGTGGATCCACGGCGGCGGTTTCGTCTCTGGGTCGGGCTCGCTGCCGGCGATGTATGGCGAGCGCCTCAGCGGGCAGGAACACGTCGTGGTGGTCAGCCTCAACTACCGCCTCGGCGTCTTCGGCTTCTTTGCACATCCCGAGCTCTCGGAGGAGTCGGCCTACGGAGTGTCGGGGAACTACGGTCTGCTTGACCAAGTCGCTGCGCTGCGCTGGGTGCGCCGCAACATCGCCACCTTTGGCGGCGACCCGCGGCGCGTCACGATCTTCGGCCAGTCGGCCGGCGGCCAGTGCGTTATCTCTCATCTTGTGAGCCCGCTGAGCCGAGGCCTGTTCGCACGTGCCATCTCGGAAAGCCCGCGCTACGAGGACCGAGGCGTGGGCATCTGGTCTACGCTGACCCTCGAGGAGCAGGAGCAGCAGGGCCTGTTGATCGGCAGCTCCCTCGGCATCGACGAGGCTCCGAGCACACTCGCGGCGCTTCGCAAGGTCCCTGCCCAACGTCTGCTCACCGCGACTGCGCCCGCACCACGATCCTTGGCGCAGCAGTTTGTGCAGCCGCCGATGCCGTCGTTCCAGCCCGTGGTGGACGGCCGCGTGCTGCCCGAGGAGCCGTGGCGGCTGCTCCGTCGGGGAGACTGGGCGCGCGTACCGGTGCTCATCGGCAGCAACCAGGACGAGTGCAACATGTGGCTGGCCGGCGTCAAACCACAGGCCGCGGACACGGTGGCCCTGACGTCTCGCCGCCGGCTCAGCTGGTTCACCGGACCAGACTGGCCGGTGCTGGCGGCGCAGTTCCCCGCCCCTGACTACGGGGGGCTGCTCCCGGCCACCAGCCGCCTTTCGACCGTTCTCGAGTTCAACACGGCGGCGCGGTACACGGCCCGCTGCGTCGCTTCTCAGAACCTGCGCGCCTATCTTTACTACTTCTCGCGGGTGCCGCCCGGCGACTCGGAGGGTGCGCACCATTCCGCCGAGATCCCGTACGTGTTCGATAGCCTGAACCCGGCACACGCGGCCGGGCGCGCGGAATCGGCCGACCTCAGACTGGCCGGTCAGATGGCCGACTACTGGGCGGCATTCGCTGCAACCGGCGACCCCAACGCGCCCGGGCGGCCGCGCTGGCCCCGCTACGACCCGGCTGCCGACGTGCTTCTGCGCCTGGATGCGCCGGTCGGGGCGGCCAAGACGCCGTACGTCGGAGCCTGTGCGATCGCCGAGCAGGCGGACCGCAGCCGCTGAGCCGCGGCTCACGACCAGATCGCCCAGACGACACGTCGCACGGGTCTGTTCTGCGCAGGTCGGTGTCGTGTCGGCGGCGCTGCCATGTGCAGCCGCAAACGTCCGCCCACAGGTCGTGCAGACATGTGCCGCACGCCCCGGGCTCTGCACCTCACTCAGCGTTGCGGCGAGGTGAAGTGCAAGAGAGGCTGGCCGGCGAGGGGCAGTCGCGGGGTCTCCGCAGGCGTCCGATGCCACGGCTAGAATAGGGCCGACGTGGACGCACTCGAATCCTATCTCGCCGAGCTCAGCGCAAACCGCCACGCCGGCGCGGTGCCTGAGACCTCAGGCTACGGCGCTCTCGCGAACCTCCTGAACGAGGTCGGCCACAAGCTGAAGCCCAAGGTGCGCTGCGTGATCAACTCCGCCAACCGCGGCGCCGGCCATCCCCGACGGCGGCTTCTTCGTCGCCAGTCAGTTCGAGAAGGGCGCAGCCGAGCCTCTTCCGGGCCAGCTGCCCGCCCGCGGCGCGCTTGAGGTGAAGCCGGTGAGCGACGACGTGCACGTCATCGCCGAGAGCGCGCAGGTGCGACGCTACCTCGAGAAGTACCGCCAGGTGCTGGTCACGACCTACCGTGAGTTCGTGCTCGTGGGCT
>JADGPK010000214.1 GCA_017882445.1 Solirubrobacteraceae bacterium
TCTTGATGGTCCAGAAGTCCACGACGACGCTGACACGCCGTCCAGAGGCTGCGTAGGCGCTCCATGGACGACCCGATGCCGCCCAAGCCTCGCCAGCGGACCAGCAGCCCGTCGCCGCTGGTGGCCGCGCTCGCTCATGCCGTTGTTGAGGAGCATCAGGAGCGCGCTGGACTTCTCCCGGCGGTCGTCGGTAACGTCGGTCGCGGCACGATCACGGACCGAATCGCGTGGTCGGAGCACGAAGCCGCCGAGGCCCTCGGGGTCGGCGAGCGAACGCTCCGCTCGTGGCGCGACCACGGGATCGTGCCCTACAAGCGGATTGGCGGCGTCGTCCTTTACAGCCCCGACGCGCTGCGGGATTGGCTGCGCGAGCCCTACGACGACCACAAGGAGGATGAGCATGGCAAGGGCCCCGAACGGACTCCCCGAACCGCACGAACTCAAGAACGGCCGGTGGCGGGTCGTGCTCCAGCGGGGAGCCGGAAGCCGGGAACATCGAAACCGCGTCTTTCTGTCCGGCTCATCGGAGGACGTGGTCCGGCGCAGGCGGGATGACTGGCTCCGGGCTCAAGCCGAGGGTCGCCGCCCCGCGGACCAGCGTCTGTCGACCGGCACGTACCTGCGCCGCTGGCTCGACTCGCTGGTTGTCCGCGTGCGGACGCGGGAGAGTTACCGGCTGACCATCGAGAAGCACGTCTTGCCGTACATCGGCGGAATTCTGTTGTCGCAACTCTGCGCGCTCGATCTCGACGACATGCTTGTGGCACAGGCAGCGAAGGGCGTCCGTCCACCAACGCGCTCGTACTCCCTTCGCGTCCTCTCGATTGCGCTCAACGTCGCCGTCCGCAAGAAGCGGCTCATCCCGTACAACCCTGCCGACGGGGCCAACGAGGTCGCGGTCACCCGCAGGGAGCCGAGGGTGCTGACGGTTCAACAGGCGCGCCGGTTGCTGAACGTGGTCGCAGCCGACAGGCTTGGCCCGCTATTCACCGTCCTCGCCGCGACCGGCATTCGCAGTGGCGAGGCGCTCGCACTGTGCTGGTCAGACTGGGATCGCGTCGCTGGCACACTCAGAGTCGAGCGGACGATGCTCTATCGGCCGGGCATCGGTTTCGAGCGCGTGGACCCGAAGACCAAGAGGAGCATCCGCACACTGTGCCTACCGGCCCTCGCGCAAGACGCCCTGCGCGAGCAGGGCCGTCGGCAGGCAGAGGAACGGCTCCGAGCCGGACGTCATTGGAGCGACAATGGGCTCATCTTCACGGGCGAACGCCGAGCGGGCGGCGCCCTCGCGGGCGCTACCGTAACCCACGCCTTGCACCGGCTCTGCGCATCCGCCGACCTACCCCGGATCAGGGTCCACGACTTGCGCCACCTCTACGCGACGATACTCGGCGAGGTGGGTCTGAGCGATCCCGTGCGGATGGCAGTCATGGGCCACGCGAGCCGTGCGATGACTGACCGCTACACCCACGCGATGCCAACGTCGAGGGAGGCCGCCGAGGCCATAGACGCTGTCTTCGGCGGGTCGGTGGATGCTGCGGTGGATGCTATCGGGGTCAGATGAGTGGGAAGTGAGCACGGTCATCGCATGACTTCGGATCAGACGGTCGGGGGTTCGAATCCCTCCGGGCGCGCCAGAACAACAAAGCACCCTGCGCGCTCCTGTGACGAACGGCACCATGCATTGGCACGTTGGCCACCTGATGCGCCGTAGCGAAGAGTGCCATCAGTTGCGTCCACGGCGTGGGTGGCGCCCCGGTCCGGGTCGACCAGGGCGCGCTAGTTCAGAGGCGCTCAACGAGGCACGTGGTTCGACCCGACGGCGAGATCGCCTGGTGCTGCGGCGCGCCTGCAACCGACCAACGAGCCCGGAGGCATCTGCTGCGAACGCCGGCGCTAGCGTTCGCTGAGGTGGACCACCGGTGCGCGCCGAGGCGCCACCCACGCGTCGATCACGAGGTTTGGCATGAGGCCGGCCACGAGGAGCACGGGTGCTGCGCAGCCCACGCTTGCGGCGGCCGCGAGGACTCGGATCTGCTCCTGGTCCCGTCCGGAAGGCTCAGGATTGACGCCGGGATGGAAATGCCACTCGCCGAGGTAGACGTCTCGCCGCGCTCGCCAGCGCGCGACGAACAGCGCGCGCAGCCCCCGCACGCCTCGGTGGAACCAGGTTCGACCCCTACTCGAGTCGGGTGGCGCCGGCACCACCTCGGTTACTACTGCGCAGTCCTGGCGGCTCGAGTACCGGCCGAGGAGCACGCCGCCAGTCTCGAGGTGGCCAGAGCGCGCGCATTCATCGCGCAGGGTCTCTAGGACGTCGTCCTCGAGTCGGACGCCGAACCGGCGGTCGGCCGACCAGCGCTCGAGGCTCATGCGAGCACTGGGTAGTTGACGATCGCGTGCTCGGGTGTCGTCACTGAGGGAACGAGGCGAGCCTCGATCCACGGCACCACAATGCCGACTAGCGCCATGATTCGATCCCACCTCGCCGCAAGCCCGGACCTGATGGCCGCGCTCGTCGCCTGGTCAGCCGGACGTCGTGTTCGACGACCTTCGGATTGCGATCTTTGCTGACGGCTGCTTCTTCCACATGTGCCCGCGGCACTGGCGGCTTCCTGGCACACGGACGGCCGGGAGGACGGGGCCTCGAACGCGCCCTGCGAATCTGCTACCCGCGATAAGTCGCAGTTGGACGGGGTGGCATTTATCGCCATGGA
>JADGPK010000215.1 GCA_017882445.1 Solirubrobacteraceae bacterium
GCCCCACGAGCGCGCCGTCATTCGCGTCACCGACGTGCGCTTCTACGGGCCCGACCACGCGACCATCAAGCGGTCGGTCGTAGAGGATGTCAACGCGCGCCTGGCAAGCGGGGTCGAGGCGCATCTGATGATGGGCCTCGCGCGTCCGCTCACAGACGCCGAGGCCGGGGACGTGCAGTGGTTGATGGCCAACGGGCTGTGCCTCGCGGACAGACCGGTGGGCGATGAGCCTTAGCCCGAAGCGCGGAGCCGCCGAATCACGGCGGACGTTTGAGACGTCCGCCATCTATGCGAACATATGTTCGTATGACAGACGCGTCACGATCGCCCGAAGCAAGCAGGCCGATGGCCAGCGGTAGCTCGATCGAGTGGACCGAGTCGACCTGGAACCCGATCACCGGCTGCGATCGCGTTTCGCCCGGATGCGCACACTGCTACGCGCTTGACCTCTCCGCGCGCCTGAAGCGCTTCGGACAGGCCAAGTACCAACGGGACGGCACACGCCCCTCAAGCGGCCCCGGGTTCGCCGTGACCCTGCATCCACAAACACTCGACGTACCGCTGCGCTGGAAGCGCCCGAGGATGATCTTCGTCAACTCGATGAGCGACCTCTTTCACGAGGAAGTTCCGCTCGAATACATCGAGGAGATATTCGCCGTGATGCAGCGCGCCGAGCAGCACACGTTCCAGATCCTCACCAAGCGCGACGAGCGCCTCTCAGAGCTCGCCGAGAAGCTGCCCTGGCCGGCGAACGTGTGGATGGGCGTCAGCATCGAGAACCGACGCTTCGTGCACCGCGCAGATCACCTGCGCCGAGTGCCGGCGGCCGTGCGGTTCATCTCCGCCGAGCCGCTGCTGGGGCCGTTGGACTCGCTGGAGCTCGACATGATGGACTGGCTGATCGCCGGCGGAGAGTCAGGGCACAAGCACCGGCCCGTACAGGAGAAGTGGCTCATCGATCTGCGTGACCGGTGCGTGGAAGCCGAGGTCCCGTTCTTCTTCAAGCAGTGGGGCGGGCAGCGCCCCAAGTCCGGTGGCAGGCTGCTGGATGGCAAAGAGTGGAATCAGATGCCGGAGAGTGGCATCCCCCTAACGACCTAAGCTACGCGGCCAAGGATGGCCCGAGCACGTGACATCCCCGACGACGCCGACGAGAAGTGGCTCTACAGCGAGCACGCCGCGGCAAAGCACGAGATCCTCAGTCGCTACCTGGACGCATGGCTCCCGATCCTCGGTCGGCGCCGACGCGGCTCTCACTTCAGACACAAACAGCTGATCCTCATCGACGGGTTCGCCGGACGGGGACGATACGTGGGCGGCGAGCCCGGCTCACCGGCGATCATGTTCGCGCAGGCCGTGAAGGCGGTGGAAGCAGGCTATGCCGAGCGGGTCGTGATCCGCTGCGCAGAGCCCAACGCGACGAACTTCGGCCACCTGCAGGAGGTGTGCGCGGAGCTGCGACACGATCGAGTGGACATCGTGCCACGCGAACAGACCTTCGCCGAAATCGGAGCGGCCGTCAGCGAGTGGGCGAGGCGCCAGCGCCCGGCCGCGCCGACGTTCGTGATGATCGACCCCTACGGCGTCAAAGGCGTCGAGCTCGCCCTGCTGCGAGAGCTCCTGAGCAACGCGCGCCTGGAGGTTCTGCTCACGCTGATGGTCCGCGACCCCGCACGCTTCCTGAAGGAGGGCAACTACGCAGAGCCACTCACCGCGCTGTTCGGCGGGGATAGCTGGAAAGCGTGCGAGGACGCGCCCAACCGGGCGGAGTGCCTGCTCCTGCGCTTCCAAGAGGCAGTACGCCCGGACGTCGCGCAGTGGGCGACACCGTTTCGTGTGTTCGAGGACGAACGCAAAACCATCCTCTACTACCTGGTGCACCTAACCAACCACGACCTGGGGATGCGCGAGATGAAGGAGGCGATGGTCGCGAAGTCCGGCGAGATGACGTTCTGGCCCGTGACGATGCGCCCACCCGCCCAGATGGCCCTCGAGGGCGCCGAGGCTGAGCCCTACCCCACGCTCCAGCAAAGGCTTGCAAAGAAATACAAGGGTCAGACCCTCACGTTCGTCGAGCTGCTCAACGACGAATACCCCGACGGTGCCTGGGTCGAGAAAGAGCACCGAGCCGCGATCAAGGCGATGGCGGAGGCCGAGGAACCGCGGGCAACAATCGAGCGCGTCGAGCCAAAGACCCAGACCGGGCGCCCGGCTCGGGGGTTGAAGTTGGAGGACAGCGTGAGCTTTCCGGGGGCGGTGGAGTAGACGGTGTCGGCGGTGCCTAGGCGACCCGGTGTCGAGCCGTGTGGCGGACAGTCCGGGTTGAGCGATGGCCGCTCGCGGGGGCGGTCGCCTGCCCGGATGCGGTCGGATAGTTAGAATCCGTGCGGTGGACCCGACAACCGTTCAAATGCTGAGCGGCGCGCTCTCAGGCCTGGTTGGCGGAAGCGTCACTCCGGCCGCAGCGGAGCTCTTGGAGCGCTTCTCAGAGCTTCGCCGCCGGGCGGGTGCGGGCGAGGGGCCGACGAGTAGCAAGGAAGCTGTGCCGCTCGCGGAGTCTATGCTTTCCGCGGCCGAGGGCGATCGGGCTCTCGCCGACGAGCTCGAGCGTTGGCTGGCTGATGCTCGCGCCGTGCTGGCTGGGCCGGGCGGCGTGAGCAACACCGTGAGCGGTGTCGTGATCGGCAGCTCGATCTACCACATCGGTTACCAGC
>JADGPK010000216.1 GCA_017882445.1 Solirubrobacteraceae bacterium
CTCGACGCCAGGGGCTGCACGTCGATCTGCACCGCGAACCGCGCGCGGGCCATCGCCAGCTTCTTGAGCCGCTCTCCCACCGCTTCGACGAGCGCGGCGGCGGCGGTCTTGCGCGCCGCAGTGAGCGTGGCGGCGCTCCGGGTCGCCTCGGTCTGCACCTGGGCCCGCTGCGCTCGAAGCTGTTCGCGCTTGTCCGCCCGGTGGAGCAGGGTCTGCATCTCGACGGTCAACGCTTCGCGCCGCGTGAGCACCCCTTCCAGGCCGGTGGCGTGCTTGCGGCAAAGGCGGCGGAGCGCATCGAGCCGGTCCTCGACCTCGGCCAGCCGGGCGGGGTCCGCCTCGAGCGTGCTCAGGTAGCGGGACAGCGCTCGGGCGGCCTCCTCGAGCTCTGCCTGCGCGGCAACCAGCCGTTCCCGGGGAGCGCTCAACCCGGCGTCGATCTTCTCCGCCTCGGTGACCCCGACGAGGGCCCGCCCCGTCAGCTCGAGCGCGGAGGCCTCGCGGGTCGACACCAGCTCTTCGGCTGTTGCGGCCAGCTGGCGAAGCCGCACGCTCGCCTTGAGCCGTCGCTGCTCGGTCTCGAGCAGGGCATCCTCCCCTGCCCTGGGCGCGATCCTGTCGATCTCGTCGAGCTGGAACTGAAGGAAGTCGGCCCGCACCTGCACCTGGGTGTCGTCGCCGCCCAGCGCCTGGAGCGCGTCGTCGATCAGCTGCAGCTGGCCGAACGGCACTGCATAGCGCCCTGCGGCCTGGGCCACCCACTCGCCCCCCAGCCGATCGACGAGGCCGCGGTGGCGGCCGGCGTCGAACAGCGCGAAGTGCTCGTGCTGGCCAGCGACGTCGAGCAGCCCGTGCATCAGCCGGCCGAGAACTCCGACCGCGACCAGCGCACCGTTGACGTGCGCCTTGCCGCGCCCGTTCTTTCCCACCAGTCTGCGCAGGCTGACCTCCGCGCCCAGGTCCGGCAGGCCGAGTTCGGCGAGGCGGGCGGCCATCGCCGGTGAGGTCTCGAAGACTCCCTCGACCACCGCCTCCTCTGCCCCGCTGCGCACCGTCTCCCCGTCGGCGCGGGCGCCGGACAATAAGGAGAGCGCGTCGATCAACATCGACTTGCCCGCACCGGTCTCCCCGGTCAGCACCGTGAGCCCGGGCCCGAAGGCCACCTCGGCCTCTTCGATCACTGCGAAGTTCGACAACCTCAGCGACAGCAACATGCCCACCTCCTGCTCGCGTGTTCAGTATGACACTGAACACCCTATCAGGCCGGGCTGACAAGTCGAAATCGAGCCTGGTCGGTGGACTCCCCCGTGCGGAGTGCACGATCAGATTGAGGCGCGGCGGCGGTTGTAGAGGCTGATGGGCGTGGGAACAAAGTCGCGCTTCGCGCGGCGCGGTGCGTTCTGGATTTGGATGTGAGGGCGGGAGGGGGGGACTCTGAGGGCTTCGCGAATGGCCCAGTGAAACCGACGCGGACCAGCGGTGCGGTAGAGGGCGCGCAGTTGGACCATGCGGCGAGCGCGCACGATGGACCAGCGTTGACCGGCCTGCTTCATGCGGACCTGGAGGACGTGTTTGTGGGCGCTCTCGACGATGCCCGAGCCAATCGGCAGGCCCTGCTCGCGAAACTCTGAGTAGCGCATGCGCTTGTCGTTGGCGCGGTAGTAGCCGACGAGCTTATTGAGCGCTTCGAGCTGCTCGTCGGTGGTGGTGTGGGGCAGGCAGTCGAGAAGCTCGCGGATGGCCGCATCGGGCGACGCACCGAGGAGGTGTCGGATTCGTTCTTCCCAGAGAGGAAGCCCCGGGTCGCCCTCACCGAGCAACGCCTTGGCGCAGACCATCGCGTTCTGGACGGCGTGGATGAAGTCGAGGATTTGAATGGCGAACGGGCACAAGTCAGTCGCCAACGTCCAGTTTTCGCGAGCACCGTCGCCGAGCCAGACGATGTTCATCACCTCGTCGGCACGTTCCGCGTCGAGCGCGGCTGCGAGTGCGACGCGGAATTCTTCCTGGCCACCGAGGATGGCGACGAAGCGAGCGTCGGAAACAGCAGGGCTGACCTTGTTGGGAATGACGCTGGCGCGCGCCACCACCGCCACTTTGGCTTCCTTCCAGGAGGCTTCCCTGGTGAGCAGCATGCTGCCGTCGGCGGCCACCAGAAGAGACCGAGCTGGTTGCTCAGGTGTCGGTCGACACGCCTGTTGCAAAGCCAATGGGCTGTGGGCGGCCTCGCGACGAAGCCCGACGCGGTCGACAACGCGGCGAACGAGGTTGGACGAGATGGGCGTCGGGTAGTGGATGGCCCAACGCTGCGCGGCTTCCGCGAAGCTGGTGTTCACGCCGAAGTCGAGGATGCGGCGTTCCATCGCGTCGGAGACTTCGCCTTCCTCGGGCAGCTTGAGTTCGATGTCCCGCGGGTAGAAGCCTCGCTTGCAGGCGCGGCAGTAGTGGTAGTTGCGCGACAACCGCAGCTCGCCAGCAATGGTGAGGAAGTGCCGCACGCGGTTGCGCGCCTTCACGGGCACGAGGGCGCCGCATTTCGGGCAGGGCTTCGGCTTTCCATTCTCGGGCGGCAGAGCGGAGAGCTTGGCGGCCTGCAGTTCCTCGCTGGCCACACGGCCGACTTCTTCGGCCGCCATCTCGATCTCCTCGAGCGTCGCCGGACCCTTCGCAATCTGTCTGCGCGCGAGTTCCGCGAACATCTCG
>JADGPK010000217.1 GCA_017882445.1 Solirubrobacteraceae bacterium
CTCCTGTTTGGTCTTCAATCCCTTCCGGGCAAAGCCCGGCGGGCCGCGAACCTCGAAAGGGATCCACGTGGGCGGAGGTCAATCGAATCGGCTAGTCGCAGCGACGGCAAGGTCTAGCGGCGACGACGGCTGGTCGGCTTGGTCAGCGACCGTCCGAGAGCGACTCTACCCCCTTGTGCGGATCGTTGCAGCGTCGCCCGGCCAGACTCAGCCGTCGACGAACAGGCCGTCGAGGGGTCCAACGAGCCCCATCGAGCGGCGCGAGACGCCGGGGAGCTCTAGCAGCCGATGGGTTTGGGGCTCGCCGCGCTTACGGCGCTCGAGTTGCTCGCCGGCGATCGGCCGCCACAGTTCGTCGATGACTCCGACCGGCTCGCCGGAGACCTCCTCGACCGAGAGCTCCAGATGCTCGGCCCAGAGCCGCAGCCGGGTCTGGCGTGCGACGGTGCGATCGCACGTCACGACGTTCATCTCGGTGTCGTTGAAGAACGAGTGCTCGTTGAGGTTGGCCGAACCAACGGTCAGCCATGCGTCGTCGACGATCCCGATCTTGGCGTGAACGTACAGCGGGCCGGTGAGCCCGCCGCTGCGGGCTGAGATCGTTGTAGCCATAAAGCGAGCGGCGCCATTGTCGGCTGCGGCCAGGACCCCCAGCTGGCCCCGCGTCGTGTCCGCGCCGTTGTTCGGCTTTGCGGGCAGCAACACGACGACGCGAAAGTCGTCGCTGGGCGGCTCGCGAAGCTTATTGGCGAGGATCTCGACCACCTGTGCAGACCAGAGAAACTGGCTCTCGAGATAGACGAGCTTGCGAGCCGACCGCAGTGCGCGCGTGTACGTCTCCAGGATGCGAAAGTCACCCTGGGGCAAGAAGTCATAGATCTTCTCAGGGACGGTTCGCACCACCTGGAGCTCCACGTCGCCTGCGGGGGCTGGCGGCGGCGTCTCCTCGACCTGCTCGCCGGTCACTTCGCGCCAACGGGCGGTGAAGTGCCCCGCTACATCGGCCACCGCCGGGCCGCGCACCCGGCTGGAGGCATCGTGCCATCCCAGCCGGCCGCGCATCGAATGATCACTGCTGTCGAAACGATCGCCGCCGAGAGAGGTCAGGTCGATTCCACCAACGAACGCGACCTCGCCGTCCACGATGATGAGCTTCTCGTGGTGGCAATGCATCGGGCGCTCGTGGAAGTCAAGCGCGCATTGAACGCGTGTGCCCCGGATGAGCTCCTCGCGCACGCGGCGCACGGCCGCACGAGCCGGCGTGAAAATCGGAACCGGCGCTCCGGCCCACAGCAGCACCCTGACCTCGACTCGCTCGGCCAGATCACCGAGCAGATCGCGCAGCCGAGACGCCTGATCGTCGCGCGTCAGCCCGAAATCAGGCGTGACGTGCCACCCGGCGATATGCACCTGCGAGCGAGCGCCGGTGAGTGCCTCGGCGATGCGCGGCAGCGCCTCCCCACCGTCAACCAACACTTCAAGCGCGCCCCCCGCACGCGACGGGGGATCGCCGGCAGCCCACAGGGATGAGCCAGGTGGGGGATCAAACTGATCGATCCGGCCAACACGCTGCAGCCGGCGACGATGATGCGCACCGATCGCGACCTCGATGCCCTGACCTACCCACCCGTCGACGCGCTCAACCAAGCCACTGGCCACCCACAGAGCCTATCCCCAGGCCCCAGACCGGAGGCTCGCCACAGCAGTAGGGCACCGCGCCGCGACCGTTCGCGTATCGCGCTCCCGCGCAGGCCTTCACGGGGTTGACCATGGGCCGCGCCACGAGCGGTAGCCCGAGGTGAGGCGGTTGGCCGCCTTTGGGCCCCAGGAGCCCTGCGGATAGGCGTGCGCGTCGGGCGGGTGGTCGATGAGGGGCTGGAGGATGCGCTAGGTCTGTGCGTCCTCGATGACGGCAGCAGCGCTACGCGTCCATTCTGGAACTGGTGGCTACGCGCGTGCAGGCCCGTCCCTGCGTTGCGCTGGAATGCTCAGCCGACTCCGCCGACTCAGCTGGGTCCTCGTGGCCAGTCGCGGGCCCGTCGCCGCAGTTGGGCCTCGAGAGACACGGTCGTACGTCGAGGGGCGGCCCGCTCGAGCCACGCTCACCCGTTATGCCGACTTGTGGAACCTACGCCGTACCACCAGCACTACGGCGAGCACAAACAGCGCGCCGACGAGAAGTCCGCCGGCCAAGCCTGCGTCGGCCGCGATGTCGGTGATCGACGGCCCGACCAGATAGGCCCCCAGACCGACTGAAAGCGCCCACGTCAGCGCCGAGATTGCGTTAGCCGGCAGGAAGCGCGACCAGCGCATATCGTGGATCCCGGCGATCCACGACGGCGTGAACAACACCGCGACCAGACCATAACGCTCATAGAAACGATCGCCTGTCGCGATCAGCGCAAGGCGCAGGCGGTGCAGCGGTCCAGCTGCCGTGAGCAGTTCCCGACCACCCTTCACGCCGACGATCCACCCCGCGGTCCCGCCCGTGCTGGCCCCAGCCCAGGCGACCGCCACTACCGACGCCAAGTCGAGGTGGCCATGCGCGGCCGAGATGCCCGCTGCGATGAGGGCGGCCTCACCAGGACCTGGAAGCGCCGCCCAGCTCGCTGCTGACGCCAGGAACACGCCGATGTAGTCAACCCCCGAACCCCGGGCGTGAGGGTGCACGACGGCCAGGACAGCAA
>JADGPK010000218.1 GCA_017882445.1 Solirubrobacteraceae bacterium
GTTCGTCTCGTCGAGACGCGCGTCCATGTGGACTCCGGAGTGCATCTTCGCATGCTGACGGGAGCAGTCGACGACGTGGCGCGGGATGTCGAAGCAATGCTGAGCGGGGATGCGCCCGCGACCCGTGTGCGCGTCTATGTGAACCGGTCGCGGCGGGAGAAACGGCTGAGGGTGGACTCGGCAGCTTCTCCGCTGCCGAGGTCAAGCGATTCCGCCACGCAGCCCTCGGCACCTGCAAGTGCGCCTGAGCGCGAGCATTCAATTCAAAAGTAGACTCCGTGACTATACCCTCCGAGCCGGCGGCTCCTCGCGGCGCAGCGCGCTCGGCCCACCGTGCTGCAGCCGACCCCGCTGCCGGCAGATAGCCGTGGTGGAGGTCCCCTAGCGACGGCCACGCCGACGAGACTGTCAGCTTCGCTGAGGGATCCTTTTCAATCGCCTCAGGAGGGGCACCGTTGCATCGTCAGTGACAGCCGAAAGGTGGGCGGTTGTTCGTCTTCTTGAGGATGTCCGTGCCGAGGACGATCCCGCCGAGCGTTCTTCTTGAGGCGGCACTTCTTGAGGCGGCATCTGCCGACACGATGCCGACGGATGAAAGTCAAGTGCTCTCGACAGCTCCAGCCTCCTGTGCGAGCGTTGTCATCGGGTGCGGGCGACCGCGAGCTAAAGTGCAGACCTATGGGGCTGCTGAGCCTGCCGCGCTGCCTGGTCCTGCGAGGACCCATCTGGTGCGCGCCCCGGTGCGGCGCCCGCGCCCTTGCGTCTTGATCCGGCTGCCTGCCGGTCGGCCACCAGACGCTGGTAGGCGCGCTCGGCGGCCAGGGCCAGCTCCCGCTCATGCTGGCTCGCAAGCGACACGCCCGTGCGGCGACCCTTCTGCGACGGCTCGCCGGCAAGCAGCTCGACGCGCCGCCACTTGAGGCGTACCTGGCCGGGGTTCGCGTAGACGTAGTCCTCGCCGCTGGTGAGCAGTCGCCAGGCGATCGTGGCGAGCTTGCGAGCGACCGCGACGATGGCCACCTGGCGGCCGCGCCTGTCTGCCACCCGCTCGCCGAAGGCACGCAAAGGCCCGGGCGTGCGCATCGCCGCGTGGGCGGCCTCGCAGAGCGCTGCTCGGGCGGCAGCCGGACCTTCCTTGGAGATGTGCCCCATGCGCGCCGGCGTGCTGCCGGACTGGCGCACCCGGGGATCGAGGCCCAGGTAGCCGACCAGCTTGCGGGCGCAGCGGAAGCGGCGCACGTCGTCGACCACGGCGACCAAGGTGGCCGCACTGATCAGGCCGACGCCGGGGATCGTCACCAGGCGGCGGATCTCCACCGAGTGCATCGCGTAACGGGCGATGGCCACCTCGAAGCGCTCGACCTCACCGTCGAGGAAGGCGATGGTGCGCAGGCAGCTGTCGAGCGTCTCGCGCTCGTCTGCGGGCAGCACGAGGTCGGCGAGCCAGCGTCGCCCGGCTGCTCCGAAGAGGTCCGTCGCCGACGGTGCGCCGACGAGGTTGCGCATGAGGGCCGCCTGGACCTCGTTCTTGAGACGGCTGCGCGCCCGCACGAGCTGGGCGCGCTGGGCCAGGCGGCGGCGCAGGGCACGCACCTCCTCGCCGGGCAGCCAGGTGCCCGCGAACATGCCGGCCGCGAGGAGCTTGGCCAGGGTGCGGGCGTCGCGGCGGTCGGTCTTGGCTTTGGCGCCGCTGATGGCGTGCAGCTCACGTGCGCTGGCGACCACCACGCGCGCCACGTGCGGCTCGAGGATACGCGCGATGGCGAGCGCGTTGCCGGTCGCCTCCAGGGCCACTTCGTCGTCGTCTGAGAGGCTGGCGCCGAGCAGCTCGAGCGCTTCCGGGGTCGAGGGCACGCGGCCCGCCGAGCGTAAGCGTCCGCCCTCACTGATCGCCACCTCGCAGAAGTCGCGGTGGACGTCGATGCCGATCGCGCGCATGGGCGCTCTCCTTCCCTTCGCCATGGCGGAGCGCAGGCGGGCGAATCGACACCGACGGATTCGTGCTCGAAGCACACCCGGGTGCAGTCGCAGGGGCGGCCACAGACAAGACCGGGCTCGAAGCCCACGGCAATTGCGGCCTGCCCGTCCTGCGTTCTCCCTGGGAAGCCCCTGGCCCGGTAGGCGCAGCCTACAACAGCGCTAACGGGGACCGTTGGGAGGCCTCCCGCTTGTAGTTTCATGGCCGGACGAGATGCCTCACCATGGTCCAGCATCCCTGAGTACGGCCCAGCACCGAGCCCGCCCGGAACCTTGGACCGTGCGGCATCTTTGCGAAAGAGACGCTACGTCCCGTCACGCCTTCGGCATGTTTCCTGATATGGAGAGAGGAATGTCAAGTGGGCGAGGTCGATCCTCCCCTGCGCCGATGGACAGCGGGATCGTGCTTGTCTTCCAGTGGGACGCCGTGGTGAGCGCACCGGGCCTGCCTAGCGACGCGCGGTCAGTCTGATATGCGCGGGTTCGGTTCTCCGCATGACCGTCTGTGCGTCGGGAGCGGCGCTCTCTAAAGTCGAGCGTGGCCCATCGGGCTGCTCATAGGAAAGACGCGCATGCTCCTCGCGCCTTGCGCGCCCGGTGCGCTCGCCGCGGCGTCTGGGGTTGGAGGGCCTTTTAGAGGTCCATGACCACGAGGCTCCAACAGCAGCCGGCCAGCTCGCGGGCCACGGCCACGGCGGCTACCG
>JADGPK010000024.1 GCA_017882445.1 Solirubrobacteraceae bacterium
GCGAAGAATGGCGTCGTTGTGTGCAGGGCGTTGACGGCGCCCGCCACCGCGGCGGCGACGTTGTCGAGCGCCGTGCTGTACGTGGTGAGCGCGCCGGTTGGACTCGTCAGGCCGAGCAGAGCTCCGAGCCGACCGCCGGCGGCCGAGGTGAGCGTCTGCGGCCAGTTGACCGCCGTCCCTTCGACCAGAGGTTTCGCGGCGTCGCCGAAGCTCACCGTGTCGGTGCCGTCGGGCTGCTTGGTGACCGCCACCTGCGCCAGGGACGAAAGTTTGTCGAGCAGCAGATCGCGTCGATCGAGCATGTCGTTGGGCTGCTGACCGGATTCTTCGGCCAGCTTGATCTGGCCGTTGAGCTGCGCGATCTGGCTGGCGTAGTCCGCTACCTGGCCCGTCGGGCCGGCGAGCGCCGCGTACTGTTCGCCCGCCTGGTTGGAGATCGTGGCGAGCTGCCCGCTCAGCTGGTTGAAGGCGGTCGCCAGCTGCTGGGCGGCGGCCACCACTCCCTGTTTGGCGGCTTCGCTGGTCGGCGAGTTCGCGAGACTGCTCCAGGCACTCCAGAAGGCCGACAGCTGGTTTGAGATGCCCGAGCTGGAAGGCTCGTTGAATGCGCTCTGCGCCTGCGCGAGCTCTTCGGATTGCGTGGTGGCCGCGCTCAGCGAGCTGTTCTGCATGCGGTACTGCGCGTCCAAGAACGCGTCGCGAATGCGCGTGTAGGTCGCGACGTCGACACCGGTGCCGAGCTGTGCGCCCTGCCCGGTCCTGGTCGATATCGCCGGGATCGGGATCGGCTGGTTGGGCTGCAGGACGGCTGTCTCGCGCGAGTAGCCTTCGGTGTTCGCGTTGGCGATGTTGTGCCCGGCGATGTCCAGCGCCTGCTGCTCGGCGAGCAGGCCGCTCAGCGCCGTCTGGAGTCCTTGGAGCGTGGGGACCGACATGTCGCTAGGCGCGCAGGTCGAGGACGTGCAGCCCGCCGTGCGGGCGCGGTCGCGTGATGGACGTGGACGAACCCCGCGTGTCGTAGCCGTTGACGCCGTCGATTGCGAGCATCCCCATCAGGTGGTCGAGGAAGCCCAGCTCGAGCTGCATCAGCGTTCGATTGCACGAATGCTCGCGCTGCAGCTCGTGGAGCAGACCCTTCAGCTCGCCGCTGCGAGCGCTTGCGCGCTCGCCGTCTGCGCGGTCCATGAGCGTGGCCAGCAGGGCCAGCGTGACCGCCTCGGCCGGGACGCCCAACCGCTCGCCGCTGCGCGCGAGCAGGCGCGAGCGATCCTCCTCGAGCAGCTGCCGTCGACCCATCTCGCCGCGCAGGATGCCGGCAAGGCGCACCACCGTGTGCACGTCGCGGGCACGGATGGCCGCCCCCTGCTCGAGGACGACCGCGAGCAGGCTCCGCGCCGACTCGATCTGCGCGTCCAGGTGAGCGAGCACGTCCGCCGCGAGGCCGCGATCCTGGGTGGGTCCCGCCTGCGCCAGCAGCGTCGCCGGGCTCATGCGGCCGTTCCGCCTGTCGCCTCGGCATGGCCCGCGCTGTGAACGCCCTCGAGCTCGCGCGTCATCTGCGCCGCGAGGCCCAGACCGCCGGAGCTCATCACCCCGCTCGAGAGCGCCTGGGGAAGCATCGAGGCCAACTGGCCGCCGGCTGCGTCTGAGGGCGATGATCCGCCGCCTTCGGCGGGCGTTTCTCCTTCTTCGCCGGATCCTCCCGCCAATCCGCTCGTCGCCGTGAGCGAACCGGCGAGCTGCTGGACGAGCATCTCTTCGAAGCCGAGCGCCGTCGCGTAGGCCTTCTGCGTGCTCGCCGAGCCCTGGCGGACCCACGCGGGCTCGAGCGCCTGGTTGACCACCGGCAGGCCGGCGGAGGCCTGGATGCTCATGCCCGCAGCTGGTTGGCGATGGACATCATCTGGCTCTCGGTCTGGATCGCGCTGCTGGTCAGCTGGTAGCTGCGCTGGGTGCTCACCATCAACGCCATCTCCTTCGCCACGTCGACGTTCGACTCCTCCAGCGCTCCCTGGTGGATCTTCGCCGCGCCGGCCGCCTGCGGTTCGCCGCTTTCAGCCGTCGGCGTGAGCTCGCTGCCGCCGTCGGAGAGCAGGTGATCCGGGGAGGGGACCGTCACGAGCTTGATCTGCCCGAGCGTGCGCTTGCCCACGGTGACGGTGCCGTCGCTTGCGATCCTCACTTCGCTGCCCGTCACGCCCGCGGGCAGCTTGATCGCGGGCGCCAGGCGGTTGCCTTCGGCGTTGGTGATCACGCCTTCGCCGTCGACGCCGAAGGCGCCGTTGCGCGTGAGCGCCACTCCTCCGTTGGGGCGGGTCACCTGGAAGTAGCCGTCGCCTTCGATCGCCAGGTCCAGCGGCGCGCCCGTCAGCTTGATCGGGCCCTGCGTGTGGCTGTGGCCGATGAACTGCGCGCTCGCACCGGCGCCGGTGGTCGTCACGGTGCCGGCCTGTTCGACCTTGTTGTAGAGCAGATCGCTGAAGGCGACGCGCTCGGACTTGTAGCCCTCGGTCGACACGTTCGCAAGGTCGTTGCTGATCGCGGCGAGCTGTTGCTGCTGCGCTGCCATGCCTGCTGCTGCGGAATAGAGACCTTCGAGCATCAGCCCGTCCCGTGTTGGTAGTCGTCGGCGAGCCGGGCTTTCCGCATGGCGGTCCAGCCGAGCGGCTCGATGCTTTCCTCGCCCAGGTGATCGGCCGTCCGCGGACGGACTTGAGCCGTCGCGCTCAGCCGCCGTTTAGCGAGCCGACCTGCGTGGCGGCCGTCTGCAGCGTGTGGTCGATCGCCTGGATGGCCTGCTGGCCCGACTGGAAGGTCCGCAGGGAGGTGATCATGTCGACCATCACCCTGGCCGCGTCGACGCCCGAGCCCTCGAGCGCTCCCTGGCGCACGGTGCCGCTCGCCTTGCCCGCGGCGGTCCCGGTGTAGAGGTTTTCACCCTGCTTGCTCGCGCCGGGCACTTCGAAGGTTCCCAATGCGCTCGCGCTGACGCTGCCGTTCGCACCGACCTTGACCTGCGCTCCGCTCTGGCTGAGCACCGGGTCGCCGTTCACGTCCGTCACAACGCCCTGCGCGGTGCTCGTGAACTGCCCGTCGCGGGTGTAGCGGATGCCCTGAGCGGTGCTAACCGCGAAGAAGCCGCTTCCCCGGATCGCGAAGTCGAGCGGTTCGCCCGTTTCCTGAATCGAGGCGGGTGACAGGTCCGTGTAGGTCTTCCCCAGCGCCACGCCAGTGTTGAGCGAGCCCGCCGGCCCGCCCTGAGTGCTGGCCACCAGCATTTCTCCGAAGCTGTGCTGCGGGGACTGATCGGCCTTGTATCCGGGAGTCGACGCGTTGGCGAGATCGTTTGAGAGCTGGCCCTGGCGGACCTGCTCGGCGACCATTCCCGAGGCGGCGATTTCGAGACCGAGATCCATGTCGCTCGGGTTGTTCGACCGCGAGGACGGATTCTTTAGAGCCCGGCGCGCCGAGCGTCTGTCAGCCGACCGACGAAAACAGAGTCAGCTCGCCCGAGAGCTGTTCGTAGAGGCGCCGGCGGAGCTGGCTGTGGATCTGCGAGACGCGGCTCTCGGAGACGCCGAGCCTGTTGCCGATGTCGCGCAGCGTCCAATCCTCCACATACAGCAGGACCGCCACCTCGCGCTCCTGCTTGCTCAGGCGCGCGAACGCCGTGCGAAAGCGCTCCTTGGCTTCCCCACGCTCGGCGCTGACGATCGGGTCTGAGTCCACGTCGGAGCTCTCCAGCGTGTCGATCCGCTCGATCGTGGCGCTCTCGTCCGAGCGCACGATCCGATTGAGCGAGCCGACCTCCGCGAGCACGATCTGGTCGAGGCGCTCGGTGAGTGCGATCGGCGTCATGCCCACCTTGGCGGCGAGCTCCTCGCGGCTTGGCTGGCGCTCGTGGGCGGAGATGAAGCTCTCGCGCGCGTTGTTGATCGCACGCTCGTCGCGACGCAGGGAGCGCGGCGCCCAGTCGTGGCGGCGCAGCTCGTCGAGCACCGCGCCGTGTATCCGGGTCCACGCGTACTGCTCGAGTGTCGCGCCCTTCTCCGGGTCGTAGCGGTCGATCGAGCGGATCAGCGCCTCCAGGCCGCAGGACAGGAAGTCCTCGACGTCGCACTGGGCGGGGACCTCGCGGACCTTGCGATACACGATGTACCTGACCATCGGCATGAACATGAAGATCAGCCGGTCGCGGGGCTCACGCTCGCCGGTGCGCCGATACTCCTCCCAGGTCGCGAGCACCTCAGCCGCCGGCGTCCGGACTGCGCGCTTTCCGATTATTTCCATTCTCCTGCTCCGATATCGAGGGAACTGGCAAGGGGGATGGCCCGCCTGCTGTGGCACTGTGCTCGCGTCCGAGCGTGGATTTGCAGCGGTTTAACCGGCAGATGGTTTCGCGACGGCGACGATATCCCCTGCTTCGGTCGTAATTGGAACGTGCAGAGGCCCGTGGGCTCGCGCGAACTGCGGTCGTGCCGCCGGGCTGCGCTCGTGCCGCCGGGCTGGGCGGCGTTCCCGCACGCACGCCGCTCAGCGATCGCCGTCGCCGGTCGATGACTCAGACCAGGAAATGGCCCTTCGCTTCTCAGGATCGGCTGCCGAGGACAGCATGGCGCTGGCGACCGACCTGCCGCTGCGTGCGCAGCGGCTGCTGGCCGCCGGTGACTCCGACGGCTACCGCGAGCTGTTCGGTCTGCTCGAGGCCGTCGAGGACCCGCACCGCCGCTACTGGGCGAGCGCGAGTCTGATCGAGTGGGGGCTCGCGGCGGGCGCGAGCACCTCGCCGACGCGCCTGCCGCAACTGTTGGCCGTGCTGGCCGAGGGCGCCGTCGAGTCGCTCGAGCGCGAGCCGTGCGAGCCCAGGCTGCTCAACTACGGCGGGGTCATCCTCTACGAGCTGTGGAGCCTCGAAGCCGCCCAGGCGATGTTCGAGGCCGCCAGGCGCCTGGACCCGCAGCTGGAGGAGATCGAGCGCAACCTCACGGCGGTCGCGATGCGCAGGCGTGCGATCGGCGGCTCGGGACGCCGCCCGCCGCTCCACCGGGCGCTTCCCGATCTGGAACGACGCGCAAGCGAGGCGGCCGCGCGCGCGCAGCCCGCTGAGGGGCTGAAGCTGAGCCTGTGCATGATCGTGCGCGACGAGGAGGAGATGCTTCCCCGCTGCCTGGAGGCCGTCTCAGACGCCGTCGATGAGGTCGTGATCGTCGACACGGGCTCGACCGACGCCACGGTCGAGATCGCGCGATCGTTTGGCGCGCGCGTGATCTCCCACCCATGGACGGGGTCCTTCGCGGAGGCTCGCAACGTCTCCTTCGACGCCGCGGGCGGAGACTGGCTCATGTACCTGGACGCCGACGAGGTGCTCGTGCGCGAGGACGCGGCGCTGCTGCGTTCGCTGACGGGACGCACCTGGCGCGAGGCGTTCTACCTCGCGGAGACCAACTACACGGGCGAGCGCGACGACGGCACCGCGGTCACCCACAACGCCATGCGGATCTTCCGCAACAGGCCCGAGTACCGCTTCGAGGGACGTGTGCACGAGCAGATCGCCGACCGTCTGCCCGCCTTCCTGCCCGAGCGGCTGGAGACCACGGGCGTGCGCATCGAGCACTACGGCTATCTCGGGGCCGTGCGCGACAGGCGGGAGAAGTCGCGGCGCAACATCGAGCTGCTGCGCCTGCAGCAGGCCGAAGGCCCCGCCACCGCGTTCCTGCACTACAACCTCGGCTCGGAGTACGCGGCCGTCGAGGACGCTCCGGCCGCGCTAGCCGAGTTCGAACGCTCCTGGGCGCTGCTGGACACGCTCCCCGACCGGGACGGCGTCGAGTTCGTGCCGGCGTTGATCAGGCGTCTCGTGAAGGCGCTGCGGGTCTGCGGTCGTCCCGCCGAGGCGATCGCGCGTGCCGAGGAGGGGCTCGAGCGCTTCCCCGGGTTCACCGACCTCGTGCTCGAGCAGGCGCTCGCCAACATCGCGCTCTCGGAGGGCGACCGCGCGATCGAACTGTTCGAGCGCTGCATCGAGATGGGTGACGCGCCGCGCCGCTACAGCGCGACGGTCGGTTCCGGCACGCGCCTGCCGAGGGTCTTCCTCGCCGAAACGCTGCTCGCGCAGGGGCGCCACACGGAGGCCGCCGCTGTGGCGGCCGAGCTCTCGAGTGATGACCCGCTCGCCGTGGGGCTGCTGGCGGGCGTGCTGGAGGCTCTGCTGCGCGTCCAGAGCTTCGCGGTGTTCGAGGGCCTCGTCGGCCTGCTGGAGCGCACGCCACTGCCCACCCGCGAGCGGCGAGAGCTGCTGGCCGGCATGTACCTGCGCTGTGGATACGCCGCTTCAGCGGCGGAAGAGTGGATGGCGGTCTGCCGCGAGGAGCCCGACGCGCGGGCGCTCGTGGGCCTCGCGCGTGTGGCCGCCTCCCGGGGCATGCCCGGCGAGGCGGGCGAGTTCGCCGCCGCCGCGCTCTCGCATGACCCCGACAACGGTGCCGCCGCGAGCCTGCTCTCAGAAGCCCAGGCGGCTGCGTAGCCGCCTGGAGCACGGCCCGTCACCGACATGGCGGGTCTTGCGCGGTCGAGGGAATGCGAAAAGGGAATCCGGGGTAGTCAGCTCGCGAGTGCAGAAGGGGAGAGTAGGGCAGTCACATCCCACCATCGGCGGATAGGCGCCACCACCTGCGCAGGTCCGTGAGCTAAGGCCGCAACATGTGTCTCAGCGTGAGTGATTCTAAAGTTTTTTTGGAGGACGTCGATCACCATGACCGAACACCATCATGCGCGAGGCGGCCCATGGACCGGACCGCGTCACACGTTTTCAGGGAGAAAACGCTCTATGAGCTCGCCGATCTTGCCAATATCGGGCCCCTCTGGGCCATTTGCCGCCAGCCCGTCAACGAGGGCGGGCGCCGCCGAGGCCTCCGCGTTCATGTCTGAGCTCGACGCCAGCAGACATGGGCTGTCGATCGAAGCCGCCCGCGGGGGACCGCCCGCAGAGGTGCTCGACCAGATCGCAAGCGCGGGCAGGATACATGAGCAGCTGCACCGCGCCGGAGAAGAGCTGGCCTTCGTGGCGGGAGCCCCCGGCGAGCCCGTCAGGATCGAGGTTCGAGATCGACAGGGGAACACCCTGCGCACGCTGTCGGTCGCCGAGGCCATGGAGATCGCCGCCGGGAAGCCTGTGGACTAGCGAGGGCGCGTCATGTCCAGCCTGTCAGTCAACGCCACGGGCGGTTCGCCCATCTCATTCTCAGGCCTGGCCTCGGGCCTGAACACGAGCCAGATCATCTCCGCGCTGCTCGCTGTCGAGCGCCAGCCGATCACGCGCCTGACCACCCAGCAGGAAGCGCTGCAAGGCCAGCAGACGCTGCTCCAGGGGCTGCAGAGCAAAGTCCAGCAGCTCGAGTTCGCCGTCTCGGAATTCAGCCTGCCGTCGGCGTTCGAAACCTCACAGACAGTGACCTCGAGCGAACCGCTCAGAGTCAGCGCCGCGACGACAGCCGGCGCCGGCGTCGGCGGCTATGAGGTCGAAGTGACACAGCTCGCGAACTCCGCCCAGCGGACCTATGCCTTCACCAGCCCCGCCGCCGAAGAAGTGATCACGATCGGCGGTCGCGCATACACCCTCAAGGCGGGCGCGAACGCCAAGGAACTCGCCGGCAAGATCAACTCGGACAGCAGCGCCACCGTCTACGCGGCGGTGACCGAAGGCGAAACCCTGGTTCTCTCCAGCCGGGCGACCGGAGCGACGAGCGGGGAATCGATAACCGTCAGCGACCCCGGCGGAGCGCTCAGCGAAAAGGCGGGCACCGCCAAGGAAGGCAAGAACGCCGAATTCAAGGTCGACGGCGTCGCGGGCACCGCCACATCCAACACCGTCACCAACGCGATCGCGGGGGTCACGCTCACCCTCGGCGGGGTCACGGCCACGGGTCCGGTGACGATCGACGTGCAGCCCCCCGGTCTCGGCGTCAGTTCGGTGGAAGCCAAGCTGCAGTCCTTCGTGAGCCTCTACAACTCGACGGTCGAAGAAATCCACAAGCAGCTGACGACCAAGCCCGCCGCGTCGCAGAACGGCGTCGCCGCGGGCGTATCGCTGTTCGGAGACCGTGAGCTTTCGAGCCTGCTCAACAGCATGCGTCAGACGATGTACGAACCGATCGTGGGACTCGCCCCCGAAATGGCGAGCCCGTTCGATATCGGCCTCAGCACAGGAGGCGCCACGGGTGGGGTCTCCACGCGATCCTCGATCGAAGCCCAGCTGAAGCTCGATCCGACCAAGCTCGCCAGCACCCTCCAGGCCAACCCGGCGGGCGCCAAGCTGATGCTGGAGCAGTGGTCCAAGAACCTCCAGGGCATCCTCAACCGGGCCGCTGAACCTGGTGGGACGATCGACTCGAGGATCACGGGCGACGGCACGCAGATCGGTCAGCTGAAAACCCGCATCAACACGATGAACGAAATGCTCGCGGTGCGCCAGAAGGCGCTACAGGCCACCTACTCCCAGCTCGAAGGTGTCCTTTCGAAGAACAGTGCGCAGAGCTCGTGGCTCACCAGTCAGTCCGAACAGCTGACCAAATTCGGCCCGTAGCGGACGCCGGATCTCAACTTTCGCCCGACCGCGCCGATCACGCAGGGGGAGATGAGCAACCTGGCCGCAACCCCGCAGGCCTACCGCCAGGGCGCGGTGCTGGCCGCATCCCGCGAGCAGCTCGTCGTCATGCTCTACGACGGCGTTCGACGCTTCCTGCGCCAGGCCGCCGCCTCGATGCGCGCCGGTGAGATCGAGCGAATGCACAACACCCTGCGCCGCGCAGAGATGATCATCGGCTACCTCGACGGGACTCTGGACCTCGAGCAGGGCGAGGTGGCCGAGCGCCTGCATGCGATCTACGCCTTCTGCCTCGCGCACCTGAACAGCGCTCGCCTGAGCCAGGACGCAGACAAGGTGGAGGAGGTCTCAGAGCTCCTCGGCGAGCTGCGCGACGCTTGGGCGCAGATCGCAGCGCAGGGCGCGGGCGTGTGAGTGCCCCGGAGCTCGGCCACGGCGTGGAGGCCCCGCTGGGCCGCTACGCGGCGTTGCTCGAGCATGCAGAGCTCGAACTCGAGCTCGCCGGCAGGGGGGAAATCGACGCGCTCGCCGCCCTCGCCGAGCAATGGGACGAGCTCACCGTCGGTCTGCCCGCCCGTCCACCAGCCGAGGCTGCCTCGTTGCTCGAGCGGGCGCAGCTGATTCACGAACGCACGCGTATCGAGCTGATCCGACTGCGCGAAGCCGTGCTGGCGGATTTCGCCACCTCCACCCGCGCGAAGCGGACAGCCGACGGCTACGCCGGGCAGCTCCCCCGCCGGCCGCGTCTGGATTGCAGCGCCTGACGCCTAAAGGTCTGGGTCCGGCGGCCGATCACGGGGGCGGCCCTCGATGGCCGGAAGTCAGCGACCTCATGGAGAGCGTCGGTTTCAGCCCAGGGAGGGCGGAACACGGAAAGGCAACCTCTTCGACATGGCCCTCGTGGATTCGACCCAGCAGCTGCTCGAGGCCGCGATGCGCGGCTCTTGGCAGCGGCAGATCGCGCTGACGAACAACGTCGCCAACGCCGACACGCCCGGCTTCAAGCGCGCCGACGTCAACTTCGCGTCCGCTCTGCAGAGCGCGGTGCAGGGTGGCGTGTCGCCGAGCCAGATGGAATTCCAGGCCGAACCGCAGCCGGCCGAACCGGGTCCCAACGGCAGCGGTGTGAGCGTCGATCAGGAATCCGCGCGTCTGGCTGAAAACGGCCTCGACTACCAGGCGCTCACGCAGGTGCTGGCCGCTCGCAACGGCATCATGCGCTCGGCGATCGGGATCCTCTGATGGGGCTCTTCGACGCGATCGGCATCGCCGGCACGGGCCTGACCGCCGAGCGCGTCCGCATGGACGTGACGGCCGAGAACCTCGCCAACGCCGACACGACGAAGGCGGCCAACGGCCAGCCGTACAAACGCCAGGACGTCGTGCTCGCGCAGATCGGATCCGGCGGCTTCGGCGGGGCGCTCTCGGGCGCGATCCAGGCCAGCGGCGCGCAGCCGTCCGCCGGCGTGGAGGTCGCGGGCATCGTCAGCGACCCCACCCCCGATCAGCAGGTCTACAACCCGAGCAGCCCCGAAGCCGACGCGCACGGCTACGTGAAGATGCCGAACGTCAGCACCGTCACCGAAATGACCAACCTGATCTCCGAGCAGCAGTCCTACCAGTCCGATGTGACCGCCATGCAGACGGCCAAGTCGATGTTCACCTCGACCATCGGGCTGCTCAAGTGATCGTCCCACCGGTCGCCGGACTGGCCAGCGAACTCTCGATCGGCCAGGCCGGGCCGGCCCAGGCCGCCGAACCGACGGCCGGCGCCACGGCCGCGGGAGGCGAAGGCCTCGGCACCGCCGCCGCCGGCGGCGAAGGCTTCGGCAGCGAGCTCTCGGAAGCCATCTCCTCGTTGGAGAAGACCCAGCAGAGCGCCGACGCCGCCTCGCAGGCGCTCGCGACCGGGACGGCCAAGGATCCGGCGAGCGCCGTGGTGACGGTCGAGGATGCGCAGATGGCGATGCAGCTCGCCGCTCAGATCCGCACCAAGGCGACCGAAGCGGCCCAGAGCATCTTTCAAACACAGGTCTGATCCGTGCCCGTCGCCCAGCTCGCATCGAGGCTCACACCCCGCGGATGGCTGATAGCCGGCGGCTTCGCCGTGGGCGCGATCCTGTTCATCTACATCTTCCTGCACACGGTCTCCCAGCCGAGCTACTCGACGCTCGCCAGCGGCCTGGACCCGTCCCAGACTGGCAAGATGACGAACACCCTCAGCTCGCACGGGGTCAGCTACGAGCTCCAGAACAACGGGACCGCGCTGGCGGTCCAGTCCAACCAGACCGCCGAGGCCCGGGTCGCCCTGGCGGGTGCCGGCCTGCTCGGCAACACACAGCCGGACTTCTCGCTGTTTGAAAAACAGAGCCTCGGCGAAAGCAACTTCCAGCAGCAGGTCACCTACCAGCGGGCGCTGCAGGGTCAGCTGGCGGAGACGATCGACAGCGTCCAGGGCGTCTCCGGCGCGCAGGTCGAGCTCGTGCTGCCCAGCTCCCAGAGCCAGGTCTTCGGCGAAGGCGCGGGCGTGGCCTCCGCGGCGGTCCTGCTGTCGGGGACCACGTCGATCGACCCCGCCTCGGTGCGCGGGATCGCACAGCTGGTGTCCTCCAGCGTCCCCGGCCTGCAGCTGAGCAAAGTGACGATCACCGACGCGACCGGCCAGCTGCTCTGGCCGCAGGCATCGGGCGGCACGGGCGGCTCGGGCGCGAGCGTGCAGGAAGCCGAGCAGCACTACGACCAGAACACGGCCGCGAGCCTCGACGCGATGCTCGCGCAGACCCTCGGCCAGGGCAAGGCGCAGGTCCTCGTCTACGCCAACATGAACGTCAACCAGACGACCCAGGAATCTCTCAGCTACAGCAAGACAGGCGTTCCCCTCCACCAGAGCAAGGAGCTCGAGACGCTCACCGGCACCGGCACCGGAGCCGGAGGCGCCACGGGGACGGCGAACCTCACCGCCGCCGCGGGGGCCGCCGGCGGCAAGTCCAACTACAAGCGCGAAACGACCGACTCGTCGCTGGGCGTCAGCAAGGTTGTGACCCACTCGACGATCGCGCCGGGTGCGGTTGAAAGCCAGCACGTCTCGGTGCTGCTCGACCACTCCGTGCCCGCGGCCTCGTTGCCGGCGATCCGCGAAGCGGTCACCAACGCCGCGGGAATCCAGGCCAAGCGCGGGGACACGATCTCGATCGGGCAGGTCGCCTTCGCCAAGCCCGCTGGCGTCGCCGCAAGCCCGACGGGCGGCATGATGAGCTACGCCAAGTACGCGCTGCTCGCGATCGCAGCGTTCGTCTTCCTGTTCCTCACTACCAAATCGCTGCGCCGCAGAGAACAGGAGCCGATCAGCGAGCCCGTCTGGCTGCGCGAGCTGCAGACCCCGATGCGCCTGTCTGAGCTCGAACGCGAGAACTCGATGCGTCCGGCCCCTTCGATGGCCGGCGTCGCGTCATCGGGTTCGAACGGCAGCGCGAACGGCCACAATGGCAACGGCAGCGCCGACCCGATCCGCCGGCAGGTCGAGCAGATGGCCGACAGCGACCCTGATGTGGTCGCCCAGCAGCTCCGCAACTGGATGCAGGAGGGTTAGGCTCCGATGGCCGGCGAACTCCCGCCAGGAACGGCCGCGCCGCTCTCGTCCGCCCCCGGAGAACTCCTCCCGGCGGCGCCCGCGCGCATGCCCGGCACCCGCAAGGCCGCCGTCCTGATGGCCGCGCTCGGATCCGAGCGCGCGGCCAACGTCATGCAGCTGATGCGCGATGAGGACGTCGAGAGCCTGTCGCTGGAGATGGCCGTACTCAGCACGGTCGGCGCGGAGACGACCGATTCGATCTTCAACGAGCTCACGTCGGTCGCCAACGGAGGAGCAACGAGCGTGTCCGGCGGCGTGGACTACGCGCGCGAGGTGATCGAGCGCGCGCTTGGTCCCGAGCGTGCAGCGGAGCTCCTCGGCCGGCTCTCGAGCGGCGCGGGGACGCGGCCGTTCGAGTTCCTGCGCCGCATCCCGCCCGAGCGGATCGCGCTCCTCATGAGCAGCGAGTCGCCGCAGACCGTCGCGCTGGTCCTCGCCAGCCTGCACAAGACCCTCGCGGCCGCGGTCCTCGCCCGCCTGCCCGAGCTTGAGCAGTCCGAAATCGCGTTGCGGATCGCGCGCATGGGTGAGACGAGCGCGCATGTCGTCCGCCAGGTCGAAGAGGTCCTGCGCCACAAATTGAGCGCGGCCACGGAGCACAGGCACGCGGCGGCCGGAGGCGCCAAGGCCCTGGCCGAGATACTCAACCACGCCGACCGCTCAACCGAGCGCAACGTGCTCGAGAGCCTCGCCTCGACGGACAAGGGCCTCGCCGAGGAGGTGCGCGGCATGCTGTTCGTGTTCGAGGACATCGTCAAGCTCGACGGGCGCGCCATTCAGCAGGTTCTACGCGAGGTCGACCAGAAGGATCTCGTGCTCGCGCTGCGCGGCGCACAGGAGGACCTCAAGGAGATCGTGCTCGCGAACATGTCCGAGCGCGGAGCGGCGATGCTCAAGGAGGAGATGGAGATCCAGCAGCCGCAGCGTAAGCGCGACATCGATGAGGCTCAGAGCCGCGTCGTGATGGTCGTGCGCAAGCTCGAGGAGGCCGGCACGATCGTGATCGTGGGCGACGAGGACGAGGAGAGCGACGCCGTTGTCTGAGGGCGCTGTCAGCTACGCCTTCGAGCAGCTCGAGCCCTCCGATCCTCCGCCCCGCGACGAGCCCGCGCGACTGCTTGCAGAGGCCTCCGCCGAGGCAGAGGCCATGCGCGAGGTGGCCCGCGTGGAGGGGTATGCCGACGGGCGCGCCGCCGGCCACGAGGACGGCATCGCCGAGATCGCGGCCGCCGCAGGCGCCCTCGCCGAGGCGCTCAGAGGTGTCGAGTCGCTGCGCGCCGCGGCCGTCGAGGCGGTCGAGCAGGACGCGATCGAGCTGGCGCTGGCCCTCGCCGAGAAGATCCTCGCCGGCGCCATCCAGGCGCGCCCCGAGCTCGTGGTCGACGTGGCCCAGGGCGCCCTGCGGCGCGTCAGCGACAGGCGCCGGATCACCGTCCTTGTCAATCCTGGCGACCTGGAGACGGTGAAGGCTGCGATCGGCACGCTGCAGAGCCAGGCCAACGGCATCGAGCTCGGCGACCTGCAGGGCGATCAGCGCGTCGGCGTCGGCGGCGCGATCGTGCGGACAGCCGAGGGCGAGGTGGATGCGGGCGTGCAGACGCAGCTCGAGCGGGCCCGCGAGGTCGTGCTGGCGGAGCTCGCGACCGGTCAGCGGGCCGCATGAGCGACGCCCCGGCGCCGGGTGCGCTGCTGGCGAGGGCCTCGCAGGCCGTTCGCGAAGCCGATCTCGCGCGGCGCCATGGCTTCGTCAGCAACCTCATCGGACTGATCATCGAGGCGACCGGCCTGCAGGCCGAGGTCGGAGAGGTGTGCCTCGTGGGCACCGACCGCACCCGCGCGGCCGTGTCCGCCGAGGTGGTCGGCTTCAGGGAAGGCCGCACGCTGCTGATGCCGCTCGGCGAGCTCCACGGCATCGGTCCCGGCACGAGGGTCCTGGCGACCGGCGCGCCGTTTCGCATCGCCGTCGGCGCCGGCCTGCTCGGTCGGATCCTCGACGGGCTCGGCACCCCTGACGACGGCCGGCCGGCGCCCGGCGGGATCGCGCGTTCGACGATCGCGGCGCCCCCCGGCGCCCTGTCCAGACCCCGCATCACCGAGCGCGTCGCGCTGGGCGTGCGTACGCTCGACGGCCTCGTGCCCTGCGGCCGCGGCCAGCGCTTGGGCATATTCTCCGGATCCGGCGTGGGCAAGTCCTCGCTGCTGGGAATGATCGCCCGATCCAGCAGCGCCTCGATCAACGTGATCGCGCTCGTCGGCGAGCGCGGCCGGGAGGTGCGCGAGTTCATCGAGCGCGACCTCGGCGACGCCCTGGAGCGCTCCGTGGTCGTCGTGGCCACATCTGATCAGCCCGCGCTCGTGCGCATCAAGGCCGCCTTCACGGCCACCACGATCGCCGAGTACTTCCGCGACCAGGGCCACGACGTGATGCTGATGATGGACTCGGTCACGCGCTTCGCGATGGCGCAGCGGGAGGTCGGCCTCGCGATCGGCGAGCCGCCGGCCACCCGCGGCTACACGCCGAGCGTCTTCGCGCTGCTCCCCCGCCTGCTCGAGCGCGCGGGGACCAGCGCCAGGGGGTCCATCACCGCCCTGTACACCGTGCTGGTCGACGGCGACGACATGAACGAGCCGATCGCCGACGCCGTGCGCTCGATCCTCGACGGGCACGTGGTGCTCACGCGCGCGCTGGCCCACGCCGGGCACTACCCGGCGGTCGACGTGCTGCAGAGCGTCTCGCGCCTGGTCGGCGAAATCGTCTCACCGCAGGTCGCCGAGGCAGGCCAGCGGCTGCGCGGCGCTCTCGCGGTGCTGCGCGAGAAGGAAGACCTGGTCGCGATCGGCGCCTACCAGCCCGGCAGCGACCCGCAGCTCGACACCGCCCTCGCACACAGGGCGCGGATCGAGGATTTCCTGCGCCAGCCGGTCAACGACCGCAGCGATCCCGCCGACACCGACGCCCGGCTCGTGGAGCTGGCCGATTCGCTCGCGTGCGAGCAGGGGATCGTCAGCGGCGATGTTGCCCTGGACGCCGAGGAGGTGGTCTCTCAGCAGATCGACGACCGATCCGCTCAGCGCATCCTCGGCATGAGCGACGCTCCGGCGATCCCCGCGCTCGGTCTGAACATCTGAAGGCGAGCCACCCGCGTCCTCCCGCCGCTAAAGAACCCGACGCGCCGTCCGATAAACGGGCGGTGAGCGGCCCGACCTTTCGATTCCGCCTGGAGCGCATCCGCGCCGTTCGGGAGCGCACGGAGAAGCTCGCCAAGCAGGAGCTCGCAAAGGCGATGTCGCGCCGGTCAAGCACCGAGGCGGAGCTCCGCAGCACGGACGCGCACCTCGAGCGGGCGCACAGCGAACAGCGAACAATCGCGGCGGAGTCCCCGACGACGAGCGCCAACGAGCTGCTCGCGCGCCAGGTATTCCACGAGCGCATCGAGGAAGAGCGTGGACAGCATGAGCGCGAGCTGCGCCAGCGCGACGCCGAGGTCGCCGAGCGCGACGCCGACCTCATCACCGCGGCCAGCGAGCACGAGATGCTCAACCGCCTGAGGGAGCGCCACCGCGGCGAGCACGACCGCGAGGCAGCCCGGCGAGAGGGCAACGTCCTCGATGAGATCGCCACGACGCGCTTTCGCCGGAGCACGGCATGAGCACGGAATCCGTCGCCGCTGCAGCCGGAGTGCCCGCGGGCGAGCTCGCGATCTCCCAGCGCGTGCAGCAGCTGCAGGCGCTGATCGAACAGACCAGCCAGGCGGCGCTCGCGGGCTCTCCCGCCGCCGTCTCGGGCGCCTACTCCTCCTCGCCGGGAGGCTTCGCCTCAGCGCTGCAGGCCGCCGGCACCGCTGTTGGGACGCCCGTCGCTTACCAAAGCTCCGCAACGGGCGCGGGCGGCGGCTCGGAATCGACGCCCTACGACGCGCTGATCAGCAACGCAGCCCAGCGCTACGGCGTCGATCCGGCTGTCCTGCACGGCCTCATCCAGCAGGAGTCGGGCTTCAACCCAAACGCCCAGAGCAGCGCCGGCGCGAGCGGCCTGACCCAGCTGATGCCCGGCACAGCGTCCTCGCTGGGGGTAGCCAACCCGCTCGATCCAACAGAATCGATCGAAGGCGGCGCGCGCTACCTCAGCCAGATGATGGGCCAGTTCGGCGGCAACACGGCCGATGCGCTCGCCGCCTACAACGCCGGCCCTGGCGCCGTCCAGAAGTACGGCGGCGTGCCGCCCTACGCCGAAACCCAGAGCTATGTCAGCAAAGTGCTCGGGTACGCCGAAGCTTTTCGCCAGAGCCACCCCATGACGAGCGTCGGAGGCGTTGCATGACCGTCATGGCTGCCCTCGCGCCGCCGCCGAGCACCGCGCCACCGCCTTCCGGCGCAGCCCCACCGGGGGTTCCACCGGGCGCGCCGCCTTTCCACAGCGCGCTCGCCGAACACTGGGCCCGGACCGCAAACGCGGAAGGCCATCCGAAGAGCAGCGTCGCAGCGAGCGACAGCAGAGCGCCCTGCGCGCATCGGCGTGGGGGCACGAGCCGCTCGGACACGCCCTCGGGTGCCTCCGACGCCGCCTCGTCCGCGACGCCGGCCGCTTCAACCACGCTCGCCGACGCGCCGGCCCCAGCGCCCACCGGCGCGAGAGCGGCCACCAGCTCGAGCACAGTGGTGCAGGGCGCGCCGGAGACGCCGGCTCCCGCCGTCCCGGCCGCCGTCCCAGCCGTCCCAGCCGTCCCGGCCGTCCCGGCAGCCCCGGCCGCCGTCCCAGCCGTCCCAGCAGCCGTCCCAGCCGTCCCGGCCGTCCCGGCAGCCCCGGCCGCCGTCCCAGCCGTCCCAGCAGCCGTCCCAGCCGTCCCAGCAGCCGTCCCGGCCGCCGTCCCAGCCGTCCCGGCAGCCGCCCCAGCCGCCGTCCCAGCCGCCGCCCCGGCCGTCCATTCCAGCGCAGGAGGAACCGCCCGTGAAGGGAGCGCGACCACGGGAGCGCCGACTGTGCCCGTCGAGGTGGGCTCGAAGGCCACTCAGGCGGGCAACTCAGGGATCGCGCCCCAGGTCGCAGACACCCCGGCGATCCGGTCCTCCTCCGGGTTCTCGGCGGCACCCGGCGCCCCACCATCCGCAGGACCCTTCGTGGTGCCCGGCTCGAAAGCGGGCGGGGTGGAAGCTCTGCACACCACCGGCACGTCCCCATCGCCGGTCGCCGCCACTCCCAAGCAGGCACAGCCGGCTGCTGGCACCGCCGCGGTGCCTGTGGGAAGCGCACAGCCAGCCCCCCCGTCCAGCCGGGTCGCGGTTACGCAGATGCAGAGTTCCACGACCACGACCCTTCCCGGGCAGGGACGCGACGCGCAGGGTTCCCAGGGCCGCTCAGGGGCCACGCCTTCCATGGGTCTGGGCGCCGAGGTCCGGGTCCTGGCGCACGCGCATTCCGCGGGCTTGGGCGCCGAAGTGCGCGCCCTGGCGACCGCGCAGCACGGGGGCAAGGCGCAGGACGGCGCATCGGACGGCGCCCGCTCCGGGCGGGAACGACCGGGCGCCGCGGGCGCCGCGCCCGCGGCGCGCGGGCTGAGCGCCCCTCAGCCGAGCGCCGACGTGGTGGCCGGCCAAGCGTCCGCCGCCGTCTCGGTGAGCACCGCGTCGGGCGGGCCGGGCGCGGGCCCCCTGCTCGGCTCGGGCGTGGGCATGCAGGAGATGATCGACGCGATCCGCGGCACGATCGATCTCGCCGCGCGGCAGGGTCTGACCCAGGCGCGCATCGCGCTCCAGCCCGCAGAGCTAGGTCAGATACGCATCCACCTCAGCCAGACCGCAGACGGCCTGCTTGCACGGGTGACGGCTGACACTCCCGCGGCCGCGCAGGCGCTCGCGCAGGGGCGCTCCGAGCTGCACCAGTCGCTGAGCTCGCTCGGTCTGCCCCTGCTGCGCCTGGACATCGGCTCCTTCGGGCATTCCCAAACGAGCGATCGCGAAGACCGCTTCACCGGGGGCTCAGACGGATCGGGTGGGCCGGGCGCCGCTGCCGCATCAGCCGTCTCCGAAGACGCCGAAAGCGCCGCGAGCACTGGGGAGCCTGACGTCGTGGCAGGGCTCACCGGCCTTGCGAGCGGCGGGCTCGTGGATGTTCTCGCGTGAACACTGGAAAGGACCGACCGTCATGACCACCAACGCACTCACAATCGCTCAGGCCGCCTCCGTGTCTGGCGCGTCGGGCACGCCCGCCGCCGCGGCTCCCACCAACCCGAGCAGCATTCTCGGACAGAACGACTTCCTCAAACTGATGATCGCCCAGCTGCAGGCGCAGGACCCGCTACAGCCGGCCAACACCAACGAATACGTCAGCGAGCTCGCACAGTTCACCCAGGTCGAGCAGACGACCAACCTGGCGAACGCGAGCGAGCTCTCGGGCGCCGTCCAGCTGATCGGGCGGACGGTTTCGTTCATCGCCCCCTCGGGTGCGACCTCGACGGGGATCGTCCAGAGCGTCCAGTCGACCTCCTCGGGCACCACGGTCACGGTGGAAGGCATTCCTGCAATCAAGCTCTCGAGCATCACGGAAGTCAATTGAGCGCCATCTCAAACCCCGCGCTGATACCGCCCGGAGGACTCGGGCGCCCCGCCGCGCCTGCCGTGCCCGCCGGGGCTCCGGGAGGCGCAGAGGGCGGCGCACGCACGACACAGGCCATCCCGGCTGGCGGCCCGTCGTTCGCGCAGGTCCTCAAGGAGGCCGGCGGATCCCAGCAGCCGCTGCAGTTCTCCCGCCACGCGCTCGCCCGCGTGCAGCGCCGCGGGATCGAGCTCGATCCCGCCACGCTCGGAAGGCTCTCAGAGGGCGTCGGCCGCGCGGCGAGCAAGGGCTCGCGCGACTCCCTGGTTCTTGTCGACGGCACCGCGTTCGTGGTGTCCGTCAGCAACCGCACCGTGATAACGGCTGTGGGATCGGAACACATGAAGGACAACGTGTTCACCAATATCGACAGTGCCGTGATCGCTTGACAAGAGCGAGCGGATACGACTACGGCCGGACCTCATCGAGGAGGCCGCGAAAGGAAGGGCAGTCACGATGATGGCTGGAATGTATGCCGCTATCAGCGGCCTCGACGCGAACCAGGCGATGCTCAACGACAGCGCGAGCGATCTCGCGAACGTGAACACGGTGGGCTACAAGGCCTCGAGCGTCACGTTCGCCGATTCGCTCACACAGGTGATACGAGGAGCCGCCGGCCCCACGAGCACGAACGGAGGCTCAAACCCGGTGCAGATCGGGCTTGGAGTGCAGGTCAATGCGACCCACAACGAAATGGGCGAGGGCTCGTTCCAGTCCACCAACAACCCGCTCGACATCGGGATCGAGGGTGCCGGATTCCTGCGCGTCGGCTCGGGCACGCCGCCGGCCAAAGAACCGTATACGAGCGGCGTGCCGACCAGTTTTCAATATGCGCGCGCGGGGGACCTGTCGACCAACACGGAGGGCTTCCTCACCACCCAGGCCGGCGAATACGTGATCGGCCGCAACGCCGTGCCGACGGTGACCGAAGCGGGAACCACCTACGCACCGGGCAAAGAAGACAGCTACCTGAGGATCCCGCCCGGATCCTCCAACGTGTCGATCGGCTCGGACGGATCGATCAGCTACACCGACAACAACCCCGAATCGAAAACCTACCAGCACCGCGTCACCGCCGGCTACCTGTCGCTTGCGACCTTCGCCAACGAACCCGGGCTCGAACGTCTGGGCGGCTCGCTATGGGCGCAGACCCCCAACTCGGGCACGCCGATCGTCGGCACTCCGAACACCCCGGGCTTCGGCGCGACGATCGGTGGTGTCCTGGAGATGTCAAACGTCGATCTCGCGACTGAGATGACCAACATGATCACCGCCGAGCGTGGCTACCAGGCGAACTCGCGCGTGATCACGACCGCCGACCAGATGCTGCAGACGCTCGTGACGATGCAGTAGGTCCTTCAGGGGCGCGCACCCGGCGGCGAGTACTGCGGATAACCCGCAAAGGAGGTTGCAGATACAGACAGGACAGCTCCGAGGAGCCCGCGGTGGGGCGGTGCACGGCACCGTCCCACCCCGAGGCTAAGCTTGAACAATCAGGGGAGTGTGGCGATGATCACGCTGAACCGGCTCGGTCAGAGCGACGAGCCGTTCCAACTGAATCCGGACATGATCGTGACGGTCGAGTCGACCCCCGACACGGTGATCGCGCTGGCGACCGGAGCGAAGGTGGTGGTGGCGGAGTCGCCCGAGGAGGTCATGGCGGCCGTTCACGCCTACCGGGCAGCGGTGCTGAGCGACGCGCTCAGGCGCCGCGCCCCGCAGCGCCAGACCACGCCCCCGCCGGCGCCGGCGCCGGCGCGAGGCGATCCGCCGCGCCTCTCGGCGGTCGAGGACGAGCCCACATAGGCGTCCGTCGAGCCGAGCCTGTCCGCGATCGGTCCGCCGGGCGGATCGATCGTTCGTGCAGGACGACTCGGCAAAACTGAAGGATTATCCGCGCCAGCCGATGAACGGGAGCAATGAAGGCTGCGACGGCCATTGGAATCGGGTTGGCCTTTGGCTCCCTGCTCATGAGCTCGATGATGGACGGGACGAGTCCCGCTTCCTTCATCAACATCCCCGCGCTCATGATCATCATCGGGGGCACCGCGGGCGTCACGCTCGCGAGCGTCGGCATGGAACCGATGAAGCGGGTTCCGAGCCTCTACAAGCTCGTCTTCTCGGCCGAACCGCCGGATATGCGCGGGCAGCTGGACCGGCTCGTCTCCCTCGCCGACAAGGCACGGCGCGAGGGCCTCTTGGCCCTCGACGCGCTGCTGGGAGAGATCAGCGACGGCTTCACGCGCAACGCCCTGCAGCTCGTCGTCGACGGGACCGACCCGGAGATGGTGCACGCGATCCTCGAGGCCGAGGTCGACGGGATGGTCTCCCGCCACGAGGCCTCCGCCGCCCCGTTTGAGAAGGCGGGCGGCTTCGCGCCGACGATGGGGATCATCGGCACCGTGCTGGGCCTCGTGCACGTGCTCCAGAACCTCGCCGCCCCGGCGACGCTCGGGCCTTCGATCTCCGCAGCGTTCATCGCGACCCTGATGGGCGTCGGCGCCGCGAACGTGATCTTCCTGCCGATCGCCAACCGGCTGAAGGCGATCTCGGCCGAAGAGGTCGAGCTGCGCATGATGACGCTCGAGGGGATCCTCTCGATCCAGGCTGGCGACAACCCGCGCCTGGTCTCGGAAAAGCTGATGTCCTACCTGCCGCCCGCCGAGCGGAACTCCGGTGGGGACAACGTCACGCCGCTCGACCTCCAAGCCAAGGCGGCCTGAACATGGCCCGCGGGCACAGCCGCGGCCGTCGTCGCGGCGGCCACAACGCGGAGGTGGGAAGCAACGAGCGCTGGCTGTTGACCTATGCCGACATGATCACGCTGCTGATGGCGCTGTTCATGGTGCTCTTCTCGATCTCCTCGGTCAACATCTCCAAGTACCAGACCCTGCAGCAGTCGCTGAAGGCGGCCTTCTCGGGCAACATCCTCCCCGGGGGCAAGGCGATCGCCAAACCGGGGGCGAGCGCGAGCTCCAGTCGCGCGCCGACCAGCGTCGACCTGCAGGCGGTGGTGCCCGTGACCGCCCAGACCGCGAGCAGCCTGCAGAACAGCAGCACGCACGGCTCCGCCAGCGGCGCCGCCGCCGAACAGCTGCAGGCTGCCGCCCAGCACGAGTCCATTGTGTTCACGCACATCAAGCAGCAGCTCGACGCCTATGCGGCCCGCCACGGCTTCTCAAAGAGCGTCCAGACCGCGATCGAAGCGCGAGGCCTGGTGATCCGCGTGCTCACCGACGATCTCCTCTTCTCCTCCGGCCAGGCGACGCTGGATCGCAAGTCGCACGCGCTGCTGGGTGAGATCGCACAGCTCCTGAACATCGACGAGACGCACCCGATCGACGTCGAGGGCAACACCGACAACGTGCCGATCCACGGCAGTGTCTACCCGAGCAACTGGGAGCTCTCGACCGCGCGCGCCAGCACCGTCGTGCGCTTCCTGGTCGAACGGGCCGTCGGCGCCCGCAGGCTGACAGCGTCCGGCTACGCCGACCAGCGCCCGATCGCGAGTGACGCGACAGCCGCGGGCCGCACGCGAAACCGGCGTGTGGAGATAGTCGTAAAGCGGATCTACAGATCCGAAAGCGAACCATAGTCAAGGAAGACCATGTTCAAGAACAAGAAGATAATGCTCGCCGCCGCGCTCCCGATCCTGCTGCTCGGCGGCTACACGATGACCAAGCCCAAGCCGGTGATCAAGCAGAAGATCAAGGGGAGCATCTACGTGATGCCGCAGGCGTTCCTGCTGAACCTCAGCGACGGGCGCTACGTGAAGCTGACGGTGGCGCTCGAGCTCGCGCCGGGGCAGAGCGACGGCGCCGTCGCCGGAGCGGCCGCATCGAGCGCGGAAGGCTCCGCCGGGACCCTTCCGGAGGAACCTCTCGTGCGCGAAATCGTGACGAACACCGTGACGAACCAGAACGGCGAAGAGCTCGTCGCCCCGCAGAGCAGACGCACGATCAGACGGCAGATCCTGGCGGCGATCGAGAAGCAGACAGACGTCAAAGTCCAGGAAGTGCTGTTCCCAGATCTCACCGTCCAATAGGAGAGAGCGTGACCGAGACAATCGAGTACGAGCAGTTCGACCAGACCACGCAGGCGACCACAGGCGCCGTTCCTGAAGCCGACCTCAGCCGTCTCAGCGACATCCCGATGGAGCTGAGCGTGGAGATCGGACGCACGCATATGACCGTCGGAGAGACGCTCGACCTTCGTGCCGGCTCGGTCGTGAGCCTCGATCGCCAGGCCGGCGAGGCCGCCGACCTCCGGGTCAACGGCACAGTGATCGCGCGCGGCGAGGTGATCGTCATCGACGAGCAGTACGGTCTGCGCATCACCGAGATCCTCGATGGCCGCGAGGAGGCGGAGCTCTCCAGAGCACCGGACGGAGGCGCGAGCACCGACGCGTCAGCCGAAAGGGCTCCCGTCCCCGCGGACGGCTCGTCCCTGACGGAAGGCTGATCTGAACATGGCCGTGAGCGAGAGCAGCAAGCAGGGCAAGGAGCCTCAGGCCAGGAAGTCAAAGGCAAAGAAGGCCGAGGCCTCCCCCGAGACCCCACCCGAGGCCGACTACGTGAGTCAGCCCGCCGACAGCGGGCGCACGCTCGACTTCTCCCAGCCGGCCAAGTTCACCACCGAGATCCGCAACCGCATCGCGGGTGTGCTGGGCCCGTTCTGCGACGCGCTCTCGGCATTGTTGACGAGCGAGCTGAAAGCCGAGGTCACGGTCACGGCCGCGGACGTTGCCCAGCACACGTGGGCGGCGGCCAAGGCACAGCTTCCCGCGGACTCGATCGCGGTCGCCGTGGAGGAGCCGGCGATCGGGCGCCACATGCTGCTCAGCGTCGAGCTGCCGCTCGTGCTGCAGGCGCTCGAATGCCTGCTCGGAGGCGAGGCGGCGCAGGCCCCGTCCGAGCGCCACATGACGGACGTCGACTGGGTGCTGGCCACGGGATTGCTCGACGCCATCGTCGGAAGGCTCTCGCTGGCGTGGAACGACCTCGGCGGCCCCGCGCTGGGGCGCGGCGAGATCGACCTGGAGGGCGACGCCGGGGTGCTCACGCCGGTCGGCGAACCCACGCTCGCGGTCACGTTTCAGAACAGCATCGACGGTGTCTCGTCGGGGATGTCCCTGCTCATCCCGTGGGCCGCCGTGGAGCCGATAGCCGAGAGCATCCGCACGGCACGCTTACAGCCGCGCGATGGGGGCTCACCCGCCCATGAGGCCCTCCGTCACGGGCTAGCCGGCGCTCAGGTGCTGCTGCGCGCGGAGGTCGGCGCGGTGCAGATGCCGATAGAGCGGATGCTCGAGCTGAACCCGGGCGCGCTGGTGGCGCTCGAGCAGCGCGCCGAGGACGGCGTGCGCCTCTACGCCGAGGGCGTCTCGCTCGGCCGCGGGCGTCCCGGACGCAGCGGTACGCGCCGCGCGATCAAGCTCGAGTCCACCAGCGAACCCGCGAGCCGCGCCGCGACCTACGCCACGCTCGGAAGGGCGGAGCTCGAACGGGCGCGCTCGCACGCCGCGGACACCGACGAAACCGCCGAGGGCGGGGCGATCCTGCGCAGCATCTTCGTCCGCGTGTGGGCTGAGCTCGGCAGGACGCACCTCCCGCTCGGCCGTGCGCTGGAGCTGACGCCGGGCGTCGTGGTCGAGCTCGATCAGGACGCCCAGGCGCCGGTCGAGCTGTTCGCCAACGGCCTGTGCTTCGCCAGCGGCAGCCTCGTCGTCACCGGCGAGGGCGAGTGGGGCGTGCAGCTCGACAAGCTCGTCTGACCCGGCGCGCGCGCCCCCCGCCTCAAGACCTCCGCCCGAGGGCCGATAACCGAGACGACTCTTCCTCGGAGTCGTCCCTCGATGATGAAGATTATCCCGCTCTCCCGTGCGGCCGCGCAGGTGGTCGCGGTGCTTGGCGCCTGCCTGCTCGCGGTTGCCTGCCCGGTCGCGGCGCTGGCGCAGTCGAGCGCCAAGGCGAGCGGCGAAAACACACCTCTGAACCTCAGCCCCTCCTCGACCGTGCCGCACACGACCTCGGGTGGGGCGAGCATCGTGCGCACGATCGTCGGGCTGGCGATCGTGATCGCGGTCATCTGGGGGCTCTCCTGGATCCTGCGGCAGGTCAAGACCGGGCGCGACCCGCACGCCTCGACCGAGGGCCTGGCCAGCGTCGCCGCGCTGACGCTCGGCTCCGGGCGCTCCGTGCACCTCGTGCGCGCGGGCAGCGACTACGTGCTGATCGGCAGCGCCGAGCACGGTCTCGTGCCGATCCACCGCTACACCGAGGGGCAGGCGCGCGAGGCTGGCCTACCCCTTCTGGATGAGCCCCCGGCACGCCCGCGTCGGTCGCTTCTGGGCGCTCCGGCGACATCCGAGCCCCGCCGGGCGGACCCCATGCGCATGCCCTCGCCGTCCGCCGGGCTGATCGAGCGCGTACGCGAATGGACGGTGCGCCGTTGAACCTCAACTCCAGCAACGCCGTCCAGGTCCTGCTGCTGATCGGCGGCCTGACGCTGGTGCCCGCGGTGCTGTTCACGGTGACCGGCTTCAGCCGGATCCTGATCGTGCTCGGCTTCATCCGCACCGCCGTGGGCACCGCCAGCGCCCCGCCCAACCAGGTCCTGGTCGGCATCGCCCTGTTCCTGACCATCTTCGTCATGGCGCCCACGATCAACGCGATCAAGAAGGACGCGATCGAACCACTGACCCACCACGCGATCAGCACCACCACGGCGATCAAACGCGCCGAAGAGCCGCTGCGCGAATTCATGTTCCGCCAGACGCGGACGCAGGACATCTCGCTGTTCGTGAGCCTCGCCCACGACAAGACCCCTCACAAGCGCGTCGAAGTCCCCACCCAGGTGCTGATCCCGGCCTTCATCGTCTCCGAGCTCAAGACCGCCTTTCAGATCGGCTTTCTGATCTTCCTGCCGTTCCTGATCATCGACCTGATCGTCTCCTCGACGCTGATGAGCATGGGCATGATCATGCTGCCGCCGACGTTCATCTCGCTGCCGTTCAAGATCCTGCTGTTCGTCCTGGTCGACGGTTGGGACCTGGTCATCAAAGCGCTCGTGCAGAGCTTCCATTAGAGGGGTGAGAGCGTGAACCAGGACACCGTCGTCAGCCTCGCATCCCACGCCATGACCCTGGCGCTGAAGATCGCCGGGCCGCTGTTGCTGGTCGGCCTGGGCGTCGGCCTGGTGATCAGCGTCTTTCAGGCGGTCACCCAGATCCAGGAGCAGAGCCTCACGCTGATCCCGAAGATCGTCGGCATCGCCGTCGTCGTGGTCCTGATGGGCCCGTGGATGCTCGGGCAGCTCGTCTCATACACGAGCGCGCTGTACACCTCGATCCCGACGATGGTCGGCTCGTGAGCCAACTCCTGAGCAGGCTCGCGGGCAACGAGCTCGGCGGATTCATCCTCGTGCTCGCGCGCGTCACACCGCTCTTTCTCATCGCGCCGCTGTTCTCCTCGAGGATGATCCCGCCGCGGGTGCGCGGGATAGTCGCGGTGGCGATCGCCATCGGGCTCACGCCGATCGCCATGCACGGCCAGCACGTGCCCACCGACCCGCTCGCGCTGGCCGGCCTGGTGATCGAGGGCCTGCTCGTCGGCCTTGGCTTCGCATTCACGCTGGCCGTGCTGCTGGCGGCGATCGAATCGGCCGGCTCGATGATCGACGTGATCTCGGGCTTCTCCTACGGCAATCTGATCAACCCGATGAACGGCGAGCAGACCGCCGTCATCTCCCGCTTGTACTCGCTCCTCGGGACGCTCATCTTCCTGATCATCGGCGGCGACGGCTGGACCCTGCGCGGACTGGGTCGCACCTTCGAAGTGGTGCCGTTGACGCGCGGACCGCGGCTCGCCTCGCTGGTGGGTGGCGCCGAGCACGTCTTCAGCGGCGTGTTCACCGCCGCCGTGGAGATAGCCGCACCGGTCCTGGTGGCTCTGCTGATCACAGACGTGGCCTTCGGGGTCGTCTCGCGCGTGGTGCCACAGCTGAGCGTGTTCGCGGTCGGCTTTCCCATGAAGGTCTGGGTGACCCTGGTGGCGGTCGCCGCCTCGCTGCCCTTCTTCTCCAACTGGATCTCCGAGCAGCTGTCGGTGAGCGTGGGCGCCGCCCTCGGCGCGCTGCAGGTGGCGTGAGACATGGCACGCGACGACCGCACAGAGAAGGCGACACCCAAACACCGCCGGCGCGCGCGCGAGAAGGGGCAGGTGGCGCGCAGCACAGATCTCGGCGGCGCGTTCGTGCTGATCGCCAGCCTGCTGGCGATCAGCGTGATGGGTCCGCGAATCGTCGGATCCGGCGCCGCGAGCTTCCGGGAGATCCTTGCCAAGATCGCGCATCCGGGCCGCGCCACGACCGCCGCGGGGCTCAATGGACTCATGCACTCGGGGCTCTCCACGATCGTCCTCGCCGTCGCCCCGATCGCCGCCGCGTGCATGGCGGCGGCCCTCATCGCCGGGGTAGCCCAGGTCGGCTTCAGGCCCTCCGCGCACGCGCTCAAACCCGACTTCCGTCGCATCAACCCCGTGTCCGGCCTGCGCAACCTGCTCGGCCCCAACCTCGTCTTCGAAGTCCTGAAGGTGACCGCCAAGGTCGGCGTCGTCGGCCTCGTGGCCGGACTCGGGATCTTCGGGGGCATGGCCGACCTGGCGTCCAAGGTCGGGATGCAGCCCATCGCGCTCGGCGGGCTGCTCGGGCAGCGGGCGCTGGGGATCGCCCAGCGCGCGGCCTTCGCCTACCTGGGCATCGGGCTGCTCGACTACGGATGGAAGCGGTTCCGCCACGAGCGGCAACTGAAGATGACCAAGCAGCAGGTCAAGGACGAGACGCGCCAGTACGGGATCTCCGCCGAGGTCAAAGCCGCGCTCAGGCGGCGCCAGATGCAGGTCGCTCGCGCCCGCATGATGGCCGCCGTCCCCGATGCCGACGTGGTCGTGACCAACCCGACCCACTTCGCCGTCGCGTTGCGCTACGACGGCTCCCGCACGGCCCCCGAGGTCATCGCCAAGGGCAAGGATCTGATCGCGGCGCAGATCAGGCGGGTGGCCGAGGAGAACGACGTCCCGGTCGTCGCCGATCCTCCGCTCGCGCGCGCCCTGCACCAGTCGGTCGAGATCGGCCAGGTGATCCCCGAGGAGCTCTATGCGGCCGTCGCGCGGGTGCTCGCGTTCGTCTACCGCCTCGCCGGGCGTAGGAGGCTCGCGGCGTGAGCGCCTCCATGCGCAGGCTGATGCCCCACGCCGACATGCTCGCGGCGGTCGCGGTCGTGATGGTCGTGACGATGCTGGTCGTGCCGCTGCCGGCGGCGCTGCTGAGCCTGATGATCACCGTCAACATCGCCACGGCGCTCACGGTGGTCGCGGCCACGATGTATCTCGGCAGGGCGCTGGACTTCGCGTCGTTCCCGAGCCTCCTGCTGCTGACCACGATGTTCCGCCTGGCGATCAACGTGTCGGTGACGCGCCTGATCCTCACCACCGGCGACGCCGGCAGCGTCGTGAAGTCCTTCGGCGAGTTCGTCGTCGGTGGCAACGTGGTCGTCGGCCTGGTCATCTTCCTGATCCTCGTCGTGATCCAGTTCGTGGTCGTCACCAACGGCGCCGGGCGCGTCGCCGAGGTCGGCGCCCGCTTCACCCTGGACGCGATGCCCGGCAAGCAGATGGCGATCGACGCCGACCTGAACGCCGGTCTGATCACCGACGATCAGGCGCGCACACGTCGTTCTGAGGTCGCCCGTGAGGCCGACTTCTACGGCGCGATGGATGGAGCGTCGAAGTTCGTCAAGGGCGACGCCATGGCCGCGCTGATAATCACCGCGATCAACCTGATCGGCGGGATCATCGTCGGCATGCTCCAGCACCACCTCGGCTTCGGCGAAGCGACCCAGCAGTACTCGCTGCTGACCGTCGGTGACGGGCTCGCCGCCCAGATCCCGGCGCTGCTGATCTCGGTGGCCACCGGCATCATCGTCACCCGCGCCGCGTCCGACCGGGATCTCGGCAGCGACATCGCCCACCAGATCCTCGGCCAGCGCAAGGCGCCGCTCGTCGCCGCCGGTGCGATCGGCATGTTCGCCCTGATCCCCGGCCTTCCCAAGCTGCCCTTCCTGTTCATCGCCGCGATCTTCGGCGCGGTCGGCTGGGCCGTGCGGGACGGGCTGCCGAGCGTCAAGGCCGCCGCCGCCGACGCCGCCGCGAGCACCGCCGCCGCCCTGCCGGCCCCCGGCGAGGAGTCCCTCGGCGAGGTCGGCGTCGACGCGCTCGAGCTGGCGATCGGCTTCGGGCTGGTGCCGCTCGTGGACGGGGGCTCGGGCGGGTCGGGCAGTTCCCTGTTGCGGCGGGTGAGCATGATCCGCCGCCAGATAGCAGGGGACCTCGGCCTGGTGATCCCGCCCGTGCGCATCCACGACGAGCTCGGCATGGAATCGCACGAGTACGTCCTGAAGGTTCGTGGCTCGGAGGTCACGCGCGGGCGGATCATGCCCGGGCACCTGCTCGCGATGGATCCCGGTGACGCCAGCGGCACCCTGCAGGGGATCCCCACGCGCGAGCCCGCCTTCGGCCTGGCGGCCGTGTGGGTACACGAATCCGCAAGGGCGGAGGCCGAGTCGCTCGGCTACACGGTCGTCGACGCCGAGTCGGTGATCGTCACCCACCTCACCGAGATGATCCGCTCGCACGCTGCCGAGCTGCCTTTGCCTCCCAGTCCTTCTGGGCATCCTCGTGCCATTGGGAGATCGGAACGCGCGGGCAGTGTTCGTTGTAGCCGCATGAACAGGACCACCATCGATCGACGCGATCGTGACCGGCCTCGTACTTGTCCTCTACGGCTAGTAGTTTGCCGCACTTCGGGCACTTGCCGGAGAGATGTGCCGCAAGAATTACCTTCGCTTGCTTGAGCGCTGCGAGCACGTCGTCGGGGTCAATCTTTGCGGGAATGTCGGCCGCGTTCACCGTTGGTCGTTGAGCGGCTCCGCGCACGATGTTGTTAGGAAGCGGAAGCTCCCTCTCAAGCTCGGCTAGCGTCCCTGCGCAGCGAATGCCTTTGGGTTTGAGCGTATAGATGTTCCCGACCTGCCTCTCGACCATGTCGCTAGCTTCGAGGTGCTTGAGGGATTGCTCGCACTCGTCAAGAGAGAGTCCCGTGGCGAGTAGCTCGGGTGCTCTCGGAGATATGCGCAGCCGCATGCCGTTCGCGAAGTAGATGTCGCGCAGGGTGTGAATGACTGCCCGCGCACGACCATTCGGGTGGCACGCTTCGGACGCGCCGAGTGCCTCCGCACGTTCTCGTCCGGCTGGCTTGAGTTCCACGTGTCCAAACGTGAACGGAACCGTGGCATCGTTGCGTCCCGCCTCGACATCGCCTTCGGTGTCGAGCGCGTCCACGGCGTCGTTCAGGGGCTCTGGTTGGATGTCTAGCTCCTTTTGAAGTTCGACCGCGCTGGGGCAGTAGCGCCCCCGCATCGCGTCGCCTTCGCCGTAGCCGTGGCGATAGAGCGCAAACAAGACGATCTTCTTCGTGACCGCGACGCCGTTCATTTGGGGAGACCGCCCTCCAGTCGTGCGAGGGTACACGCTGTTGGCGGCCTTGTGTTCGCGCGCACAACCTCTTGCCCTTGCGCCGACAAACACGGAGGCGGGTAGGGGACCGCAGGCCGTGTTTGTGCGCATTCCGCCGCGCGTGACCACCCATTCCGCGAGCGTGACCACTTATCCACAGGCGGCGGCCTTGCGGTCGCGCCTCTTCCCACTCGTCGGCCTCTTTGCCTTCATTTGCAGCTCTTTCGCGCGATCACGCCGATGGACACGGTTCGCGAAACAGGTGGTCACGGTGGCGAAATCGATGGACACGGCACGGCGAAACGGGTGGTCACGGAAGCGCGAGATTCGCAGTGTTTGTAGCCACAACCTTCTGCAGTTGTGCCGACAAACACAACGCGCGAAAGCCCGGCATTCTGGCGGTTCTCGCCGACGGCAGAAGGGGACGAGGGAACGTTGCTCCGCCGTCCCTCCGTTGACAAGTCCGCTCGCGCCGACGGTCGGCGCCGCCGCGGCCACCTGGCGCATCAACACGGCCTCCAGCTCCAGCCGCACCGGGTGCGTTGCCGTGACGCGTCGAGGCGATCCGCGTAGAGATGCCGTCGCGGTCGGTGCTATGTGCCCTGCCATGTGTTGCTCTACTCCGACCGGCCTCTACCCGTTCCAAGGCGACTTCTGCCGATGCTGTGGTGAACGGCTGGATCGTCGTGCAGGAACGCCCTACTGCAACCGAACGCAAATCGGGCCGTGTCCCCACTGCAAACGTGAGAGCTGCGGTCCGCACTTCTGCCCCGGCTCGGGAAAGACGCCGTTGCGTTTCCACTGCGAGCATTGCGGGCAGGCTTGTGCGAACGGCACGTGCCCGCAGGGGCACGGCTGCACGTAGAGGCAAAATTCGCGTCCCCGCGTCATACCGAACTCGGCCGCGCTCGCCGTCATGGGCTTCGACCAGACCACGTCGTGGAGCTACTCTCGGGTGAAGCGGACCGTCTTCTCGCTCGGGCCAGCGAGGCTACCCTCGGCGGATGTCGTCCCCTCGCGAACGAGCCGCGAAGAAGGACGAGAGAGCGAAACGTGGCGAACTCGGACTGAAGCGATAGCTTGCGCATCTTGCCCGCTCCCGACACGTGCCGCCCCAAGGCACGTCCCGTCCTGGTCTCCCACCATGCGGCTCGACGTGCGGCGCGTCATCCAGGTGAAGATCAGGGACGAGATCATCGAGGGCGCACGCGCGTCAAGGTCGTCAAGAACGAGTAATTGGCAACGAATCGTCTACGTTCTTCGGCTCAGCTCGGCGGCACGGAGACAGGAGGCTCCGGCATTTCTGGAACTGAGTCGGCGTCGCTCGTCTTTGGTTTGAATGCACCGAAGTACTTGATCGATTGCTCGACGGCTTCGAGGTGCTCATCCAGACGATCCTCGTCCAGCATGTGAGCCGCGAAGTGCCGCTTCTCATCAGGTGCGATGACCGCGATGTTGATGGGGAGGGCGACGCCGCCGACCGATGCGTCGATGCTCCGCTTCATGACCCACACGGCGGCGAACTCCGCCTGCTCGAGTGTGGGTTGCTTCCCATCCCAGAACGCGTCGCGCACCAGCGCGAGGTAGGCGTCGGCGAGACGCTGGCCAGAGCCCATCGAAACGAACCACGCCTTCGGTGACTTGAGCTCGGGCTGGAAGTCCTTCACGGCGAACTCGCAAAGCGAAGGCCCATTCTTGTCTCCGTACGCGACAAGAGCGCCAAATTGGCTCGTCTGCACGTTCGTGCTCACGAAGTCCTGGAGGCCAAGTGCGCAGAGCCTGCGGTACAGATCGGTTTGCGTCGCCGAATCGCTGAATGGTGACACGCGAGTGTCCTTGAGCTTGGCGGTTCCCGCGTACGCCGCCCGCACAGTGTCGTGCCATCGCTGTCCGAGGCCGACCTGTCCGGTGCCGGCGACGATGACCCTCTCGCTAATGATGTCGATCTTGCACGCCTTGTGCACGATGGTGGTTTGCTGTCCGTCGCCGAAGCTCATCGCTTGGTCGGCAGCGATCACAACGCCGTCCGTGCACAAGATTCCGACGAGGAGGGTCATGGCTCGCGGAAGACGGAGCGCTCGCGCATCTCGGGGAACTCACGGTACACCGACGACACGAGCTGCTGGAACGTCATCGACCGCACGTAGTTCGATACCTTGGCGAGGTAGTCGCGCATCGGTTCGCTGACTTCGGAGAGCACCCTCGTACCGGCGGTGCGCCCCGCCTCCTCGTACAGGTCGCGACGTGCCGTGTGGGTCGCGAGCGTCGACCCGTTGCCGGGCAGGGCCAGGCCGAGGGCCTCGACGAGACAGTTCATCGAGTTGGCGGTGAACATGCCCGAGCA
>JADGPK010000219.1 GCA_017882445.1 Solirubrobacteraceae bacterium
GATCGCCTTGACCGATGAGCAGTGGGAGCTGGTCGCCGACCTGTTCGATCCGCCGGGTCGACGGGGCGCGCCGGCCCAGATCCCGCGCCGCCAGATGGTGGAGGCGACCCTGTTCCTCGCCCGGACCGGCTGCCAGTGGCGCTACCTGCCCGAGCGGTACGGGACCTGGACGGCGGTCTGGGCCCAGTGGCGGCGCTGGCGGGCGAACGGCGTCTGGGCCGCTGCGATGACGCGCCTGACGGCGATCGTCCGGGTGCTCCACGATCGCGAGCCGATCCCCTCGATGGTCATGGTCGACGCCCAGACGGTGAAGGGCGGCCGCTACGGGCCGACGTTCCACGAGGCGGGCGGTCGAGGGGGCCGGACGATCGGCACCAAGCGGACGCTCCTCGTGGAGATCCTGGGGCTGCCCGTTGCCGCCCGCGTGGACTCCGCTCGACCTCACGACGTCGTCGCCGCCCGCGAGCTCCTGCGCGACCGGCTCCCTGACCTGCCGAGCGTGCGCGCGATCATCGGCGACCGCGCCTACCGCGGCCTCGCGGCGCTCGCCGAACGCAAGCACCTCGCGCTCGATATCAAGGCGCCCTCACCAGGTGTCAGCGGCTTTGTCCCGATCCGGCCCCTGGTCAAGATCGAGCACGCCTTCGCCCAGTTGGGGCGCTGGCGCCGCCTCTCGCGCTGCTACGAGGGCAGCGAAGCCTCCGCCCGGGCCTGGCTCGAGGTGGCCTCGGTCGGCTACCTCGTCTGGCGCGCGGCCGCCTGAGTCGTTCAGCGCCACCGTTCGCGCCTTCATCCAGCCGCACGCCCGACCCGCGGACGCCTTGTGCCTCGCGGGTCGGTCTCGCCCTCGAACCGCCCGCCCACATCCTCATCGCCGGTCAGTATGCGCGAGCGAACACCGCCGTCTCCGAAGCCGGCGCGCCACAGCGGGCACAGGCGGTCGGGGGTTCAAGCTCCTCGAGCTCACCCTCGAAGGGGAGAACGCGCAGCGTGGCGCCGGTTGTGGCCTGGACGTCGCGTTCGCAGGCGGCCGAACCGCACCAGCCGGTCACGAGGAAGCCGCCCTGCGCGGCATTCACGTCGACCAGCTCGTCCCAGCCGGAGACCCGGTGCGTGTTGGCGCGCTGGAACGTGATCGACCGCTCCAGAAGGCGCGTCTGAATCCGTTCGAGCCTCGCCGCGACATCGGCCGGAAGGTGATCGACCGAGACCGACTCCTTCGCGCCCGTGCCGTCCGTCGCCGGCAACCGCTCGGCCACCACGATCGTGCCCGCCGCGACATCCCGTGGCCCGACCTCGAGCCGGATCGGGACGCCGCGCAGCTCCCAATCGTTGAACTTGTAGCCGGGCGTCACGTCGTCGCGCCGATCGACCCGCACCCTGATGCGTTGGTCGCCGAAGACCGCCTGTGCCCGCAGCGCGGCCTCGACCGGGGCGATTGCCGCTTCCACGGCCGCCCGCTCTTCCACCGTTCGCCAGATCGGCACGACCACGACGTGGATCGGTGCAATCCGTGGTGGCAGGACGAGGCCGCGCTCATCGCCGTGGACCATGATCACTGCGCCGATCGTCCGCCACGAGAAACCCCACGACGTCCCGAAAGGGTGCCGCCGCTCGTTGTCGCGATCGAGGAAGCGGATGTCGAACGCCCGGGCGAAGTTCGAGCCAAGGTCGTGGCTGGTGCCCATCTGCAGCGCGCGCCGATCGCCCATCAGCGCCTCGCCGGTCAGCGTCACGTCGGCGCCCGGGAACTTCTCGGCTTCGCTCTTGCGGCCCGTGATCGTCGGGATCGCGAGCCAGTCTTGCCAGATCTCGCGGTACACGCCGAGCATCCGCTCCGCTTCCTCGCGGGCCTCGGCCGCGCTGGCATGGAACGTGTGACCTTCCTGCCACAGGAACTCGGCCGTGCGCAGGAACGGCCGCGTGCGGAGCTCCCAGCGGACCACGTTCGCCCACTGGTTCACGAGCACGGGCAGGTCGCGATAGCTCTGAATCAGGTCGCGGTAGACGGCGCCAACCATTGCCTCCGAGGTCGGTCGGATCGCGAGGCGCTCGGCGAGCTCGTCGGCGCCGCCGTGGGTGACCCAGGCGACCTGCGGGCTGAACCCTTCGACGTGCTTCGCCTCGGTCTCCAACAGGCTCTCGGGCACGAGCAGCGGCAGGTAGATGTTCTCGTGGCCCGTCTCCTTGATCCGCCGGTCGAGCGCGTCGCGCACGTGCTCCCACAGCGCGAAGCCATACGGGCGGACGACGATGCAGCCCCGGACGGGCGAATAGGACGCGAGCTCGGCGTCGCGGACGACGTCGAGATACCACTGGCCGAAATCGGCTGATCTGGCGCGGGAACGGTTGGACGCAGGCGCGGGCATCGGGAGGCTCCTCGAGTCTGGGCGATCGTGGACGACGGCTCTAGCCGTGTCGGCGGGGCCGACGCTGTTCGGCTAGAGCCCGATCGGGCTTCGGAGGAGTCTCGGGCGGCGCATAGCGGGCCGATCGTAGCGCATCCGGATGGCCTGCCCGTTGCCCATGCTCACCGGCACTGACCCCTGTTGACATCGAGCGCTGGAATTCGGCTACAGGCCCTTACCAACCGTCCTTGACGCACAAGGCGATGCCTGGTCCCTGACACGATCGGTCTCTCCACCTGCGGACTCATTGCCAGCGCTC
>JADGPK010000220.1 GCA_017882445.1 Solirubrobacteraceae bacterium
GACGTCGTTGTTCGTCGAGCTGCCGGTGAGCGAGGCGGACCCGATCGCGCGCTACCGCCGCGTCGTCGAGCGCGCGGCGCAGCTCAAGTCCGGCTCGCAACGCGCCGGGGGCAAGACGATCGTCGAGCTGGCTGACATGGGACCACCGCTCGCCGGCGCACTGCTCGCGCGGGCGATGTTCGGTGGCACCCGGATGTTCAACCTGACGATCACGAACGTCCCCGGGTCCCCGCAGCGGTTGTACGCGTTCGGAGCGCCGCTCGTCGAGGTTCTCCCGCTCGTACCGCTGTTCGCCGGACACACGATCGGCATCGCGGTCCTCACGTACGCTGGCCAGATGGTCTTCGGCCTTAACGCCGACCGCATGGCAGCGCCCGACGTAGAGGTGCTCGCGGAGGGCATCAAGCGCTCGTTTTCGGAGCTGCGACCGCCGGCCAAGCGCCCGCGCCAGCCGGAGGTCGCAGCCGGGTCGTAGACGCGGCTGCGGCTCTGGCCATGGGAGGAGGACGGGGCCAGCGGACGCTTCTGCAGCGCCCTATAGCAGCAGCTGGTTCTTTCAACGCAACTCGGGAGGAACGTGATGGCACATTTGGGTGGCACCGCCAGCGCCGAGATAGATGCCCCGCTGGAGGAGGTCTGGGCCGTCGTAGAGGACGTTATGGCGGCACCGGAGTGGCAGGGCGGCCTCGACAAGATGAGTGCGCTTGAGCACGACGCCGACGGTCGCCCCACGCTTGTCGAGACCGAAAATGACATTAAGGTCACGCGGGTCAAGGCGCATGTCCGCTTTCGCTACGAGGGGCCGACGCGTCTTTCGTGGACCCAGGAGAAGGGTGATATGAAGTCGGTCGAGGGTGCCTGGGAGCTCGAGGACCTCGGCCGAGGTCGCGCCCGCGCGACCTACAGGCTCGACGCGGATCCCGGCCGCGTGCTGGGACTCGTGATCCGCGGGCCGGTCGAGGCGGCGACACGGGCGATGTTTGTCAACGGGCGCCCAGGCGAGCTCAAGCGGCATGTCGAGCGCGGCTACGTGCGCCCATCAGCCACGACCCCGTAGGGTTCGCGGGCGGCTGCTCTTGCGGGCGGGCGAGAGTGCGCACAACTACGCCGCTCACCAGCGCTCCGGACAATTGAGCGAGAGGACCAAAGAGGACGGAGTGTCGCGTTCGCGACGGGGCTAGCGCAGCCACTCCGCACTGCCGGGTTCGTCTGGATACGAGCGCGTCGGCTGACGCCGCTCACGCACCTGCTTGGGACGAAAAGCAAGAGCGGTATGCAGCGTTGTGGCCGCCTGCAACAGGGGCCAATTTCGCCCCAATGCGCCCGAGTGGACTCGAACCACCACGGGGAAAACTCCCCACAAGGCCCTCAACCTTATTCGACAGGTGCAGATGCGTCCGCCCGCGTCCAGATCGTCCGATCTGTACGGTTTTCGGACGCATCGGACGCATCGGACGATCTGGCTTTTGTCAGCGATTTGTCACGGTGCTGCGGGGGTTGTGCCACGGGCGTTGCGGGCCGGGGTGCTCGCGCGCGACGGACGAGCGGACGACGGAGTCTGGATCGGCTGTGCGAATGGCGATGGTGTTGCGACGTAATTGCGATTGCGTGCTAGGCTTGGTTCATGAGTCCGTTGCTTGAAGAGGCGCGAGAGGTCCACGATTTCGCAGGCCTGTCGGATCGGTTGATCGCACAGGCGACGGGTGCGAAGCCAAGCACTGTGCGGGGGTGGCTTGCGGGTCGTAGTGAGCCGACGGGGGTACGTGCGCAGCGGCTGATCGAGCTGGGGGAGATGGTTAGGCGTCTTGGGCGTGTGTTGCGGGCGGAGTCGATCGCTGTATGGTTGCAGCGACCGGTGCTTGCTTTGGACGATGCGAAGCCGATCGAGTTGATCGCGCGCGGTGAGTATCAGCGTGTGGCGAGGCTGATCTCCGAGATCGAGTATCCGGGCGTCTCCTGACGGTGGCGCTGGAGGTTTCGGCGCGTGCCGTCGAAGGCGTATGGGTCAGGCATGTGCCCCACCGTGCAGAGCTGCTCGGCCGAGCGAGCGTGCCAGCTGACGGTCGCTGGCAGCGCGGGCAGGTCGTCCCGGGGTTGTATCTCGCGGATTCGATCGAGACGGCAACAGCGGAGTGGTATCGGTCGCTGGCGGAGTGGGGGTTGGCTCCGCAAGAACACGTCCCCTACGACCATCACGAGTGGCGGCTGGATCTGAAGCTGGCCGATCTCAGCGACGCCGCCCGACTGCGCGACGTGGCGCTTCCGGCACCCTCGCCCGACCGACGTACGTGGCCGGCGTTCCAACGGGTCGGCGAGCAGCTCTGGCGGGAAGGCTGGTCCGGGCTCATCGCTAACAGCGCTGCGCGACCGGGAGCACTTGTTGCATGTGTGTTCGCGGACACCTGGCCGCCGGAGGGGTGTAAGCCGGTCAAGGCCAGCACAGTCATCGCGGTCCCGCCACCGCCAGGTGGGATGCGGACCTGACTCGTCGCAGCACCCGTCACTGACATGCACCTAAGTGGACACTACTCAAACCATTCTCCAGCGTTGACGGGCGTTCTCGATGCGTTTCCGGGCGTTGTTCCAGAGTCGAGGTGTCGCCGCCGGCTCGAGGCTGAAGCGCCCAAGGCGCTTCGGCTCGGCAATGGGGTGGTCCAGAGGGCC
>JADGPK010000221.1 GCA_017882445.1 Solirubrobacteraceae bacterium
TCGAGAGCCACGAGCTTGGACAGCTCGCGTTCGACGCGACGCTCTCCCTGCGGCGCGCGCCGCTAACCCGCGGCGGTCTGGCTCGCGTCACCGCGCGCTACCCGGCGGCGACGCTGCGCGTGCTCGCGCTCATCTATGCCCATGCGCTCGCGCTGAAGCTCAAGGGCGTGCCGGTTCACCCCCGTCCCGAGGAGCCGGCGTGACGCCGATGCAGCGCGTCGCGAGGCGCATCGTGCTCAGCCTGCTGAGACGTCTGCGCTCAGGTCAGCTCACCGTCCTCGAGGGCGAGCGACGACTGGTGCTGGGGCACGGCAGCCCGCGAGCGACAGTCCAGGTCAACTCGCCGCGGCTCTGGCCGAGGTTGCTGCACGGCAGCCGCGGAATGGCCGGGGCCTACATGCAGGGGCTGTGGGAGGCACCGGATCTGACAGCCGTGGTGCGCGTGGCCGCGCGCAATGCGAGCACCCTGGACGAGTGGCGTCGTCGCGTCGCCCCGGCGCGGGTCCCGCTGCAGGCGATGCAGGGCATCCGCGCGCGCAACACGCGCACGCGCAGCCGCCGTGGCATCGCAGCCCACTACGACCTCGGGAACGAGTTCTTCGCATTGATGCTTGACGACACGATGATGTACTCCTCGGCGTACTTCCCGCGTCGGGGGATGACTCTCGCGCAGGCCTCGAGGGCCAAGCTCGAGCTGGTGTGTGACAAGCTCGATCTGCGCGCCGGCGACCACGTGCTTGAGATCGGCGCGGGATGGGGCGGTTTCGCCGTCCACGCCGCGAGAACGAGGGGTTGCCGGGTTACGACCACCACGATCTCGCGCGAGCAGTACGAGCATGCCCGCGAGTGGGTGCGAGCGGCCGGGGTCGCCGATCGCGTCACGGTGCTGTGCGAGGACTACCGCGACCTGCGAGGACGCTACGGGAAGCTCGTCTCGATCGAGATGATCGAGGCCGTCGGGTATCACGATTTCGACACGTTCTTCGCGCGCTGCTCGAACCTTCTCGCCGATGACGGGAAGATGCTGCTTCAGGCGATCGTCATCGACGATCGAGCCTACGAGGTCGAGAAGGCGTCGCGAAGCTTCATTCGCACCCACATCTTTCCCAATGGCTGCCTGCCCTCGCTCGCGGTGATCGCGCGCTGCGTCGCTCGGCACACCGACATGCGAACCGTCGGACTCAAGGACCTGACACCGCATTACGCCGAGACGCTGCGGCGCTGGCGCGCCAACTTCGAAGCGGCGACAGCGCGCCTCGAAGATCTCGGTTATGACGAGCGCTTCCGGCGGCTGTGGCGGATGTACCTCGCCTACTGCGAGGCCGGCTTCGCCGAGCGGCGGATCGGCGTCATGCAGATGACGCTGGCCAAGCCGCAATGGCTCCAGCACGCCGGTCCTACAAGCGCGTACGAGGCGCCACGAGCGCCGGCTTCCTGAGCATGGTCCGCACGCTTGTAACCGGAGCCTCCGGTTACGTAGGCAGCCGACTGGTGCGCGAGCTGCGAGCGCAGGGCGTTCCGGTCGGGTGCGTCGCGCGCGACCCGAGTCGGGTCAGCTTCGATCCAGCCGTCAAGGTACACCGCGCCGACATGCTCGACCCGAGCTCCCTCAGCGCCATCGACGACGACTACACAACGGCCTACTATCTCGTCCACTCGATGGGCCGCGGCGGCGACTCCGACTACGAGCAACGCGACGCCGTCGCCGCCTCCAACTTCGCCCGCTTCGCGACCGCCACCGGCATCGAGCGGATCGTCTACCTCGGCGGCCTCGGCGATCGCCCCGCATCCAAGCACCTGCGCTCGCGGCTGCGCGTCGGAGAGATCCTGCGCGATGAGGGACCACCGCTTACCTGGTTTCGCGCCGGCATGGTGGTGGGAGCCGGATCGGAGAGCTACCGAACGCTGCGCTCGCTGGTCGAACGCCTGCCGGTGATGCTCGCACCCTCGTGGCTGGCCACACCCACCCAGGCGATCGCCATCGGCGACGTGCTGCGCTACCTCATCGAGGCTCCCGGCATACCCGAGACGCGCTCCCGCGAGATCCAGATCGGGTCTGCCGAAATACTCACATACGGGAAGATGCTCGACCAAATGGCCGACGCGCTGGGACTGGACCGCCGCCCACGCATCCCGGTGCCGCTGCTGACGCCGTGGCTCTCCTCGCACTGGATCGGGCTCATCACACCTGTCGACGCCGGCGTCGCGAGACCGTTGATCGAGGGGCTCTCCACCGACACGACCATCACCGACTCATCCGGTATGGAGTTGTTCGACATCCAACCCAGATCCTTCGAGCAGGCCCTGCGCGAGGCAATCGCCGAGGACCAAGCCAGTCGACCCACGCCGTAGCCCCGCCGCGCTAATCCGGTCATCTGCGCGAACAGGCTTCGCACGCTCGCCTTCAAGCACAGAGCAGCAGCGGCACCTGTGATGCCGGAGACGCTCGCACCGGACGGAGGCTGTCGCACAAACCCCCGAAGGCCTCACTGGGTCCGTTCTAAGGGTGGGGTCGAAAAACCCGAAGGTCATTGCTCGGCCACGGCGCTCCCAGCGCCTTCCACGGCCGCCACAGCGAGTGCTGCGCAGGTTTTCGTGGACGGCTTTATGCGACACCCTCGACGAGCTGCGAAAGCCGGGATCGCGCTTTGA
>JADGPK010000222.1 GCA_017882445.1 Solirubrobacteraceae bacterium
CTCGCGTCGTCGGGGGATGTGGCGATGCCGATGCTCACTGTCAGCGGGCGACCGTGCTCAGCGCTGACTGCCTCGATCTCGGCGCGGATCGTCTCGGCCACGGCAGCGGCGCCCGCAGCGTCGGTGTCGACGAGGGCGAGCACGAACTCCTCGCCGCCGTAGCGCGCCGCCAGATCGGAGCGCCGGCTGTTGGCCTCGATGACACGGGCGATGCGGGTCAGGGCGGCATCGCCGGCCTTGTGCCCGTATTCGTCGTTGTAGGTCTTGAACTGATCGCAGTCGCAGAAGAGCAGCGAGAGCGTGCTTTCGCGGCGCTGAGCGCGCTCGAGCTCCTCCTGTAAGCGCTCATGCAAGTAGCGGTGGTTGTAGAGCCCGGTGAGGCCGTCGGTGATGGCCTCGACCTCGGCGCGACTGAAGCGGATCGCCGCCGCCCGCAGCATCGCCGCGAGTGTCTGTGAGCGGTCGCCCGGCACCGCCCGGCCGAACGACTCGACGGCCGGTGCGTCCACGGTGACCGCTGCGACGACTTTGCCACCGGCGTCGCGGACGGGGGCGATACCCGACACCCAGACGCCGTAGTCGTCCGCGTTGAGGACGTTGGCCTGCAGGTTCTCACCGGCGAGCACGCGCGCGAGTTCGTCCTCCGGCAGCCAGGGGTCGCCGCAGCGCGAGACGTCAGCGTCCGTCTCGCCGCTGTCGAGCACGGTGATGCACTGGTCACCGTACTGCGCGAAGCTTGTGATGAAGCGCACTGGCGGATTGCTGTCGCGTAGCTCGCGCAGGGCGCTCACCATCTGCCCGTACTCCGGGCGCAGTTCGTCGGCGCGCCCGCGCAGCAAGGCGTGGGTAGCGGGATCGATCAGCTGCACGGCCTGCGTGGCCAGCTCAGCGACGCGCGCCCTCTGTCGCCGCAAACGCTGCAAGACGCGCCGGAAGGCCGCCACCATCGCCGGGTCGAACTGGGTGCCGCTGCAGCGCTCGAGCTCAGCCAGGCATTGCCCGTAGCTCAGGGCGCGTCGGTAAGGTCGCTGGCAGGACATGGCGTCGTAGCAGTCGACCACGCACATGGCGCGGGCGATCAGCGGGATCTTCTCGCCGGCGAGGCCGTCGGGGTAGCCGCCGCCGTCGAAGCGCTCGTGGTGGTGGCGTACGCCGGCGACGAGCTCCTCGTCGAAGAGCGGGCGCACGATCTCGGCGCTGATGCCGGGGTGCTGACGCACGAGCTCCCACTCCTCGCTGGTCAGAGGGCCGGCCTTGAGCAGGACGCGGTCGGAGACGCCGATCTTGCCGATGTCGTGCAAGAAGGCAGCGTTCTCGACCGCCTCGAGATGCTCTCCGGGCCGGCCCAGCTCACGCCCGAGCAGGGCCGTGTAGGCGGCGACGCGGCTGGCGTGGCCGAGGGTGTAGTAGTCCTTGGCGCTCAGGGCGGAGCTAAGGGCGCGCAGATTGCCGAGGTGGAGGCGCTTCACCTCCTCGTAGAGTTGGGCGCGCTCGAGCGCCAGGGCCACGAGCTGGCCTACGGCCTCGGCGATGGCTACCTCCTCCTCCGTGAACTGGCGTTCGACATGGTCGAGGAGGTCGACCACACCGATGAGTTTGTCGTGCGCCATCAGGGGCAGCGCGACCGAGCTGCATTGGCCGTAGCGGCGCATGTCCTCGCGTTCCACTTCACTGAGACGCGGGTCGTCAAGACTGGCCATGGTGACTGCGCGCTGCGTCTCGACGGCCAGCCGTTTGCAGGGCCAGTCGACGAGGCGGACCTCACGGCCCGCCCAGGAGGCGTCGTAGACGCCCCCTGCTGACGAGGCCAAGCAGACCAGGCGCTCGTCGCTCTCGAGCCGGTAGATGTCACAGTCGGGGATCTGGAGGACGGCGCTCAGGCGTCGCGCCGCCGACTGAAGGACCTCGGTCAGCTCCAGGCTGGAGGCGAGATCAAGGCTCGTCTCATAGAGCAACTGGTAGCGTTGTCCGGTGTGCCTGCCTGCCGCGAGGCGTCCACCACTCGGGGGGTCTTGCTTGGGGAAGGCCCGTTCGAGATCGTCGACGAGGAAGCGGCGATGCCCGCTCGGCGTGCGCTGGCAGGCGATCCGACCGTCGGCGACCCAGCGGCGCACCGTGGTGGGGCTGACCCCGAGGAGGTCGGCTGCCTGTTGCACGCGCACCCAGCGCGGAGCTATCCCTTTGGTATTCACTGGCAAGACTATCGGACTGTAGCCGTCGAACCTTGACCAACTCTGCCATCCGCCTTGGCTGCGGCGTGCCCGGCTGCCGGCGAGCTCGGGCTGGTGCAGCGCCTCTCGGGGCGGGAAGGCCTGGCCCGACGTCGGCGGTGGGGCGGCAGAAGCGCTGTGTGCAAGACATCTCGAGGCTGCACGGGTCATAGAGACCTGTGCTCGGTCAGGCGCTGGCGGAGGCGTCCGCCTTCATGACTAGAATAGGCACGCCGTGGACGCCCTCGAACTCTATCTGGTCGAGCTCTCCGCCAATCGCCTCGCCGGGGCGGGCGGCCTATCAGTCGAATGCGCCGCCTCAGAGGCCGCCGGGATTGAAAATAGGGAGCCAGGCGTTCACACGCTCGAAGACGCCGAACATGAGCGCCACGCCGACAACGACGAGCACCACCCC
>JADGPK010000223.1 GCA_017882445.1 Solirubrobacteraceae bacterium
GTTGCCGATCCCCGCGAGGATCGAGCCGACGATCGTCAGAACGATCGACGCGCCGATGGCGATGAGGAGCGGCCACTGGTAGGAGATGTCGGCCGCGGATCTGGGCGCGCTATGAGCGGCAGCAGCACGAGATGCTGACTCTGTTCGGCCTGCTCGACCAGAGCGGCCGGCCCACCTTCCTGGACTTCAACAACGTGGCGGCGTTCCTCGCCGAGATCGCACACGCTGAACGGCGCGAGGGCGACCACCTACTGCTCGGCGTGCCGCTGCGGCGCGAGCGGGTGCCGGCCGACTACATCGACGATGAGACCATCGACAACGAGCTCTGGGTGGTCTACCGGGGCTTCCAGCGCCCTCCGCTAGTCGACGAGAACGGCTGCCTGCGCGAGCCGACTCCGGTAGAGCGCGCGAGCGAGCAGAAGCTCTCGCGGTTGGCCGAGACCGCGCAGACCATCGCCGATCAGACCGGCTGTGATTCCGCGGTGGCGGTGGCCTACCTGCTCTGCGGGATGCAGCAGGGCCTGCCGTACGTGCAGGTGAGGCGCAGCCATCAGTATCGCGGCTACGTAATCACCGTGCGCGATCGGCGGGTGCCGAAAAGCGACGTGGCCGCCGCCTATCAGGCCGCACGCGGCCTCTTCAAGCTGCCGCGCCAGCCCCAGGAGGGGCCGTATCTGGTCGTTCAATTCGTCGAGGCAGCCCGGACCGCAGACCCGTCGCTGACGTGGGGCGAGCTCTACGAGCGCTTCAAGCGCAAGTACCCGGACCGCTATGGCTCCATGGCGAGTTTTCGTGAAACCTACTATGCAAAACGGCCGCGCCAGCAGGGCAAGTGAAGCGCAAGCGCCACACGCCTCAGCCCCGCAATCACGACGCCGGACACGCGATGCGCTGCGTGTCCGGCGTCAACCCCAACGGCACACCGAGCGACAAACTGAAAGGCGAAGAACTGTGACCGGTCGCGTTTATCAGCGCGATAAGTCCCGCCGCGACGTCTGGCAGCTGATCATCGAGCTGGGCAGGGATGAGAACGGCAAGCGGCGCTGGAAGTACGAGAGCGTGCACGGTACGAAGGCGCACGCCAAACAGGTCCTCCGGCAGCGCCTCAACGAACTTGAGGCCGGCACCTACGTCGAGTCGAGCACGCTGACCCTCGCCGAACACCTTGAGAGCTGGCTCGCCGATGTCGTGCGTCATCAAGTCGGGGCTCGCACGCAGGATCGCTACGCGAGCATCGTCGCCTGCCACCTCATTCCCCGGCTCGGGGCCACGAAGCTCTCCGCTCTGCGCCCCGACCACGTGCAGCGTTGCTACTCCGACCTGCTTGACGCTGATCTCTCGCCGGCCAGCGTGCACAAGGTTCATGTGGTGCTCCATAGTGCGCTTCGCAGCGCGGTTCGCACCAGGTTGATCGCGCGTAACCCCTGTGACGACCTGGTGCTGCCGAGGATTCGCACGCCCGAGATCAAGGCACTGACGGACGAGGAGATCGGCGCCATGCTTAGGGCTGCCGAGGGTACCCGCGTTGCCGTCCCACTCCTCGTCCTCGTTAGTCTCGGTCTGCGTCGCGGTGAGCTGCTCGGACTGCAAGGGGGCGACGTTGACCTGGAGGCACGGACCATCTCGGTCCGACGAACTCTCGAGGAGTCGTCAGCGGGCGTGCATCTCAAGCAGCCGAAGACGGTGCGGAGCTCGCGCACGATCGCCCTCCCCGCGTCGACAGTGGACGCTCTCCGCACCCATCACGCTGCCCAACAGCGCGCCCGTCTCGCTGCCGGCGTAGAGTTCAATCGCCTCGATCTCGTCTTTCCCGGCCCGGACGGCGAGCCATGGCGGCCCAGCACCTTCGCAGCCGCTTGTCGTCGCGTGTTCAAGAAGGCGGGACTGACCTGCCGCCTGCATGATTTGCGCCACACGCACGCGACCATGTTGCTGCGCCAGGGTGTTCATCCCAAGGTCGTGCAGGAGCGCCTCGGGCACGCCAATGTCTCGATCACCCTCGACATCTACTCACATTGCACAGCGAACATGCAGCAAGAGGCGGCAGCGAAGATCGATGAGGCGCTGGCTGCGGCGCTGGCGGGGTAGTGGCACAATCGCCAGAACCGACAGTCTGTTGCCGAATCGCAGGGCGAATCGTGGGTTCTGGCAATTCCGGCGTGTGGCTCAAACTGTTCTCGCGAATAGCCGAGACCCCCGGCATGAGAGCCGGGACACGGTCCGGGTGCCTCGACACTTAGTAGTACACGCGGATCCCTACATGAGCCACGCGACCCGAACCCGCGACCTCCGGCGTGACAGGGCGCGGCCGCGCGCGTTCTCCGCCATCGAAAGTTGCAGTTTGAGCCTGAGAGAGCACCCTGCGCACTCGGCCCCGGAACCGCTGTTGCCCATTTGGGGCTGATTGTCGGCGGCTAGGGCAACAAGACGGGCAACAACTCGGCACGTCGGGCCGCCTCGTCTCGGGGAGCGGGTACCATGCAGTATTGGACCGCCTCGCGAACTAGGCTGGCGAGCGGCCGTCGGACAGGAGAGGCCGCAATGAGCGACGAGCCCGGTCTGCGTCCCGCAGAAGACAGCACCTCAGAGCGAGAGAGGCACTCTCTCCCCCTCGACCGC
>JADGPK010000067.1 GCA_017882445.1 Solirubrobacteraceae bacterium
TCGGGGATGTTCGAGCGCAACGACGACGTGCTCTTCATCTGCTACGACAACGAGGCGTACATGAACACGGGCGTGCAGCGCTCCGGCGCGACACCACCGGCGGCGCGTACGGCGACGACCGAAGCGGTCGGCCCGGAGCCGGGCAACGTCTTCGGACAGGGGAAGGACCTCCCCCGCCTGGCGATGGCACACGACATCCGTTACGTGGCGACCGCCACGGTCGCCGACCTCCACGACCTCGAGGAGAAGGTCGAGCGCGCCATGCAGCTCCACGGCGCCCGCTACCTCCACATCCTGGTGCCCTGCCCCCTCGGGTGGGGCTCGGCCCCGAACGACACGATCCTCGTGGCCCGGCTCGCCAAGGAGACCGGGCTCTTCCCGGTCTTCGAAGCCGAGCACGGCAAGGTCACCGCCGTGTCGCCGATCCGCCACCGGACGCCCGTCGAGGCCTACCTGTCGATCCAGCGCCGCTACGCCCACCTCTTCGGTGAGCACTCGCGCACCGACATCATCGCCCGCATCCAGGCGATCGCCGATCAGAACATCGCCACCTACGGCCTCATCGACGACGAAGCCGACAGCAGCGATCCGAAGCAGGTGACGGCGTAATGGAGCTTCCGTTCGCAATCACACTGGACGTCGGCTCGAGCCACGCCAACCGGACCGGTTCGTGGCGTGTCGAACGACCGATCTACGTCGACCGGCTCCCGCCGTGCAACGATGCGTGCCCGGCGGGCGAGAACATCCAGCGCTGGCTCTACCAAGCCGAGCCAGGTGACTACGAGATGGCTTGGCGCCAACTCGTCGAGGACAACCCGTTCCCCGCGGTGATGGGTCGCATCTGCTACCACCCGTGCGAGACGGCGTGCAATCGCGCCCAGCTCGACGAGGCGGTCGGGATCAACGCCATCGAGCGGTTCCTCGGTGACCTGGCGATCGAGCGCGGTTGGTCGCTGCCGCCGGCGGTGACCGACAGCGGGAAGCGGGTCCTCGTCGTCGGGGCCGGCCCCGCCGGGCTGAGCGCCACCTACCACCTGCGCCGTCTCGGCCATCACGTCCGCCTGGTCGACTCGGCGCCGAAGCTCGGCGGCATGATGCGCTACGGCATCCCCGCCTACCGGCTCCCTCGTGCAGTCCTGGATGCCGAGACCACACGCATCGTGGCGCTCGGGGTCGACGTCGAACTCGGCCACACCGTCCAGGACATCGAAGGTGAGCGCCACGATGGCGGCTTCGACGCCGTCTTCCTGGCCGTCGGCGCCCAGCTCGGCCGACGCGTGGAGATCCCGGCCGGCGACTCGTCCCGCGTCCTCGACGCGGTCTCGCTCCTCCACCGGGTCGCCGAAAACGATCCGCCGTTGCTCGGTCGCCGGGTCGTCGTCTACGGCGGAGGGGACACCGCCCTCGACGCCGCCCGGACGGCGCGCCGTCTCGGCGCCACCGACGCCGTCGTCGTCTACCGCCGCAACCGCGAGCGCATGCCTGCCCATGGGGACGAGCTCGAGGAGGCACTCGTCGAGGGCGTGACGGTACGCTGGCTCTCCACGGTGAGCCGATTCGACGGCGACCGACTCGTGCTGGAGAAGATGCGCCTCAACGATGAGGGGTTCCCCGAGCCGACCGGTGAGCTCGAAGAGCTCGACGCCGACTCCCTCGTGCTCGCGCTTGGTCAGGACACCGATCTGTCGCTCCTCGACCAGGCACCCGATGTTGTGGTCGATGACGGCGTCGTCGAAGTGCTCCCGACGATGATGACGGGCGAGAGCGGCGTCTTCGCCGGCGGCGACTCGGTGCCGTCGGAGCGGACGGCCACGGTGGCGATCGGGCACGGGAAGCGCGCTGCGCGCGGCATCGACGCATTCGTCTCCGGCCGTGCGCCAGTCAATGCTGACCGGCACGAGCTCGCCACGTTCGACCGCGTGAACACCTGGTACTACTCGGACGCCCCGCGAACCAGGCGTCCCGAGCTCGAGCGGGCCCGGCGGCAGAGCACCTTCGACGAGGTCGTCGGGGGCCTGACCGAGGAGAACGCGCTCTTCGAGGCTCGTCGTTGCCTCTCGTGCGGCAACTGCTTCGAGTGCGACAACTGCTTCGGCGTGTGCCCGGACAACGCGGTCATCAAGCTCGGTCCGTCGCTTCGCTACGAGTTCGACTACGACTTCTGCAAGGGCTGTGGCATCTGCGCGCAAGAGTGCCCCTGCGGTGCCATCGACATGGTCCCGGAGCGAATCTGACGTAGCCGCGCACGAGGGGCGGTGGTTGACGAGTCCGCCGAAGCGGTGGCGCCCGAGGCCCAGCCGAGCGCCCTCACCTGGTGCATAGCCAACGCCTCGGCTGCCTCAGGCTCGCGCCGGTGAGCGGAAGGCACGGAATAGCGGCCCGGGACCAGCGTGCCGTGGAGCGAGGCGAGCCTTGCAGTCGACGACGACCGCCCCGGCTGAACTGACGAGGATGGGGTTGAGGTCGAGCTCGACCAGTTCGGGAACCTCCTCGGCCACCCGTGCGATCGTCTCGAGAACCGCCACCAGGGCTCGGCGGTCGACGGGCGCTGCGCCCCGGTAGCCATTGAGAAGGGGAGCGGCGTGCAGAGATGCCACCATCGTCTCGGCGGCACCGACATCGAACGGCGGAACCGCGAAGGCACGGTCGCCGAGCAGGTCGGTCATCACCCCGCCGAGGCCGACCATCACCACCGGTCCGAAGACCGGGTCGGAAGCGAGCCCGATGATCGCCTCGACGCCCGACGGCGCCATCGGTTGGATGACCGCGCCGCCCATCTGCGGTCCGATCCGGCCTGCCATCGCCTCGTACGCCTCGCGGACCGCCTCGGGGCTGCCCAATCCCACCGCGACCCCGCCGACGTCCGACTTGTGGACGATCTCGCCCGAGCGCGCCTTCAACGCGACGGGGAACCCGATGGATTCGGCGACCGAGCCCGCCTCTGCTGCGGTCGTAGCAGCACGAGTAGGCAACACCGGCACGCCGCACGCCTCGACCAGACGCGCGGCCTCCTCGAGCTCGAGCCAGCCACCTGTCTCACTCCTGGCGAGTGCCGAGGACACGATCTCGTGGATCGCCACCTGGTCGGAGACCTCCCAGGATGTCGCGGCCGCGGACCGGGGGCGTCGGCGCCACTCCGCGTAGGAGCAGAGGTGGGCGAGCGCCGCCGCCGCTCGTTCGGGGGAGGGAACCTCGGCGATGGCCAGTGCACCGCTGGAGCCGGGAGCGGCGTCTGTCCCCAGGATGCACGCGACCACCGGCTTGTCCGAGCGCTGCGCAACGTGGGCGACGACCTCTCGTGCGGCGGCTGCCCGGAGCGCGACGAGATCGGTGGTGACGACGATCGCCGCGTCGACCGCGTCGTCGTGAAGGACGATCTCCAGCGCGTTCTCGAGGACCTCGGCCCCCCCATCCGCGGTCATGTCAACGGGGTTGGCGACGGCTGCCGAGTCGACGACGACCTTGCGGAGCGCGTCCTTCGTTGCGTCGTCGAGCTCTGGAACGGAGAGCCCGCCGGCCTCGCACGCGTCGGCGGCGAGGATGAGCGGGCCACCGGAGTTCCCGACGAGAGCGATCCGGCTCCCTGCGGGCAGCGGCGTGGAGAGCAGGAGCGCGGAGACATCGAGGAGCTCTTCGAGGCGGTCGACCTTGATGACGCCGGCGCTCTGGAGAAGCGCCGAAACGACGACCTGCGGCGTGGCGGCGGCGGCGGTGTGCGATCGCGCCCCCCGGGCGCCGGCAGGTGTCCTTCCCGCCTTCAGCGCCACGATGGGCTTCTTCTCGCCGACCCGCCGGGCGATGCGGGCGAACTTGCGCGGGTTTCCGAGAGACTCGAGATAGAGGGCGATCACCGAGGTCCGGTCGTCGCGTTCGAAGTAACAGAGCAGGTCGTTCAAGCTCACGTCAAGATTGTTCCCGACGGAGACGAAGCTCGACAGGCCGAGGCCGGCGACCCGGGCCTGCTCGGCGAGCACGATTCCGACCGCACCGGACTGCGAGACGAGCGCCAGGCCCCCGGCGAGCGGATCGAGCGCAGCGAAGGTGGCGCTCATCCGGATGTCAGGGTCGGTGTTCACGACACCGAGGCAGTTCGGGCCGACGATGCGCATGCCCTGCCGCCGGGCGACCCTGAGCAGCTCGGCCTCGACCTCGGCACCGGAGCGACCCGTCTCTCCGAAGCCCGCGGTGATGATGGTCGCCGCCCGCACACCCGTCGAGGCAGCTTCGCCGAGGACACCGGGTACCGCCGCCGACGGTACCGCGATGATCGCCAGGTCGATCGGCTCGGGAAGCGATGACAGTGTGGGGAACGCGGGCACGCCACAGACCGCCCGGGCCGACGGGTTGACCGGGTAGACGCTCCCCGAGAAATCTCCGGCGAGAAGGGATCGGACGACCTCGTGACCGACGTTCCCCGGGTGCCGTCCCGCCCCGATGACGGCAATCGAGCGCGGGCGGAGGATCGCCGAGATGCTGGCGACCTCCGCGGTCGCCTCCCGCTCGTCGCAGGACGCACGGTACTCGGGCGTCGGCCGGAGATCGATCTCGGTCCGGACGGTCCTACCGTCGTTGGCGCGCGTACACCGGAGGCCCGTGGCACCGAAGACCTGGAGCATGGCCGAGTTCTCCGCCATGACCTCGGCGACGAAGTGCACGATCCCCTTGGTCCGTGCGTACGCCGCCAGGCTCTCGAAGAGCAGCGTGGCGACCCCGTGGCGCTGATAGGTGCCGGCCACCACGAAGGCGACCTCCGCCACCGGCTGGGTGGGCCCGAGGCGGTCGTAGCTCGCGAACGCGACCAGTTGACCCGACACGATCGCCACGAAGGCCATCCGGGAGTCGTAGTCCACCTCGGCGACGTGCGCTGCCTCGTCGGGGCCCCACGCCGGATGGGCACCGAGGAGGGCCTGCTGGATCGCATCGTGCGACAGGTTCCTGTCGGAGGCGCCCAGCAGCGCCGCGTCAGCCGGCTGGATCGGACGGACGAGGACCGCCTCGCCGCCCGTCAGCAGCCCGTCGAACTCCCACGACGACGGGTACCCGGGCGGGTCCGGTGCCCCGCGTGCAGCTCCATCCCCAGTGGACATCACCACCTCCTCATCGACAGTCATCGTCGCCGCCGACGGTCGAGGTGACCAGGGTCGAATTGCCCGAACTGCCTGACCAGGATCATGGCATCCTGTGTCGGGACCTTCAACCTCTGGCGTCCTCTCCTGGCGCCGGAGCGGCAGCGGGAGACCGGCCCAGCCGCGCCTCGACCTCCAGGACTTGCCGAGTCGTCTTCAGCACCGTGTCGGGGTTCAGGCTCATCGAGTCGATCCCGAGCTCCACGAGGAACTCGGCCATGTCCGGGTAGTCGGACGGCGCCTGCCCGCACAGGCCCGAGTGCATGTGGTTGCGCTGGCACCCCTCGACGGCGAGGCGGATCATCTCCTTCACCCCCTCGTCACGCTCGTCGTAGTCAAAGGCAACGATCTCGCTGTCGCGGTCGACGCCGAGCGTGAGCTGGGTCAGGTCGTTCGAGCCGATCGAGAAGCCGTCGAAGTACTCTGCGAAGCGGTCGATGAGGATGACGTTGTTCGGGATCTCGCACATGGCGTAGACCTCGAGGCCGTTCTCCCCACGACGGAGGCCGAGCTCGGCCATCCGCTCGAGAACCTGTTCAGCCTCCGCCACGCGACGGACGAAGGGAAGCATGAGCACGACGTTGGTGAGCCCCATCTCCTCGCGCACCCGAAGCATCGCCTTGCACTCGAGGGCGAAGCCTTCGGCGTAGGCGGGATGGGCGTATCGGGACGCGCCGCGAAAGCCGAGCATCGGGTTGGCCTCCGCTGGCTCGAAACCCGCCCCACCGAGGAGGTTTGCGTACTCGTTCGTTTTGAAGTCCGACATGCGGACGACAACCGGCTTCGGCCAGAAGGCGGCGGCGATCGTGCCGATCCCCTCGGCGAGGCGCTCGACGAAGAACTGCTCGCCGTCGCGGTACCCGCGGATCAGCTGTGCCAGGTCCTCGCGCGCCTTGCTGTCGGTCACCTGCTCGGGATGCAGAAGCGCCAGCGGGTGGGCGCGGATCGACTCGCTGATGATGAACTCCATGCGTGCGAGACCGACGCCGTCGTTCGGGAGGAACGAGGTCTTGAAGGCGAGGTCGGGGTTGCCGAGGTTGATCATGATCTTCGTCACCGGGCGGGCCAGGTCCCCCACCTCGCTCCGCTCGACATGAAAACCCACCTCGCCCCGGTACACGAAGCCCGCATCGCCTTGCGCGCACGAGACCGTGACCGTCACGCCGGTCGGCACCGCCGTGGTGGCGTCTCCGGCCCCGACGACGGCGGGGATCCCGAGCTCTCGGGCGATGATGGCCGCGTGACACGTGCGCCCGCCCCGATTGGTGACGATCGCCGCAGCCGTCTTCATCACCGGCTCCCAGTCCGGCGTCGTCGTGTCGGCGACGAGGACCTCGCCGGGGCGGAACTGCGCGAGGTGCGCGACGTTCTCGATCACCCGCACCGTCCCCGAGGCGATCCTCTCGCCGACCGAGCGCCCCTCGGCGACGACCTCGCCGGCGTGCTCGAGGACGTAGGTCTCGAGGCTGGACACCTGGCGCTGCGACGCAGCCGTCTCGGGCCGGGCCTGGACGATGTAGATCTTGCCGTCGATGCCGTCCTTCGCCCACTCGATGTCCATCGGCCGCCCGTAGTGGGTCTCGATCGTGACGGCGGAATCGGCGAGCTCGAGCACGTCCACGTCGCTCAGGCAGAAGTGCTCTCGATCGGCCTTCTGGGTGGGGATGTTGCGCGTCGTGTGCTTCGTTTCGCCCTCGACGAGGACCATCTTCACGGCCTTGTCGCCGAGGAGGCGACGCAGCACGGCGCGATGGCCGGCGACGAGGCTCGGCTTGTGGACGTAGAACTCGTCGGGGTCGACCGCGCCCTGCACGACGTTCTCGCCGAGGCCGTATGCCCCGGTGATGAACACCACGTCGCGGAAGCCGGACTCGGTGTCGAGCGTGAACATCACACCGGACGAGGCGAGGTCCGAGCGCACCATCTTCATCACCCCGATCGACAGCGCCACCTTGTAGTGGTCGAAACCCTGATCGATGCGGTAGTGGACGGAGCGGTCGGTGAAGAGGCTGGCGAAGCACCGCCGGCAGGCGTCGAGCAGGCTCTGCTCGCCCCGGATGTTGAGGAAGGTGTCCTGCTGGCCCGCGAAGCTCGCGGTCGGCAGGTCCTCGGCGGTCGCCGACGAACGCACGGCGAGGCCGACATCCTCCCCGTACTCCTCCTGCAGCCGTCGGTAGCCGGCGAGGATCTCGCTGGCCAGGTCCGATGGGAGGCCCGCGCCGTAGACGAGCTCACGTGCACGCTTGGCGCGGCGAGCGAGGTCGGCGACATCGCTCGGGTCGAGGCCGTCAAGCGCGGCGTGCAGTGGCTCTAGAACGCCCGCCTCCTCGAGCATGTATCGGTAGGCCTCCGCGGTGATGGCGAAGCCGTTCGGCACCCGCACCCCCTCGCTCGAGAGCTTCTGGTACATCTCGCCGAGCGAAGCCGTCTTCCCACCGACCAATGGGACGTCCCCGATATCGAACTCTTCGAAGAAGCGGACGTAGATGGGCTTGGTCATGATCATGATCGTTCCTCCTCTAGCGGTTGAAGCAGACGGGTGGCTGAGCCCCTGCCAGGTCGCCGGTAGCATCGAGATCGCCCGGTGGCATGCACCGAGTGCGCCCTCTGTACCGCACAACTGTCAGTATCACGAAGTCCGGGGCGTCCAACTAGGGGCGAAGGTCACTGACGGGGCTACGTGACGCTCGACCCGGTGGTCCGGCCCGTTCCCGGTGCCGGGCGACGATCCACGGCAGGTCGGGGGTCCGACCGAGTCCTTCGGGCAGTCACCGGCAGAGGCGGATGGCGGCATCGGCCCTGGTCGGCCCCGGGCAGGCGCACTACGGAGGGCCGGGGCGGCGCACCCGCCCCACACCGTCAGCGCCGGTTGGCGGCCACCAGTTGCGTGGCTGCTGCCGAGGCGGAGGGCTTGCGGGCCACCCGCTCGGCGACCAGGTCCTCGGTCAGCGTCCGCTCACCGGCACGGGCGGCGGCACGGGCGGCGGCAGCGATGAGGGTCAGGTCGATGATGTCGCGTTGGGCGTGGCTGCCACCGACGGCGTTGGCCACGGGGCGGAGGTCGATGAGCAGGTCGAGGGCCCGGTCGGGCTGGCCGGCCGCGAAGGAGCCAAAGCCCTCGACGAGGGCCAGCCTGACCCGCTCGGCCACCTCGCGGTTGGTTCCCACTGTCCGGCGACGATTGTTGGCCACCAACTGCTGGTTGCACTCGTGGCGCCCGGAGAGGCCGAGCGCCATCACCGCGTACCAGTCGTTGAAGAGGTAGACCGGATCGTCCACCAGGAGCTCGATATCCGCAGCCAACTGGTCGGCTCGTCCACCGACATCGATGCCGAACAGGGAGAGCCTGTGGGTGCCGAGAAGCCCATCCGGCCAGCTCATGCCACAAGCCGGTACTCGTGAACGAGGCCGCCGAGTTTGTCGCTCCGTCGTAGCTGGGCCGGGTCCGGATGGCTGATCCGCAGTGGCCTCCCTCCCACGGCAAGCGGCACCTGCTGACCGAGGGAGCGGTACGGACGATGTCCGTTGTCGTGATCAACGAACTCGCTGAGGACCGCTTCGAGCTGAGGGCGATGGAGCACAAGCATCGAGTCGAGGCACTCACGTCGTGCGGTCCCGACGAACAACTCGCCGAACGCGTTCGCACCGGGGGATCGAATGGGCGTGCGGATGATCCGGGCGCCATCGGCACGTAACACCTCGTCGAAGCTGGCGGTGAACTTGGTGTCGCGGTCCCGGATCAAGAACTTCGTCGGACGGGCCAGATCGGCCAGGACGAAGCTGAGATTGCGAGCCTGCTGGGTGACCCACTCCCCCGCCGGGTTGGTGGTGATGCCGGTTGCGTACCCCCTCCGGGTGTCGAGTTCGATGAAGAAGAGCACGTAGAGCTGGCGCATCAGCACCGTGTCGACATGGAAGAAGTCACAGGCAAGCATCGTCGTCGCTTGGGCACGCAGGAACTCCGCCCAGGTCGGCCCAGAGCGTCTCGGCGATGGCTCGACGCCGTGACGACGCAGGATCGCCCACACGCTCGAGGGTGCGAGAACCACGCCCATTGTGGCCAGTTCACCGTGGATCCGGCGACAACCCCAGGTGGGGTTCTCCTTGGCCAACCGCAGCACCAACTGGGCCGTGCCCGCCGTCAGAGCTGGCCGACCGGTGAGGCCCTGCTGAGGATACGTCCATCGGCACCGAACCAGGTCCCGATGCCAGCCGAGCATCGTTTCTGGCTGGACGAAGAACCGACCCCGGCAAGCCTTTGGCACGAGCCGACTCAACCCGGCCAGGACCGCCCGGTCCGCTGGCCGCAACGCCGGACGCTCGACTTGGCGACGAAGGACCGCCAGCTCATGACGGAGAATGACCACCTCGACGGCCAGTTCGCCTCGTTCGCTCCTGCGAAGCCGCAGCAACAGGAGGAGGCGCACGAACGCCACGTAGAGGAAGGACAACGCCACTGGGCAATCTTCGCTTGCCCAGTGGCCTCAGGGAAAGTCCAGGTGGACGTCGTGGATGGGGTTTTCGGCACCCACAAGGTGTCGTCCACGGCGCAGGATCAAGCATTCCCGACCGGTTAGCACGAGCGAGCTCGAGAGGCTGTTGGGTGCTTAACTGGCGCTGTGGGTGTCACGTTGCGAACCGCCCGTGGCCGTCTCCTTGGGCTATTCACATTCGCTGCCTTGGTGGCTCTGCTGGCCGCGTGTGCAAATTCGCGCGTGCCACCGTCCGGTTACCCCAGTACGAGCAGCTCCACCACCAGCACTGCCACGACGACCGGGCCGGCGGCTCTACCCTGTGGAGTGGTGGCAAGCCCGGACGTCGTTATCACGTCCCGAATTGGACCTTGTGCGGTAACTACCCATGTCGGGTTCACCGTTCACATCGTGCTCGACCCCGGATTCCGTTGG
>JADGPK010000224.1 GCA_017882445.1 Solirubrobacteraceae bacterium
GGCCCGGTAGCGCTCACCGATCGCTTCCTCGTCGATCACGCACAAGCATTACGCCGCGCGAACCCTAACTCCTACGAGTTATTTGGTTACGGACCCTAAGAAGCTCTAACAGAATGACCCACGCACTGACGGGGTGCGCTGGGTGCGTGCGATGCAAGGACGCAGGGAGCGGGCGATAGCGGAGCTCATGCTTATCCGGTTTGCTCCGCGCCGGGGTTTTTCGATCGGCGGGTGATTTCGTGGTAGGTGGTCGGTTCTTGGGCGGTTCCGAGTCCGAGCAGGGTCTGGAAGCCGGCCAGCGGGGTGCGGCGCCGGTTGTGGCGGAAGACGTAGGGTCGGGCCGGGGCGCGGTGCCGGTCTTTCGGCTGGTCCGTTTCCCCGGCCCGCCCTCCGAACCCGGCGTGCGCGTCTCCGCGCACCGGGCTCTCTACGGGCATGCCGGTGATCATCGGGCGATCAGTCCCTCCAGACGTTCGAGCGGCAGGGACGGCTCGCGTAGAGCGAGCTTGCCCGTCTGCCACGGCGTCGGGATGTTCTTGCCGCGGTAGCGATAGCGAGTGGTCCGCACGCCGCCGGGGTTGAAGAGCACCACGTGGCCGTGGGTTGGCCACCACCCGGGGAGGTAGCGGCGCCGCAGCCAACGCCAACTCGCCTTGCGGTGTTTCCGGCGCAGCCAGCGAACGATCCGCCGCCAGGTGTAGGCGCGCAGATAGTTGAAGGTGCGCGAGGAGACGCCGTTGCGGAAGTAGGCGCACCAGCCCCTGAGCACCGGGTTGAGCCGGTGCAGGAGCTGGCCGAGCGGCTGGTTGTAGTCCGACCGCGTGATCTGCTTGACCTTCGCCATCACGGCCTGTAGCGACCGCTTGGACGGATAGGTGTAGACGTGCGGTCGGCGATCGCGTCCCCGCTGGCGCTTGATGCGCCAGCCGAGGAACTCGATGCCCTCGTCGATGTGGCTGATGCGGGTCTTCTCTTGCGAGAGCGTGAGCCCGAGCGGCCGGATGACCTGCTCGGTCTCGGCGACGAGCGCCTCGGCGTGCATCCGGTCGCCCGCCACGCAGATGACAAAGTCGTCGGCGTAACGGATGAGTCGGTAGTTTGCCTCGCCGTGGCGTCGGCGCTTCGCTCGCGCCGTTGTGTCTCCCATCGCTTCCCACGCCCGCGCGTAGTGCTGATCAAGCGCGGAAAGCGCGATGTTCGACATCAACGGTGAGAGGATCCCGCCCTGGGGTGTGCCGGTGAGCTGCGCCTCGTGGCCACCGTGCTCGCTCATGATCCCGGCCTTCAGGAACGCCTTGACGAGCCCAAGCACGCGCTTGTCCGCGATCCGGGCTCTCACACGGTCCATGATGGCGACATGATCGAGTCGGTCGAAGCACGCCTCGATGTCGGCTTCCACGATCCACTCGTAGGAGTGGGTCGTGAAGAAGTGCACCTCGGCGATCGCGTCCTGAGCCCGGCGTCCCGGCCGAAACCCATACGAGCACGGCTGAAAGTCGACCTCGAAGATCGGCTCCAGCACCAGCTTGACGGCGGCCTGCACGACTCGGTCGCGGACCGTCGCGATCCCCAGCCGACGCAGCTTGCCGCCGCGCTTGGGGATCTTGCGCTCCTTGACCGGCAGTGGCCGGTAGCTCCCCGACCGAAGCTCCTGTCGGAGATCGGTGAGGAACCGCTGCACGCCCAGCACCTGCTCGACGTAGGCGGCCGACTGGCCGTCCACGCCCGCCGAGCGTGACCCTCGGTTGGCCCTGACCCGCGTCCACGCAACCATCAGCGTGGCCGGGTCGCAGACGAGGTTGTAGAGGTCCGAGAACCTCCGGTCCTGATCGTCTGATGCCCACTTGTGCAGCTTGCGCTGGATCTCGAGTACCCGCTCCTGCGCCACCTTCGGCTCCGGCCACGGTGCGCCGGCATTCACCGACGACCTCCCCGCCTTCCAGTCGGGCGCTGCAAGCCCGCTGCCTCCCTTCGCCCTGTACCGGGCTCTCCCCGGCGCCGACTACTACGGAGGCTCCGCCCCCTCCCGCCGCCCTCAGCGGACGCTGCGCCTTGCCTGCCCCGAAGGGCGTCGGCGACAGCGGGAGGGTTCCCACGTTCACTGCCGTTCGGTCGGCGGGGAGGTGCCCAGCTATGCCCCGGCGGGCCTGCCGCGACGATCACGCAGCCACTCATCGCGGTCCCTCGGCGGCCGAATACCTGCCGCCGAGGGTCGGTCTCCCCGGAATCCACGGGAAGACCGCGCACCGCATGGCCGGCCCCTATCCATCGGGTTTGAGCCGGCGACCTCACTTGCGGGGGTTCTGCCACTGGTTCACTTGCGTTACACCGTTCCGCCTTGCTTGCCGTGCCCACGCAGTCCGATAGTCCCTACGCGCCACGTCGTTGTCAGGGCCGCTCCCGCCCTCGCCCACAGCTCCGGGCTCAGGCTGCCCTCAGCTTCACCGGGCCGCTGCGACGGCCCAGCGGTGGGGTCTTGCACCCCACCCGATCCAACAGCGCCTCGTGGCGCACGAACTCGTCGAGGTAGTAGTCGAGCTGATGCTCCTGCATTCCGCCTTGGTGGGTGCCGAGTAGCCAGCGCTTGAGCAGCGAGGCAACCCGGTGGACG
>JADGPK010000225.1 GCA_017882445.1 Solirubrobacteraceae bacterium
GCGTGAGCTGCGCCCCGATGTACATCCAGCCGAGCAGGCCGACGACGATGGCGAAGGTCCCGTAGGTCGCGCTGGCGTGCTGCAGCTGATGGCCGACGACGTAGCCGCCCAGGGCCTGCAGCGCGGTCCAGGCTGCCGCCCCGACGACGGCCCCGACGCGAACGTCCGACCAGGAAACGTCGGCGGTGGTGAGGATGCGGAACGCCAGCATGAAGAGCCCGAAGTTCAGCAGCAACGAAAGCAGGACGCCTACGGCGGCCCACCACCAGACGTGGCTGGCGCCGCCGACGGCGGCCACGCCGGCCGCCAAGACTGTCACGACGCCCAGCAGGGCGAGCGCGACGATCGCGCGGCCGACCGAGATCCAGAAGTTGGGCCGCCGCCTGAACGGCACCAGCCACACCGAGTTCATGGCGTTCTCCATCGCGCGCACGACGCCGAGGCCGGCCCACAGCGCGAGACCGATGCCGACGACGAGACCGGCGCTCGCGTGCCCGCTCAGCGCATGCGTGCTGCGCTGCAGGTCGGTGCCGATGACGGGGAAGTTCGTGAGGGCCGAGCTGAGGATGGAGCGCTGCAGCGCCGAATGGCCGCGCAGCACGATGCCGAGCATGGTGACCAGCACCAGGAGTAGCGGGAACAGCGAGAAGAAGCCCCAGTAGGCGACGAGTGCGGCGAGGCTACCGGCCTGGTCGTCGCCGAACTTCCTCACGACCGCGAAGGGGAACGCCAACGCACGCCAGCGTTGCTGGAGCCTGTCGAGCCGTCTGAGGGGGTTGACCATCTGCGGGCTCTCTCTCGTGGGCGGCGGACCCTAGATGCCGCAGGTCCGGTGCCGGAGTCTTCCCCGTAAGAAGGGACATGAGACGCAGGTGAACACGACGAGAACTTCCCGCATCCAAGCAGAGTAGATGTCGTGGGTCGAGGCAGCGGGGTGCGGCGGTAGCCGCCATGCGGGTGGCGTGACCCCCTTGGCCTGGACGATGAGCGTGAAGGGTACCAAAACCCCGATTCGCCTTCTGAGCAGCGGTTCTCTAGGATGCTGCGACACTCGCTCTGCCGGCCGGTCGGCCGCTCATGTCGGCCGCTCAACTGCCGACATGATGCTGACGAGACGCCTCACCACGGCCCAACACGCCTGAGCACAGTCCGGCACCAGGCCCGCGCAAAACCCTGGATCGTGCAGCACAATCGCACACGCCGCACTACTAGGAAGACAATACCATCAGGTTTCCTAAACCTGGTGTCGCTGGTTCGATTCCAGCCGGGGGCACCAACTCTGCCTGCATATGGCGATTTCCGTCTCGGCCGTTCGGCCTGGAGCCTTCCGAATCGTCAGGACTGCCGACATTTCGCCGACCTGACTCGACGCCACTACTCCGCATGCGCTGGCGCGGACCGGCACGGGCGCCTGGCCGGCGGCGAAGTGAGAGGAGCTCAGATCGTTACTCACAGACTGCCTTCTCTCAAGCTACATGGCGCCCTGAGTGAGCCTCCGCCGTTCAGTGATGAGCGTTCACGGAGAGCGTATGGGTCACCGTTCCAGGTAGCCGAGGGACTCCGCGTGCGCCGCGAGGTAGTCGTCGAGGATGGACCGCGCGAGGTCGGGGGAACCGACGAGCGGGTGCGCGGCCAGCGCGGCGAGCGCCTTGGCGTAGGATCCCTCGACCGCGGCTTCCACGGTGAGCCGCTCGAACTCCTTCACCGGCTCCAGCAGCGACAGCGCCGCCTCTGGGATCGCGCCCTGGGCCAGCGGCTGAGCTCCGTTCTGGTCGGCCATGCAGGTCACCTCGACGACGTCGCCGTCGCGAAGCTCCCGGATCGCGCCCCGGTTCGGGACGTTGAGGATCAGTGGCGCATTCCGGCGTCCGAGCGTCGCGATCATCACCGCCGCAGCGACCCCCTCGTAGCCTTCGCCCTCGAACATCTCGACCTCGTCGACTTCGACGTCGACGTGCGCCGGCTCGGCTACCGCCTCCCCGCGCTCGCGCGCGAAGTATGTCTCGCCGCGGGTCTCCATAACCTGTTCCCACGCCCGGCGTGCGCCCGGCAGATCGCCCGCGTCGATCCGCTCGCGAAGGACCGGCCAGAGCGCGTCGTTGAGGGCGGCGATCTGCCTGCCGCGCGTGCCGCCGGAGCGACGGATAGCCTCGACGGCCTGCTCGCGGTAGTAGTAGAAGTAGAGGTACTCCATCGGCAGCATGCCGAGAGACCGCACGAGCTCCGGCTCGAACAGCCTCCACTCCTCGTCGGCGCGCTGGAGCTCCTCGTATCGCTCGAGGATCTCGGGGAGCCGGTCGCGACCCTCGACCAGGACGCGGTGGATCCAGCCGCAGTGGTTGAGGCCGACGTAGTCGGCGTGCAGTTCGTCGCCCTCCACCCCGAGGAAGTCGGCGATGCTGCGCTTCATCGAGACCGGCCCGTCGCAGATCCCCACCGCCCGTACCGGAGAGTGGTCGCTCAGGGCCTGCATGATCAGCCCGACTGGGTTGGTGAAGTTCACGAGCAGTGCCTCGGGCGCCGTCTCGGTGATGAGGCGGGCGTAGTCGAGCATCACCGGGATCGTCCTCATGGCCATCGCGAACCCGCCGGGCCCCGTTGTCTCCT
>JADGPK010000226.1 GCA_017882445.1 Solirubrobacteraceae bacterium
TCGTAACCGCTGCACGGACCCCGTCTCGCGTGTGACCGGCGATGACCCCAGAATGGGCGCGTGGAAGCGAGAACGCGATCAGCCCGGGGGCGCCTGCTCTTTGGTCAACATCGGCGGGATGGTGAGAAAGCCGACCTCGCGCGCGAGCTCAGCTTCGTCGAGCCGCGCTCGCGTGGCGGCCCAGTACTTCGGGGCAAGCTCGAGGTAGCGGTCGCTCGGCCAGTGGGCGAGGACCCGGTAGAGATCCCGCAGGTAGGCCTCGGGATCGAGCCGGTGCAGTCGGGCGGAGGCGATGAGCGAGAAGACGTGCCCTGCGGCTTGGGCGTGATCGTCGCTGCCGACGAAGAGCCAGGCGTTCCTTCCGGTCGCGATGCGCCTGAGCTCGCGCTCGGAGCGGTTGTTGTCGAGCACGAGTCGTCCGTCGTCGAGTACGCGCATGAGCGCGCCCTTCTGCCGCACGGCGTAGCCGAGGGCGGAGCGGAGGATGCCGCGCTGGTCGCGCACGCGGGCGTACTCCTCGTCGGCCCAGACGAAGAACGCCTCGAGGTGCGGGCGGAGGTGGGCCTGGCGCAGGCGCTGGATCTCGGCGGGCGGCTTGCCCTTCCAACCTGCGTCGAGCGCGAAGATACGCCCGGCACGTGCGAGGCCCTCGCGACCGACGACGCTCTTGGTGATCGTGGCCTCCCAGAACTTGCGCCGGCAGTGGGACCAACAACCGACCTCCTGGCGCACGCAGTCGTCGGGCGGCTCGTCCTCGGGCTCGCGAAAGAGCACGTCGTAGACGCTCTTGGCGTCCGCCTGCACGTAGCCCTCGTATCCGCGGAACATCTCGGCGACGACGTCGCTGTTTTCCTTCGGCGTGTACTCGAAGAAGACGTGGTCGCGATCGGCGATGAGCACGAAGTAGTGTCCGCGGCGGCACGCCTGGCGCTTCTTCTCATGCGAGGGAATGGGTTGCACGGCAACGCCCGTCGCGTCGGTGGCGATGCAGAAGGCCGTAGAAATGGCCTCTTCGCGCGCTGCGGCGATCACCGTCGCACCGGCGGTCGCCCCCGCATCCTCGACCCACCGGCACATCGTGCCGCGGTCGATGCCCGCGCCGTCGCGCGCGAAGCGGTCCTCGATGCGGTTGAGCGGCAAGCCGTCGCAGTACTTGTCGGTCAAGATCTTCGCGAGCAAGGACGGTGCGGCCATCGAGCGCGGGAAGCACTCGGGCGGCATCGCTGCGGTCTCGATGTGCGCCTCGCCACGCGCGTCGACGGCGCGGTACTTCACGCGCGCGATGATGAGACGACGCAGCCCGCCTCGCTTGTACGCGAGCTTCGCGCTCTCCTCATGACCGATGCGCTCGGCCTTGCCGCCGGCGACGAGCTCCTCGAAGAGCGGATCCGTGATCTCTACGCGCTCCTCTTCGAGCGGCACTTTGCAGAGGTCCCGCCGGCCGGTGGGCTTCTTCTTCTTCCCCTTCCGGGGCTCGTTGTCGTCGGCGCCCTTCGGAGGCGCGCCGCCGAGCTTGTCCAGCTCCGCGAGCTTCGCTGCGAACTCCAACTCGAGCTGCGCGGTGTCGACCCGCTCGGCCGTCGCCACGAAGATCCGGCGACGCAGAAGCTCCAGCTCGATGCGCAGCCGCTCGTGCGACGCGCGAAGCTTGTCGCGCTCGACCGTGAGTCGGTCGCGCTCGGCCGTGAGCGAGACGACGGCCGCTTCGAGCGAGGCGATTCGCTCCTCGGTCGTGGTGCTCGGTGTGGCCGTCGTGGACTGCATCGCGAGCAACATTTCTAAGGCTGTGCGCGTGCGCTGTCGATCCCTCCGCGATCAAAATTCGACGTGTCCTCAATGAATCTTTGCACGCGGTGTGCGCCGCGGCTTCGTGTCGACGTCGATGCCGTCGAGCAGATCGTCGAGCGCTCGCTCGTCCACTGCGATGCTCGTGGTTTTAGGGTCCGTGGCCTCGGGCAGGCGGAAGGTGCCTCGGTCGAGTCGCTTGTAAAAGATGCACATGCCAGTGCCGTCGAAGAAGAGCACCTTGATCGCGTCGCGCCGACGGCCGAAGAAGACGAAGAGCGCACCGCTGCGCGCCTCGCGACCCACCCGCTCGGCGACCGTGCCCGCGAGTCGGTCGAAGCCCCAGCGCAAGTCGATGGGCTCGAGCCCGATGAACACCTCGACGCCATGCGGGATCATCGCGCACCTCGCGCCGCCAGGACGTCGAGGACCGCCTCGAGAGTTTCGCGCTCGAACCCGGCGCCTACCGTCACTCGCGCGCCGCCGACCTCCACCACGATCCCCGCGTCAGCCGCCGGCGGCCTCGCTGGCGACGGCGGCGTCGCGACGCGCAGCACGCGGGCCATGCGCACGGACGGCTTCGCCTTCGCGATCTTCGGCGCTCGCGGTGTGCCCGTCTTGCCCAGCAGGTGCGCCCAGTGTCGGAGCCCGCCCGCGGTGAATTCCCGCCCCGCGCTGAACGCGTGCGAGGTCAGGCCGCTCGATCGCCACTCCGCCACTCGCCGTGCCCATATCGTCGCGTCCGCCATGCGCGCCACTCTGCGCCCGCGCCGCTACCCGCGCGAGACGGGGTCCGTGCAGCGGATAC
>JADGPK010000227.1 GCA_017882445.1 Solirubrobacteraceae bacterium
CGCCCGACACGCTCGGCCTTCTCCTCGTCTGTATGGAGGGCCCCCGCGTAGAGCCAGTCGTCGATCACCTGTCGGGCCCGTGTCACCTCGATCGGCACGCCGAAGGGATCTTCCTTCCAGACGCTCTTCATCATCTCCTCGGAGGTGGCTTGCTTGAAGCGCGTGCCGATCGCGTCCAGGAGCTCAAGGATGTCCACCCCGTCTCGAGCGGGCAGGGCGTGTCTGCGCAGCAATGAGCGCACTGCGTTGAATGCCGCGGGCTCTCGGGCGCTCCACAGCTGGCGGAAGGTCATCGTCATCGAGCGCAGCGCGTCATGTCCTGCGTGCTCGAGGTGCTGGTAGCTCTCCTCGGGCGAGGCCTTCACCGAGAACGTGAGCGGCGCAGCGAAGAACGAGGAGCCGCAGAGCTCGTGCGCGAGCTTGTCGTAAAGCCGTAGCCGGCGAAGCTCGTCCTCACCAAAAGAATCGAACCTCTGAGACCAGTCGATCGCCAGGAGGCGGTCGAAGAAATCGTCCGGGTCGCCGGTCACGCATCGAGCTTAGACCCGCTCGCGGGCTGGGCGAACGATGTAGGAACGCGCGTGCTGGCGAAGGCAACCTCAGGCCGGCTGAAGCGTGCGCTCGGCGGGCATCTCGCTCCACTCGAGCCCATCCAGGACGCGGCCGCCCGATTTCGGGCGGGGTCCCCCCCACTGCTTGAAGAAATACGCGGTGCCCTCCTCGGCGCAGCGGTCGCGGAGGTCGCGTAGCCACTCCACTCGGACAGGACGGTGGCCGGGGCCGGACTCGCCGCCCGCGATCAGCCAGTCGATGCCGGACAGGTCAAGGCCTTCGAGTGGCCCGAGCAGCGGCTCGGCCGAGATGAAGCGCACCGCGGCGCCGACGTGGCGCAGTGCGTCGGCACGGTGAACGAATCGGCGGTTCTCGATCGAGACGCCCATCCACACGTTCGGGTGCCAGGTCAACTCACCCGCGAGCTCGGCGAGACGGTCGTGACGCTTCGTGAGAATCTGGAACGTGTGATGGCCGGCACGGCCCATGACATCGAACACATCCTGGATGTAGCTGAGCGGGACATCCTCGTGGAAGAGGTCGCTCATCGAGTTGACGAAGATCATGCGCGGGCGTGTCCAGCGCAGCGGTTGCTCCAGACGCTCAGGCCAGAAACGCAGGTCGAATCCCTGCTCATAGGGGTGCCCTGGGACACCGCGCCAGCGCTCGGCAAACGTTTTTGCGTAGCAGTGCGCGCAGCCCGGCGAAACGCGGTCACAGCCCGTGACGGGATTCCAGGTCGCTTCGGTCCACTCGATCGCGCTGTTGTCAGCCATCAGAACTGATTCCCGTCCGTTCGTCGCGTTCCTGCAATTGTACGAACATCTGTTCGTATTCTCGGATCAGGCGATGAAGCGGAGCCTCGCATCGACAAAGCCCGTGCGCCCCGGCCGCGTCACCTCAAGCACACCGACCTTCTCAGCGGGCTGAAGGGTCCGCCGGCGTAGCTGACCTACCCGAAACGGGGTGTCGAGGACCGTGCAGTCCTCGGCCTGCACAATCGTGAACCAGTCACGGCCGAACCTGGCACGGAGCTCGTCGAGCAACGGCACGGTGCTGACCGTGTCGGCCGCCCCAAACAGAACCTCCTGCCCGGACTCGGTGGTCGCCCTGTAGGACGCTCCCGTGAGGGGGTCCACCGCCCACATCGCGTCCTTCGCAATTTCGAGGCCCTTGCGATGGCCAAGACCGAACACCAAGCGGTAGTCCTCTCCGTCCTGGGTCCGCAGCTGGAACGAGCGCACATGCTTGACGCCCGCGCTCTTGGCGAGCTGAGCTTCGAAGAGCTCCAGCAAGAACGCGCGGCGCTCATCGCCCTGCAGGTCGATCGCCTCCCGCCAGTCTTCACAGCCGTAGAGAGAGTTGAGGGCGCTCTCCTGGCCTGCACGCCCGACGAAGCGATGCACAAACGAGAGCGGCAGGAAGAACAGGACCTCACAGCGAGGGAAGTTCAGGAGCCGCCCAGCGAGCGTCATCGACGCGGTCGAGTAGCCGAACGGGTCGATGAACGCGAACGTCGGAACGAGGATGCGTCCGTCGTCGGTCGCGCTGTCGAGCAGAGCGCCAAACGTCTCGTCGAACTCGCCGCACTCAATCGTGACGGAAACATTCGGCGGGAGGGTGCCGAGCGCGCTGATCTCCTCGCGGAGGTGCGCGACGCGTCGCTCATCGTGCTCGATGAAGAGAAACATGAAATTGACCCCGCCCAGACGCGGAAACGCGGCGTGGTTGAGGAGCACGTCGAGCATGATCAGCGGGGACCCAGGCCCGCCGCCGGAGTACCGCCCGGGACCGGCGAAGCCGTCGATGAGCAGCAGGCGCGGACGCTCGACGTGCGCGACGCTCAGCGCCTGCTGGGCCATGACCGGGATCCACGCCTCAACGTAGGAGCGCAGGACCCGGTGCTTCGCCGCGGTATGAGGGTCGAGGTTCCAAAGAACTGGGTGGCTCATCAGTCCAGGTCATCGACCTCAGCGACGGCGATCTTGAGAAGGAATTCGAATCGTCGGAATAGGCGCCTGTGATCCCAGC
>JADGPK010000228.1 GCA_017882445.1 Solirubrobacteraceae bacterium
GCCGTCTCGCGTCTGTGGCGATGCTCGCCGGACGCTGGGAATGGCTGTGGTCGAGACCGGCCCACCCGGAGCCGGGCAGCGATCTGCACAGCCTATTCCACGTCCTCGCCCCGGTCGCTCGCATCCCTGAGGCTGTTGCGGGCATCTGCCAGCTGCACGTAGACCCACGCGGCGCTGACGACCCCGCCATCTACATCGCGGCGGACGACGGCAAGGTCCGTGCCCTGCCGGACGCGCCGACCGCGCCCCCGGAGGCGGTCGGCCACGGCACCCCTGAGGCGTGGTGCGAAGCACTGCTCCTGCGTGGAGGGCCGATCACGGTGAGCGGCGACCGAGCGCTGCTCGCGGCAATCATCGGGGCCTTGAGTACAGCGCTACTGGCCTGAAGAGCTGTAACTCATCTCTCAACGGACCGTCGGGAACATTTTTATGTTTGTGCCGCGCACCGCTCGTCGAAGCGTCCTTTGGTCTGGACTTTCTGGAAATGCAGGGCGGTTTACGTGGCTCAACCCATTTGGACGTTTCGCACTGCGCCGGGAGTCCGCTTACCGGAACTAATCCTGTCATCCGGCTGCTGCGAAATGTGCTACACCTGCTTCTGTCCCGTCGCCGGGGCGAGCAGATTCCCCGCCGGTCGGGTTCGTCTCACCTGACCCACAGCGATCACGAGGAGGACTGCATCGAGATCAGATGGCGGCTTCTTGTCGCAGACTGTCCACGCCGTTTGACGCGGTGGTCTGCTCAGGCCCCTCCCGCAGCCGACGTCAAAGCGACGACGCCGGTCGAGGCAACGGGCGAACCCGATCTTTCCGTGTGCCGGAGCAGGGGGCGGAAAGAGCAGTAAGCCAATAGGCCTCGGAGCGCATCCTCTCGGAAAGACGAGCACTCCGAGGCCGTCAATCAACACTGCATAGGAGACGATAGCTCGTGAAGAAGGTCTTGTGCGGGGTGGCCGTGGTCGTGGCGATGTTCGCGCTCGTCTGGGACTGATGCGCGGCGTCAAGGCCGCGCTCGCCGTGAGCCTCGGGGCGACCGTCGTCGGCATCGGCCTGGTGCTGTCGGAGTCCCCAGTCACGGTCTTGGCGTCGAACTCGGCCTCGGCGAACGAGGTGTTGACCGTTTATGGAAGGACGGCCAGGGCCTGCCAGACGGGCGAACGGTTGCCGCGAGGCACGCTGGCGATCCGGCTCTCGCTGGGAGCGTTCACCGGTCCCCGCGTGACCGTCGCCGCACTGTCCGGCGCCCGCCTGGTCACCTTCGGGGAGCGAGGCTCCGGCTGGGCGGGACAGACCGTGACGGTGCCGGTGAGAGCAGTTGCCAGGACTGTGGCCCCCGTGAGGATCTGCTTCGCGCTCACCCTGGCGGGTGACGAACCGGTGCCGTTGTACGGACGCTCCACCGGGCGGGCGACGGCAGCGCGCTCGGGGGGAGGAGCGGCTCTCAGGGGACGAATGGCGATCGAATATCTCGGAGCCGGGCGCGCTTCGTGGCTGGCGCTCGCGCGGTCGGTGGCGAGGCGCATGGGACTCGGTCGTGCTTGGAGCGGCGCGTGGGTCGCTCCCGTGGTGCTGATGTTGATACTCACCGCCACGGCACTCGCTTCGCGGCTGATCCTCAGAGAGCTCGATGGGTAAGCGCCCCAGCCTGCTCGATTCGTGGACGGCTGTTCGGCGTGTGCCGGCCGCGGCGTGGATCTGCGCGCTGGTCGCGTGCCTGAACGCCGCGAGTTGGTCATTCATCACGCCACCCTTCCAAGTCCCGGACGAGCCCGATCACTTCGCCTACGTCAAGCAACTCGCGGAGACCGGGACGCTGCCCACGTCGAGCGGGGACGAGTACTCGGCTGAAGAGATACTCGTGCTGAAGGCGTTGCACTACCCGGAGCTCCGCCTCCATCCAGCCACCCGAGCGATCTCCTCGCGGGCGGAGCAGGTCGAACTGCAGGAAGATCTACAACTCGGAAGCGGGTTCCCAAGAGACGGGAGTCCCGCCGCGGGGGTCGCGACTTCGCAGCCGCCGCTCTACTACGCGCTCGAGTCGATCCCCTACACGCTCGGACAGGGTGGGACGCTGCTCGACCGCCTCGAGCTGATGAGGTTGCTCTCGGCCCTGATGGCGGGGCTCACGGGGCTGTTCACGTTCCTGTTCGTGCGTGAAGCGCTTCCCCGTGCACCTTGGGCGTGGAGCGTCGGTGGGCTCGGCGTCGCGCTCTCACCACTGTTCGGGTTCATGTCGGGGGCCGTGAATCCCGACGCGATGCTGTTCGCCGTGTCTGCGGCGCTCTTCTACTGCCTCGCGCGCGCGTTCAGGCGGGGGCTGACGACGCGATCGGCGATCGCGGTCGGCCTCGCGATCGCCGTCGGGTTCATCACCACGCTCAACTTCGTCGGGCTCGCCCCTGGCGCCTTCATCGCGCTTGGCGTCCTGGCTGTGCGCGGAGTGCACAGCTCGGGCCGCGGCGCGCTCCGCCCACCGGCGCTCGCCGCCGCGATCGGCTCAGTGCCGGTCGTCGCGTTCGTGGTCGGCAACAGCCTCTCCAACCGTCTCGCGTTCGGCATCGTGGCCGGCGCA
>JADGPK010000229.1 GCA_017882445.1 Solirubrobacteraceae bacterium
AAGCTCTTTGCCCATCATCGCTCCTTGGTCGAGGTGGCGCCGGTCGGCGGACGCCGACTGGCCCCCGCATGCTATGTGGGCGGCAGGCGGCGGTCAACCACATGGACGCCGTTGTGGTTGCCGGCAGCGGCGACGAGTAGACTGCTGGTACGAGGATCGTGCTGAAGCCGTGGTTCGCTGTCGTGGTGCTTCTGGCCGCCATCTCGGTCTGGGCCCTCACGGTCGCACCTTGGGGCCCGCTGCACGAACGCACCGCCGTCAGCAGCCGTCTGGAGGTGCGAGGCGACACGTAGAGGCGCCAGACGGTGATCTTCGCCGCCCTTCTCTCTCAGCGGCGGTCCGTCGACGATCAGGATCTTGGCCACGCCGTCCACGAGCGCCTCCTCCGCAAGCGGTGCTCTCATCGCGAACGTCAGCTGGCAGCTCATCCCCATCAAGACCCGTGACACGCGGCTGATAGGTGAAGACGAAGGCCTGATGTACCCCACCCTCGATACCGGCGCCATGAACGTCGCATACGCATTCGGAGCGCGCCCGAGAGGCGGGTTCCGGATGAGCGTCGGCGCCACGAGTGACACGGCCGCGACGATCACCGCCACCGTCACAGAGCTGCGAGGCTACTGGCTCGGTATCCCCGTGTTCTGGATCATCCTGCTGCTCGGCGCCGTGTACATCGGCCTCAACGTCGTGCTCCAGCGCCGGCAGTACCCGCCCAACCTCATCGTCATCGCGCCGCGGCGGGACTCTCAGTAGGCGCCGGCCCGCGGCGGTCGACCGTTCGCGCCGCGACCGCGCCGGCTACTCCCGGCTGATCTGCCGGCGCAGCTCGGTGAGGCGCGCGCGCAGCGCGCTCGGCGGCATGTGCAGCAGGGCGAGCGGTGGGTCGAGGCGGATCAGCAGGCGCCGCTCGAGGCTCTCGAGTGTGCCCGGATCGGCGACAGGATGGACGGCCACGTCGAGGTGCTGCTTCATCCAGGCGCTGAGCTCGGCCTCCGAGACCGGCGTGAGGAGCATAGGGCCCTGCACCTGCAGAGTCAGCTCGCCGAGGAGCGCCGCGGCCAGCGAAAACCTGAGGTCGGACGACCTGACGCGCCCGCCCAGATGGGTGCCGGCGATCTGCTGGGCGAGCGTGGTGGCCATGGGCTTGCCGGCCGGCCACCTCGTCGCCCCAGCCTGGCCGACGTAGATGCGCGCCGCCTCCAACGTCAGGCCGAGGCCCCGGCCGAGTTGCGCGGCGCCCTCCTTATCGACCCACCAGGAGTGCAGCCCAGGGGCGTCGAGGCCGGGGGCGTCGAGAACGACGCCGTCGTCGCCGGCGAGCCGCGGCGGCCACTCACCGGCCGGCACGGCCTGCGCGGCGGTGGCGAACGCCTCAAGCGTGGCGTCGACGTCGGCCGCCGTGCAGGGCGGCGCGCCCGCCGCAACGGCCGCCGCCTCGGCGGCCTGCAAGGCCGCGCGCGCCGCCTCGGCGGCCTCGTCCCCCACGTCCTCGCCCGCTGCGTCGGCGTAAGCGGCCGCGCCAGGCGCTGCCTTGTTAGATTCGTGGTAGAAGGCGAGCTCCTGCGCCTCGCCAAGCCCCGCTGCAGGGAGTTCCACGACGGCGCCACGCGAGCGCAGCCCGCGCACGAGGCCTTCGTTGGTGTAGCTCGCCCCGGCGTGGATCTCGAACGTGAGTCCGTCCAGTGCGCCGAGCTCGGCCTCGAGCTGCTTGAGGACGCGCGCGCTCCAGGCGCGCCGTTCAGCCTGAGAGAGGGACTTGAGCTTGAGATCGTAGGGCGCCAGCTCCTCGCCGGGCGCCACCAGACCGTGCAGCGCCGACAGCACATACCAGCGCCCACAGGTGCGCTCCACGTAGGCGCGGCGCGCGCGGAACAGCGGCGAGACGAAGAGGTCCTGCGCCGCCGCCGCGCGGGCCGCCTGCCGTCTCACGCAGCCGACCAGGCCGACGCGATCCTGCGGGCCCTGGCCAGGCGTGCTCACGCCCTCATCCCGCGCGCCGCCGTTTCCCGCGTCCGCATCCGCCCATTCGCATCGCCCTGGCCCATGACCACCCGCTTCCGTGCTCGCAGCCCCGACCCCGAGGCAGACCGTCGTCCGTTACAGACGCCAACGTATCACGAGACAGCGGGGCGAGGGCTGACGCCCGGCCCCGCCTAGTCTGCATCGCGCGCCGCTTGCGACGCCTCGCGCGCCTGCGGATCAGGCCGCTCTGGCGATCACCCGGCCGACATCCGCGCGCGACACGCCGAGCGCAAGCAGCGAGCGCACGAGAAGGTCGATCGACACGGACGCATCGGCGGCTTCCATCTTGGCGACCCGCGACTGGCTGGACCCTAGGAGTCCGGCGACGTGGACCTGGGTCCAGCCTCGCCGGGTACGAAGCTCATGCAGATAGCAGGCCAGGGCCAGCTTGAGCTCGACGAAGGCCGCTTCTTCGGGCGTGAGCTGGAGGAAGCCAGCCGCATCCCCCACGCGCCAGCCCCCAGACTCGAGCCGCTTCTTCTTGGCCTTGTTCATCGCCGTCACCCCTTGGCGGCGGAAAGCGCGTCGTACCTTC
>JADGPK010000230.1 GCA_017882445.1 Solirubrobacteraceae bacterium
GGGCTTGTTCGCCTAAGCGTCGAACTCCAGCTACCGGATGCTGCTGCTGAAGAACATCCCGATCGTGCAACTATCGACGAAGTGCTTGAGCTGGTCCGATCTGCTGCGGATGTGGCTAGGCGCTGCCTTCACGATTATGTCGATCTCGTCCGGACACGTCACGGCCAGTATTGGCTGGCTCACAGTGGCCAGAGCCCACGGGTGGCGTGGCTCACCTCGGTGATCGACGTGAAGACAGGGGAGAGACTCCGTTATGGCTACAGCGACCCGTGGAAGGTTCACCTGCGTCTCGGGTCAGAACTCTCGGCGAACGCTCACGCGGATACGCTTCAAGGTGTCGAGACGGGCCAGACAGCAGGCGTTCCAGAATTGCTGCTCGCAGACGCCATGTATCTTTCCGAAATCAGTGACGGTCGTCAGTATCGGGAAGCCACTCTCATGGCTGCCGTGGCTGCCGAAGTCAAAATCAAAGAGGTCCTTGACCTGGCGTGTGCTGACGCGGCCCGCTCCATCCTGGAATTCGCGTTGAATAATCCTCGTGACGTTTCCGTGCAGGCTGCAGCCCTTTATGACAAGGCGGCGGAGGCTGTCACAGGACGGTCTCTTCGGAAAGAGAATCGGCAGCTTTACAAGTCCCTCAGTGGTCTTTTCGAACATCGCAACGCCGTGGCTCATCGGGCTTACGCTGTCGAGAAGAGTCAAGTCGCAGCCGATGTGGCCGCAGCACGAGACGCGGTGCGATGGGCTGAAAGCCTGATCGGTGCTTGAGCTGTCCAACAAACACATCGAGCAGACGCCGCGAGAGCGGCGCAGCTCATGTGCCACACGTTGATATGAGATGGCCTGTCAACCCCTGTCCGTTTCAAGGCGGTCGAAGCGGTCGACGGACGGGTGTGAGCGGGTGGGCACATGGGATCGGCGCTCGACCATGCTGATATCCGCGGATTCTAACCGCACATCTCGATCGGACCGGAGCCTGCCTCCCACTAGAAGCGCGCATTCTGAGTCGCATAACGTTGACGAGGATCTCTCCGGATCTGTGGCGCCCACCCGCTCGCATCCGTCCTTTTAGACCGCCATCCGCTCGGTCATCGCTCCCCACACGAAGCCCGAGAGCTCACGGGCCACGGCGACGACCGCCTTGTTGGGGCCCTTCCTGGCGGCGAGCTTGCGGTAGGTGGAGTTCAGACGACACTGCGCCGCCCAGGAGTAGGCCGCCACCTCGGGCGACTGTCCCTCGAGGCGCTTAGCGTGCGCGCCGCGCACGGCGGGACGGTGCCGGTACGCCCAGGCGGCCTCCACGAGCACGCGCCGTACGTGCGCGTTGCCGGTCTTGGTGATCGAGCCCTGGTGCCGCGATGCCCCGCTGGAGTGCTCGCTGGGCACCAGCCCGGTGAACGCCATGAACGAGCCGGCCGTGGCGAAGCGCTGGAAGTCGCAGGTCTCGGTGAGCAGCGTCACCGCCGTGAGCGTGTCGATGCCGCGGAAGGCGCGCAGGCGCGCCACGGCGTCGGCGAGCGGGTCGCAGAGAGTGGCCTCCTCGATCTGCTTGTCGATCGCGGCGAGCTGCGCGTCCCTGACCGAGTAGGCGCTGACCAGGTGGTCGAAGGCGGCCTGCGACGCGGGTTCGTCGAAGCGCAGGGCGCGCATCCAGACCTCGAAACGGAAGCTCCAGCGGGCGCCGGGACTCGGGTAGCGCTTGCCGTAGCGCAGCAGGAAGCTCCTGATCCTCTGCCTGGCGATGCGGCGATCGTTCTTGAGGTCCTCACGCGCCCGCACGAGGTCGCGCAGAGCCTCCTCGGCGGGCATCGGCACGCGCACCGCCGTGAGCTCGCCGGCGCGGTGCAGGCGAGCGAGGTTGCGCGCGTCGGACCGGTCGGTCTTGACGCGCACCCCGGAGCGCCGCGGGATCAGCGAGGGGGCGATCACGTCGCAGGCAATGCCCAGCGAGCTGATCAGCCGCTGGGTATCGTAACCGGTCGGCCCGGCCTCATAGCACGTCCTGAGCACCGATCGGTCCGGGTAACGAGCAAAGAGCTTGCGCACCGCCTCGGGGGTGTTGGGGATCACCCGCTCGTCGCAGGTCGTCGTGCCGGATCGCAGCACGGCCACCGCGATGGTGTCTTTGTGCACGTCCAGTCCTATGTGTGTAAGCTCGTCCATGGTCGGTCCTTCCGTGTGTCGGCACCGCGGTCCGAATCCCGCGGATGATCCACGTTATACGCGGATCGGGCCGGCCATCTCATGGTGACTAGACCAGCGCATCCGGGTGCGGCTGCTTGCCCAGCGCGGTGAGGTCGCTGGCCACTGCGCCCAATCTGCGCGCATTGGGGCCGTCTCGCGTGCAGCGTATGCGAAGCGATTCGGGCTCGATCCCGAATAGGTTGGCGTCAAACGCTCGGTGATGAGTCGCACACATCACCAGACCGTTTCGCGGGTCGTTGGTGCCATGCTTCGCGACCGGCACCAAGTGCGGAGTGTCGAGCACCTCCGGGACATCGATTCTGCACAAGGCGCACGCGGGTCCATAGCGCAACATCACGCCGAAATGGAAG
>JADGPK010000068.1 GCA_017882445.1 Solirubrobacteraceae bacterium
TTGAACGCCTCTGTCGCTATGGATGATGGCGTCATCGGCGAGCTTGCGTGCGGTGATTGCCATCCCGAGAGCGTTCGTAACGAGCGACGCGGTCTGTGTGCTGTCGATCGACCAGCCGATGACCTTGCGGCTGAAGGCATCAAGCACGACGCAACAGTAGACCTTGCCCTCACGGGCGGGATGCTCGGTGATGTCGGTCATCCACAAGCGGTTCGGTTCGTTGCGCGCGAACTCGCGTTTGACGAGGTCGGCTGCCGAGGCCAGATTGACCCCGAGGCCCTTCGGTTTGCGGCGCGTTGGCAGGCCCTGCAGCCCCAGTTCTCCCATGATGCTCGCTACGGCGTTGTGCCCCACGATCGTGGCGTGAGCGAGGCGCAGCTCAGCGGTGACGCGGCGCGCGCCATAGGTGCCGCTCGACGAGTCGTGGACATCTGCGATCAACCCGCCGAGCCACACCCGGCGCAGCGCTCGCGCGGAGAGAGGGCGATCCTTCCAGTCGTAGTAGCCCGATTCGGAAGCCTCGAGCATGATGGTGCAGGCTCGGACGTTCATGCCCTGCCCGGCCAGGGACTCGATCACCGGGTAGATGCTTTTGGGGCGAGCTTCTGACGCTCGAAGATCCCCGACGCCTTGCGAGTGATCTCAAGCTCTTCCTCGAGCTGGCGTATGCGCCGCCGTGCTGCCTTCAGCTCGGAGCTTTCGACGCTCGAGATACCCGGGCTCTCGCCGCGATCAACCTCGTCCTGCTTGATCCACTTGTAGATAGCGGCCTGGGAGACCCCAGACTCCTCTGAGAGCGCAGCAACGCTCCGACCGCTGCGATGGAGCGCGAGCACTCCCTGACGAAACTCTGCGGCGTACCGCTTGGGCATTGATCCTCCTAGGACGCACCGAAGGAGTCTCACATACCGTCTACGTCAAAGCCGGGGCAGACCACCGTCTACGTCAAAGCCGGGGCAGATCACCGTGAAAAGCGGGCTGCTGCTCCTGTGGGCAAACGAGCGTTGCCACTGGCGGCGACGTGACGCTCGCTCGGGACGACGAGGAGCTGCAGGCATCGCGGGCCACCTCACGCCCGCACCCAGCGCGAATGCAGGCGTGTGGCAGCCCGCCACGCTGACGACCGGAAGTCGTCCAAGGGGGCTGTGTTGAGGTGGGGCCTTCGCGCAGTCGCCTGTGTGCGACAAGCAGCAGCGGTCGAGGGCATCCGGCTAAGACACCCGAGCGACTAACTAAGCGCACTTGATAGGACAGTACTCAACCCCCCCTCTGCCCCTGAAAGCTGTGTTAGGTTGGGGCGGTGCCCGATGAGCGCGTCGCGCAGTGGGAGGCGGCCCCCGGACCGCTCGGTCCGCGGACGCGGCAGGTGCTGGCGCTCGAGTTCGGCTCCAAGGCCGAGTTCGACGACCCGCGCCTGGAGTGGCGAAGGCTCTTCTCCGAGCTGCTTGGCACATTCATGCTGGTGGTCGTCGCCGCCGGTGGTGGGCTCCTTCACGGCGAGGGCCAGATCAGCCTGGCGGCAGCCGTGGTTGCGCCGGGGCTCATGGTCATGGCGATCATTCTCTTCATGGGCGCCGTCTCAGGCGCGCACCTGAACCCCGTCGTATCGTTCGCGTTTGCCCTTCGCGGAGACTTCCCGTGGAGGCGCCTTCCGGGGTACGTCCTCATCCAGCTCGTCGGTGCAACGCTGGCTTGCCTGTTTCTCTACGCGGTGTTCGGCAACGTCCAGCATCTCGGAGCCACGCTGCCAGGCACGGGCTACGCGAACTGGCAGGCGCTGCTGATGGAGATTGTCCTCACCGGGACGTTGGTGAGCGTGATCTTGGGGACCGCCTCTGCTGCCCAGAACGTAGGCGCGATCGCGGCGCTCGGCGTCGGCGGCTACATCGCGCTCGCAGGCCTCTGGTCGGCGCCCGTGAGCGGCACCTCGATGAACCCTGCTCGCTCCTTCGGTCCGGCGCTGCTGAGCGGGGACTTCAGCAGCTATTGGGTCTACGTCCTCGGCCCGATCGCCGGGGCACTGATCGCCGTCGGCAGCGCATATCTCCTGCGCGGAGCGGGTGGAGACCCGACCTCCCGCCTCGCCGGGTCCGGCGCGCTGGATGCGGACAAGCCCAGCGAGAGACAGCACCTCGCATAGGGATCGACCGCGGTGAAGCAGGCGGTCGGCGTGGTCAGGCGAGCTTGAGAGGGATCGTCCCGTAGGGGTCGATGCGGTAAACGAGTGACACGCGGTGATAGCCGTCGGCGATGTCGGCGCCCATCTCGGCGCTGACCACGAGCACGGGACTGAGATGCCTGCCCTCGATGACCTTGATCAAGTCTTTCATTACGCCTGGATCGTCCAGTGGCGCGGCGGTCAGTCCGGCGGCACGCAGGATGTCGTTCGCGCGCCGCATTGTGAGGGGGGCGTTGCGTAGCCGCTTGACAGTCTTGTGAACGGCTTCCTTGTCGAACTTGAGTGACAAGTAGGCCTCGGCGGCATCGTAGTCGTGGTCGGCGACGTCGTCGAGCCACTTGATCTTCTCTACAGGTCCGGACTCGAGTGTTTCTGCTTTTGCTTTGGCCATGGGACGATCATGCCAGACACCGTGCTGTGCGCTCAACTTTGAACGACCGAGTCTGAAGCGCGGCGGGGCGAGCGCTTCCGCTTAGCCACGCAAGCGATCGTCTCGAGCAACGCTCGTCGGACGCTCGCATGGGACGAATCTCGATAGCCCGAACCGAGGCTCGGCGGACGCCTCCTTCGCCACGGCGAAGCGAGCGTCTCGAGCGGCGGAGCACGGACGAGTACTTGTCGTCCAACTCGGGAGCCTCGCCGGACGTGGGGTCGCGCCCGCTCGGCCTACATAGCGGCAGCCGCCGCCGCGGCCATCCGTAAAGGCCATCCGCATCCCGCAAGTGCCGTTTTGGCGTGGCTTCGGTTACGCAGCGGTGCGTGACGGTTGCGGGCGACTGCCCGAGGCGATACCAGCGCGGCGCTCACGCACGCGCGTTCGCATGCGACTGGCCACCCAGCCTTCGAAGGCGCGTTGGGATCGCCTCTCGCTCGCTCGGGGACCGGCGCCAGTCGTCCCTTGTCTGGGATGCTTGTGCTTGGCCGAAAGCTCCAGGTAGCGGAGCTCGACCGGTCCGACGCGGATGACATCGCCATCGTGCAGCTCGACCTCAGCCACCTGGCGGCCATTGACGAACGTGCCGTTTGAGCTGCGATCGTCTAGCAGGCGGACCCGGCCGTTGCGCCGAAGTGCGATCGCGTGCCGCCGTGAAACGCGCGCGTCATCAAGGCGCAGGTTGGCGCCGAGGCCACGCCCGATGCGCGTGACCCCATCCTTGAGTGCGACAACTAGCGTCTCCTCGCCGCCCGCAAGCGCCAGGTAGCGGCCCGGCGGGGCGACGCCGGCCTGCACCGCTTGGCGGCGAACACGATCATCCAACAGTGTGAGGGCCTGAATCCCGGCCTGCGGAGCGCCGTCCGCGAGGATTTCCGTCGATAGGGCGTGCGTCGGGATTAGTGGAGCCAGCGCGGAGTGAGAGAGCTGAGTTGTGCTTGACATGAGCCCAGTCCACCACGCCGCACGAAATGACTGCTCAACGTGGCTGAAGAATGCGCGAAGAGGGCGCTCTGGCGTATCCACGCGAACGGGAGACAGAGCGAGGGGGGGCACGCCACGGCCAGCGATACGCCTGCTCGCCGAGGAGGCTGTTTCACAAAGCTTCGAGCCTTCGTCAGCGCGGGCGTTCGTGGTGCGTCTCGCGCTGTCGACGGGCGGGGTGGTCTCGGCAGCGGTGTGGTGGGTGACCCCGATCGGGCGTTCCCGGGGCCCGTTCAGGCCCCGGCGGCTGCTATCTGGTGGCTGTGGAGCTTCAGCAGGTTGTGGGTGGCGGTGATTAGGCGCCATTCCGACCTGGCGGCGGCTCTTCCGCGGCGTTGGAAGCGATCGATGCGACGGTTGAACTTCGTGTGTCCGAACACCGGCTCGATCATCGCTTGGCGTTTTCGGTAGAGCGCGTGTCCGAGCTCGGTGGAGAGCACTCGTCGCATGTGCGCGTAGGCGCCGCCATCCCATCCCGGACGAGTGCCCTTGCGCTTGCCGGCGTCAGGTGGGATCAGCACCTGGATCCCGTGGTTGATGACGTTCTCCATCTGCACCTGGTGCCAGTAGCCAGCATCGGCGAGCAGCACCCCCGGCGTCTCAGTCACACCGGCCGCCTCCAGCTCGCTTTGAGCGGCGTTGAGAATCGGCTCGAGATGCCCGAAGTCCCCTGGGTCGACCGTGACCTCGCCAGCAATCACGATCTGCTCCTCGTTGACGGCGGCTTGGGCGTTATAGCCCTGGAGGTAGCCGCGCGAGGCCTTCAACATCCGCGAGTCGGGGTCGGTCAGGTTCATCTTTCCCTGCGGAACCTCGGGCGGTGTGTAGGGAGTCGGTGATGCGCCGAGCCTTCGGCCCTTCGTGTCGCGCCCGTGCACCCGGTAGTCCTCATAGGCGGCGTTCGCTCGCGACTCCACCCACAGCTCCTGCTCAAGGCGGCGCTTTGCCTCTTTCAACCGCGCGGGACGAGAACGGGGGATCGGCTTGGCTTCCTTGGCGCGTTCCTCATCGAGCTGACGTTTGGCCTCGCGCAGCCACCCTCGGCGGCCCTGGCTGGTCGAGAGGTGCTCGGGCAACTCATCGCCGCGCTTCTCGCCATAGAGCTCATCCTCGGCAGCATCGACTTCGGCGGCCTCTTTGAGGATCTCCCGTGCGATCTGATCGAAGTCTGCGTTCGCGTCAGGGCTGGCGTTTGCGTGGACCTTGGTGCCGTCGACGGCGATCGTTGCGACCTTGACCATCCCAGCCCGTGCGCACAGTGTGAGCACGCTGCTGAACAGCCCGGCCAGCGCGTCTGAGTGCTCTGAGCGAAAGCGGTTGATCGTCACGTGATCGGGCGCGAGGTTCGCAGCGATCACGCGGTAGGCGACGTCCTCAACACACGCGCGCTCGATGCCCCGCGAGGAGCGCTGACCCTTCGCGTAGGCATAGAGCACGATCGCGACCATCATCGCCGGGTCATACGCCGCACGACCCCACCCGTCCTGGCGGTAGCGCGCATAGAACGGCGCGAGATCGATGTCCTTGACCGCGTCGATCACGAACCACGCCAGATGGTTCTCCCCCAGCCACTCACGCAGCGACGGCGACATCAACAACAACTGCTCACGATCACACTCGATGAAGTTCTGAGCCATGCCCAGAAGTGTCTTAACCCCGGCGGACGGACCGGGGGTTTGCGAAACAGCCTCCCGTGTAAGCGAGCGTCCGCCACCCAGCCCAGCGCACTCCCGCAAGGGACGAACAGCGGGCGTAGCGGACGGCGGCACCGTCGCTGTCGCAATGCGCGAGAAGCGCGCTGAGACGCTGTTCGTCTGGTCAGTGAACCACCGGTTGCCGTCGAGACCAGCCGCGAACTTGGGAGACGCGTGCGCCCTATCCGTGCCCGAGTACCGGGTGGGGCACGTAGGGCTCCTCCAAGCGTGAGATCTCCTCGTCGCTGAGCGTCAGTTGCTCGGCGGCGAGTGCGTCGTGCAGATGGCCGGGCTTGGTCGCTCCCACGATCGGCGCGGTCACTCCCCGCTTGTGCAGCAGCCAGGCGAGGGCAACCTGCGCGGGGGACACGTCGAGCTCGGCCGCGACCTCGGCCACCCGCTCGACCACGTCGAAGTCGGTCGGCTGGCTGTAGAGGTAGTCGGTGAACTGGTCGCTGTCGGCGCGCGTCGTTTGGCGAGCGCCCTCGCGAGTGCGGGTGCCCGCCAGCACACCCCGGGCGAGCGGGCTCCACGGGATCACGCCGATCCCCTCCTCGATGCACTGCGGGATCATCTCCCGCTCCTCCTCGCGGTAGATGAGGTTGTAATGGTTCTGCATGGAGACGAAACGAGTCCAGCCGTTGCGCTCGGCGACATGCTGGGCCTTGGCGAACTGCCAGGCGAACATGCTGCTGGCGCCGATGTAGCGGGCCTTACCGGCGCGCACGATGTCGTGCAGAGCCTCCATCGTCTCCGCGATCGGCGTGCGGCTGTCCCAGCGATGGATCTGATAGAGGTCGACGTAGTCCATACCCAGGCGCTTCAGCGAGGCGTCGATCGCACTGAGAACGTGCTTGCGAGACAAGCCGCCGCCGTTCTCTCCAGGAGTCATCGGCATGAACACCTTCGTGGCGACGACGACCTCCTCGCGCGTGAAGAGCTTGCCAAGCAGGCGACCAGTGGCGATCTCGCTCGCGCCCCCGGAGTAGGCATCGGCCGTGTCGAAGAAGTTGATGCCGCCCTCTACGGCTGCCCGTACGATCGGCTCGGCGGCGTCCTCGTCGAGCACCCACGGCCTGTCGCTGTCGTTGCCGAAGCTCATCATGCCCAGGCAGACGCGCGAAACCCGCAGGCCTGTCGCGCCGACGTTCACGTATTGCATAGGTTGCCTCCTGGCTTTCTTGGCAGCCGGATGGTTGCCAGACCTCTTGCTGACGCGCGGATGATAGGCAGGCTAGGTCGCCTACGGGATCTCTTGTGCCCTATACCTCAGAAGACGATGACCGCCCGTCCGCGCAGGCCGCCGGCGTTCATGGCGCGTTGGGCATCGGCGGCCCGCTCGGGCGGGTACTCGGCGGCGACGCGCAGCGCTATGCGTCCGTCGGAGGCCATTTCGCGCAGGTCATCGAGCCAGTCGGTGCGCTCGAGGACAGTGCGGACTGCCACCTGGTGGATCTGGATGTCGCGTTCGGTAGGGCTGTCATCCCAGCCGCGCACGACGGCCATCGCGCCGCCGTCGCGGATAGCGGCGAAGGCGGCGCGGCCCAGCAACGCCGTGTCGAAGAGACCGTCGACGCCGCCGGGGACAACCTCGCGGACAGCACGCACGAAGCCCTCTCCACGCGGGACGACCGCGTTAGTTCCGAAGCTGCGTACGAGCGCCTCGTCATCGGGCTTGGCGTCGGCGATCACGTGTAGCCCGCCCGCCCTGGCGAGCGCGATCACGTAGGAGGCCAGCAGGCCAGCGCCGCCGGTGACCGCGAGGGCCTGGCCCGCCCTCAGATCGAGCAGCTCGAGCCCGAGCTTGGCAGTCAGCCCGTTCATCGGTAGCGTCGATGCCTGCTGGAACGTCGCGCCCTCGGGGATCGGCACGACCGAGGCGGCCGGCGCCACCAACAGCTCGGCCTGTGCGCCACCCTCCGGACGCCGGGGGCTCACCGCGGCCATCACCCGCTCGCCCACCGTCAGCCGGTCGACTCCGTCGCCGACTGACTCGACAACGCCGGCAGCATCCATGCCCGGCACCCACGGCGCCGGTATGCCCTCGATGCCGTATTGGCGCAGGCCGATGTCGGTCGGGTTGACCGCGGCGGCCTTCACTGCAACGCGGACCTCGCCCCGACTCGCGTCGCGCACAGGGCGGTCGATTACCGTCAGGACATCGAGATCCCCAGCCTCGGTGATAGCTACAGCTCGCATGGGCAGATCATCCTATGGCTCCCTTGGCGACGCGCCACGCACCTCGGTCCGGTTTCACACGCCGAGCTTGCGGTAGATCGCGGTAGTCCGCCGATGCTAACACCGCCGAGGTGAAGCGCACGGCCGACCTCGCGGCTCGCGGCGCGGGCGCTCAGCAGCGTGAGGGCCTGCCGCTCGCGGTCGCTCAGCTCGACCATCGAAGCGATGTCGGGTGTGGCGCTGCGCAGCCCGCGCGACTGTGACCCTCGCGCTCCTCGTGCTCAGCGCGGCACCGGCGCGTCCGCGTCGATTACGCGTATCGGATCGCCCCCGAGGAACGCCTCGACGTCCTCGCCCACCTCATGCCACCAGCGCTCGTACGCGCCGGTCGCGACGTACCCGATGTGCGGGCTGAGGACCGTCCGCGGGGCCGAGCGCAGCGGGTGATCGGGTGGCAGCGGCTCCTCGTCGTAGACGTCCAGTCCGGCGCCGGCGATCCGGCCCTCGCGGAGCGCCGCGAGCAGCGCGTCGAGGTCGACCAGCGGGCCGCGCGAGGTATTGACGAGGAAGGCCGTCCGCTTCATCCGACCGAGCTCGGCGGCTCCCACGATGCCAACCGACCGCTCGCTCAGCTTGTAGTGGATCGAGGTGAAGTCCGCCCGGGCGAAGAGCTCATCCTTGCCGACCCGCTCCGCGCCGGCCGCCCGCGCGTCCGCGGCGCTCAGATGCTGACTCCACGCGATCACGTCCATGCCGAACGCGCGAGCGATGGGCACCATCAGGCTCCCGATCCGGCCGAGGCCGACGAGACCGAGGGTGCGTCCCGCGAGCTCCGACCCGATCGTGTGCTGCCACCCACCCTCGCGCACGGAACGGTCCTCCTCGCACAGATGCCGGGACACCGCCAACAGCAGGGCCCAGGTCAACTCCAGCGTAGACGCCGGCGAGCCACCGGTCCCGCACACCGTCACCCCCCGGTCGCGCAGCGCATCGAGATCGACCGCGGCGTTGACCATCCCTGTGGTGACGAGCAGGCGCAGGTTAGGCAGGCGCTGGAGAAGCGAGCGCGGAAACGCCGTGCGCTCGCGCATCGCGACGATCACCTCGAACGGCTCGAGCGCGGCCGCCAGGGCATCCTCTCCCGCGATGGTCACAGTGAACGCCGTGACGTCCGCGCGATCGCCGAGCCGCGACCACGGGCCCATCGTGCGCGCGACATCCTGGAAGTCGTCGAGCACGGCCACCTTCGTCCTCGCGTCTCCCGAGCCCGTGACGCCGGTCATGCTCCCATACGGTAGTCCTCGCGCGGAAGCTTCTGCGCCGGCAAGGACAAGCGTCTCGCGCATCCCGCGAGTCGCACCACCGTGAGTTCTTGCGCTCGTTGGTGGCCGCCTATACTCGGGGTAGTTGCCTGCTCAACGAAGGGTGTTCTGTGGACGTCGAGATCTGGTCTGACATTGCCTGTCCATGGTGCTACATCGGCAAGCGCCGCTTCGAGGCCGCGTTGGCCCGGTTCGAGCATCGAGGCGAGGTGCGGGTGATCTGGCGGAGCTTTGAGCTCGAGCCCGAGGCGCCGCGCGAGCGTGCGGGGGACCGCGCTGTGCGCCTCGCAGAGAAGTACGCCATCACGATCGAGCGGGCGCGCGAGATGGAGCAACAGCTGACCGGTGTGGCGGCCAGCGAGGGTGTTGAGTTCCGTTTCGACATTGCGCGCAGCGGCGCGACGTTCGACGCCCATCGCATAATTCATCTCGCTGGCGAGCACGGGCTTCAGGACGCGATGAAGGAGCGGCTGCTGCGGGCGTACTTCACCGAAGGCGAGCTGGTCAGCGACCACCAGACGCTCGCTCGTATGGCCGTCGAGGTGGGACTCACCGAGGACGAGGTCAGCGAGACGCTTGCCGGCGAACGGTACGCCGAGCAGGTCCGTGACGATGAGCAGACGGCCAGCCAGCTCGGGATCAGGGCCGTGCCGACGTTCGTTATCGATCACGCGCTGGGTGCGTCCGGCGCTCAGCCACCCGATGCGCTGTTGGACCTGCTGCGCCAAGGATGGGCTAATCGCAGTCCGGTGTCAGTCGTCACTGCCGGCGAGGCATGTGGCATCGACGGCTGCTAGCACCGGCCGCCGAACCTGTGGGGTGCCATTATTCGATCGGGCACCCTTTAGGCGGCGGCGCTGTACTCGTGGATGAGGCCGCCGAGCCGGTCGTGTCTGCGGATCGCGGCCGCTCGCGGGGTTTCGAGTGGTCCCGCTGGCTGGC
>JADGPK010000231.1 GCA_017882445.1 Solirubrobacteraceae bacterium
GCGTCGCGATATCGGCCGGCACGAAAGAAGAATGCACCGAGAGCAGAGTAATTCGACCAGTATTCGGGCCGGATGGCAATGGCTTGACGCAACTCACCGACCGCTGCGTCAGCCTGGCCCTGCTGTTCGAGTATCCGAGCCAGCAGCCGGTGCGACTCGTCGTCGTTGGGTCGGATCGCGATGGCCTTGCGCACCATCGCGGCGGCCTGGTCGATCCGGCCGCTTGCCAGCAGCACGCCGGCGAGCGACACCTGGATTCTCGGGCTGTCAGGTTCGAGTCTGAGGGCCTCCTCCGTCGACCGGACCGCGCGCGCCATCCAACTGGCGTCGTTGGTGTCCTTGAATCGCGCGAGAAACGCATCGCCGAGCGCGGCGTGCGCCAGCGCGAGCGTGGCGTCTTTCCTCACGGCCCGCTCCAGGGCCTCGATCGCCTTGTCGACGTTCCCGGGCACGTCGCGCCGATCGAGCAGCGCCCGGCCGAGCGAGTAGTCCGCATAGGCGTCGACGCTCGCGGCCGGCGCCTTCGCGATCCACCCTCGTGCCTCGGGCGTGACGCTGACATTGAGGACCTTGACCAGTTCGTCGGCAACGCCCCGCGGGAGCGCAAAGAGGTCCGATGCCGGGCCTTCGAACTGCTTGGCCCACACAACGGTGCCGTCGCTCTTGACGAGTGTCGCTACAAAACGTACATAGTCGGCAGCCTCCAGCACGCTGCCGCCGAAGAGGAGCGTCGCGCCCTGCTCGCGCGCGAGCTTTTTCGAGTCCTCCGCCCGTGTCAGATCTTTGCCCGAGCCGCTGCCCCTGATGACGGTGATGCCCTTGACCTCCGACAGCGACGCGAGCACCAGCTCCGAGATGCCCACGCCGATGTAGTCGCGCAACGCGTCTCCGCTGAGGTTCGCCATGGGGAGCACGAGGACAATCTGCGCCTGGCTCTCACTGGTCGCCGGCGGCGTCCGGCTTCGAAGCCACATCCCCAGCGCGATGGTGCCAAGAATGACGGCGACGCTCGCCGCCACCATCAGCGCCCGCCGACGCGGCCGCGGCTGGATGGCAGCCATCGATCCGCTGCGACTCGATCGCGACGAAGGCAACTCCAATCCACGCGTCTCACCCTCGCACAGGGTGCTCTGCGCGTGCCGCAAGTCCTGCGCGAGCGCCGCGGCAGACTCGTATCGATCGCCCGGATCTTTCGCCATCGCCCTGGCGACGATGCGGCTCACCTCCGATGGTACCGACGGCTCGACCGCTTTAACCGAGGGCGTTGGCTCGGACGCGATCTCCAGCACCAGCGCGACGAAGTCGGGCGCCTGGTACGGCCGGCGCCCCGAAAGCACTTCGAACAGCAGCACGCCCAGACCGTACACATCGGTCTGCGGCGTCGCCGGACGACCGAGGAACTGCTCGGGCGCCATGTAGGCAGGCGTTCCGGCCACCCTGCCAGCCTGCGAGATGACGACCTCCCGGGTCAGCTGATCGGAGCGCGACGCGGGGGGCTCGAGGTCGTGGATCTTCGCGAGCCCGAAGTCCAGCACCTTCGCGACCCCATCAGGTGTCAACACCACGTTGCCGGGCTTCAGGTCCCGGTGGATCACGCCGGCGGCGTGCGCATGCGCCAGCGCGTCGGCGAGCTGGATGCCGATCGACAGCGCCTGGGCCAGCGCGATGGGACCGCGGCCGATTCGGGCAGACAGGCTCTCGCCCTGCACGAACTCCATGACGATACAGGGACGCTCGCCTGAATCGAGGATGTCGTGGATCCCCGCGATGTTGGGGTGGCCGAGCTTGGCCGCAGCCCGCGCTTCGCGCAGGAGGCGCTCGCGCGACTCGGGGGTACTGAGTGAAGTGTCGGTGAGACTCTTGATCGCGACCTTGCGGTTGAGCCGCGTGTCGAAGGCGAGAAACACCTCGCCCATGCCGCCGGCACCCAGCCGCTCCAGTACCAGATACGGGCCGATGGACGTTCCGACCAAGATCCCCCTCTCGGGTCCGATCCCGATCCACCGCAGTTTCCACCCGACGCCGCGCCCGCGAGCATAGCGTTCGCCAAGCCCCCCGTCAAACGACCGCTGCCCGGCGGCGGCTCGCCCGCGGACACATGGGGTCGGGTAGGGCAATGGCGCGGACCGGGCTTCGCATGCCGGCGTTTCCATCGCCCCCCTACAATTCCGTACGGTCCCGCAGGTAGTGCCCGCCCATCTCGAGGCAGGGCCGCAAGGCGCCAGCCGGAACCAAGGACGACTTCGAGGTCCTCGAGGACGGCGTCCCGCAGGTGATCGAGACCTTCGAGCACGTCTCCGTCGGGGCCGGCAGCCTCCCGAGCGAGCGCGTGGAACCGCGCAGCCTCCGCGAAGCGAACGAGCAGGCCGCCGATGCCCGCAACCGGCTGTTCGTGCTGTTTCTCGATACCTATCACGTCACCGACCTGCTCGGCTACCGGTCGACGAACGGGAAGCTCGACGGCAAGTTCAGGAAGATCACGGTGCGGGCGAAGCGGCCGGGGGTGGTCGTGCGCGCGCGGC
>JADGPK010000232.1 GCA_017882445.1 Solirubrobacteraceae bacterium
CCAGGTCCTCGGTCTCGAGCTCCCCGGCGCACAGCTCCGGGCAGTCCGGGTCGATGCAGATCCACAGGCAGCCGTCCGCGTCCGCCTGGCTCAGGTTGGGGAGCATGGGCTCGCCGCGGGAGTCGCAGGTGCGGGCAAGGACCTCACGCGTGGAGAGCTCCACACGTCGCGGTGACGCGGCGACTCCTGCGGTCACTCGGTGCGAGTGTAGTCCGTGAGATCCGCGACGGAGCGGTAGTCCGCTTCCGAAAGCAGGTGGCGCCGGATCCTCGCACCGCGCACTGAGAGCGAGTGCGGGCGCACGCCGGGGGCAGCCCACGCGGCCACTTCGCACGCCGCCGGATCACCGGGCCGCAGCGCCAGGACCGCCTCCAATGCCGGAACCAGGTCCGTGTCGCTGGAGAACAGGATGCCCTTGTCGCATTCACAGCGGGCGATCATCATGACGAAGTCGACGGCGAGCGCCACGTCGATTCCCTTCTCCTCAGCGGGTCGCCTCGGCCAGTCGGGTGGATAGCGCAACTCGCGCGACAGCACCACAACGAGGCCGCCGCCGCGACCAACCTGCCGGGCCGTCTGCCGCCGACACGCGGCGTGGGACCGTGAGTCGCGACGCTGACTGGGGCGGCCGCGATAGACACGCACGCCCGTGAGGCAGCCGCCGGGGACACGGCCTGCGAGCAAACGGCCGAGAGCAAGTGGATCGACCTGGCCCTGGCTCGCTGAAGCAGGGGGAGAGCAGAACGCATCGCGAGCGCGGTGATAGACGTTCTGATAGTCCAGGAAGACGACGACGCTTGCGACACCGAGCTGCTCACGGGCGCGGCACGAAGAGCGCAACAAAAAGCCCCGCCTGTGCGGGCGAACCCGGACGGCGGGGAGGATTGCCCACAGTGTACCCCGATGCCGCGCACGTGCAACCGAATCGCGGCGGCTCAAGAGTGACGATGGCCGCCCATGGTAGACGTTGGGCAAAGAGGGCCGACGCGCTGCCTCATGTCGTCGCCGCTATCGATCAGGGAGCTGATGCCGAGCGTAGCTCGTCATCCGGATGGTGAGCGTCCTATCGGCGCACAGCTCCGGGCAGTCCGGGTCGATGCAGATCCACAGGCAGCCGTCGACGTTACCAGCCGTTCGGCCGACGGATCACCGCCCCATCCTTGCCCGTGACAACGCTCGGGAACTGATGCCGCGCGTATGTACCCGCGTCGAGGTTGATGGTCCAGTCCGCGACGGCACGGAGCTGAGCGTTGGCCCTCCGGGCCGGGAACGCGACGCCGATGCGTGCCGTCCAAGTCGACCGGGCCTCACTGATCGCCGGCACAAGGTCGGTGTCGCCCGACACCACGAGAACGCGATCACACGTGCCGGCGGCGGCCAGTTTCATGAGTCGCACGGCGATTCCGACATCGGTCTGCTTCTCTTCCCAGCGGTCCCGAACGCGACCGCAGTACGGGCAGCGCACCTGCCGTCGCTTGAACTGACTGAGGATGGTCTCGACACCCGTAGCCTGGAGCGCATCGAGATAGCGCAAATGCCTGGCAACGGTACCGGGCCGACTAGCCTCCATGTGACGGGCCAAAGCGCTGAAGTACACGATACCGGCCACTTCACAGCGCCCCGGCAGGGCGTGCACCAATGACGAACAGAGCGCGGTGAGGTCGAGCCAGCGCAAGGCGCGACCACGGGCGCGCTCCGCCTCGCGCAGCGAATGGTAGAGGTTGAACCCGTCAACAAGGTAAACCACACGGTTCACATTGGCCCCTGAAACGAAGAAACCCCCGGGGTCGCAACCCCGGGGGGCCCGCGAGTCCTGCTCGCGGGGGTGACTCGCTGAGTATGCGACGAGGCCGCCGCCGGGTCAATGGCGCGACGCGAACGTGAACCCAGCTGAGGATGATCGCGAGTGGCTAGAGCTCGCCCGAGGTGAGCAGTCCCGGCAACTCCGGGTCGATGCCGGCGAGGCACTCCTCCGCGTCGGCGGCGGCGTGGCGAGCGGCGCCGCAGAGGGCCGCCGCGGCGGCGAGGAGGCGCTGGGTGCCCTGAGCCTCGTCGTAGTCGTCACTGCGGTAGGAGACGGCGAGCGCGAGACTCAGCTGAGCGGCCGCGGCGGCGGCTAGAGCGGAGCGCCGCCGCAGCTCGCGCACCTGACGGCGGAGCAACGCGAGATCGGCCTGCGCCCGCTCGCGCGAGCCCGCAAGCGGCGGAGCGGCTGCGCCGCCGCCCTCCACCAGATCCTCGGTCTCGAGCTCCCCGGCGCACAGCTCCGGGCAGTCCGGGTTGATGCAGATCCACAGGCAGCCGTCCACGTCCGCCTGGCTCAGGTTGGGGAGCAGCGGCTCGCCGCAGATGTTGCAGGTGACGTCGAAGGGCTCGCCGTACATCCGTTTGTCAACCATCAGTGTCAAGTTTTCTTGTCGTAAAACTTGACATTCTGGGCTCATTTACCGATACTCCCTACATGGTCACAAGGCCAACAGGTCATGACGCGGTCCCGGCCTCACAGCGCGTGCGCTCT
>JADGPK010000233.1 GCA_017882445.1 Solirubrobacteraceae bacterium
TCCATTGGCCGACTCGCGCTTGCGGCCGGAAACAGGTGTGCAGTCGCAGGGCGACGAGAGGGCTCGCGTACTGCCGATGCAGCGCCAGCGAGGGAGGCGGCGTAAGCTGAACGCGCCACTCAGCACGGTGATCGCGAGAGGCTCTCGCACGCGTCCGCCGGACGGCTGCTGCAGGAAGCCTCGGATTAGGGCACAAGGTCATGAGCACCAGTGAGGACAGCTCGTCGCAGACCACGACCAGCCCTTCAGGGGGGCTCCCACGTGGACGGCTCACGGTGGATGGTCAGGAGCGTCATGCGAGCGTCGCGGGCGGGCGCTCGCTGCTTGCGGTGCTGCGCGAGGAGCTCGATGTGACCGGTGCTAAGCCCGCGTGCGGGGAGGGAGCGTGCGGTGCCTGCACGGTGCTGCTCGACGGCTTGCCTGTGCGCGCGTGTGTGACCTCCGCTAGCGACGCCGTCGGTCGCTCGGTCACGACTGTGGCCGGGCTTGCCGAGGGTGAGCAGTTGAGCGCGCTGCAGGAGGCGTTTCTCGCCGAGGGAGCGGTCCAGTGCGGTTACTGCACACCGGGGATGCTCCTCGCTGCGACCGCGCTGCTCACTCAGAATGCGAAGCCGACCTCGGCGCAGGTTCGCGCTGCACTCGCAGGAAACGTGTGCCGCTGCTGCGCATATCCGCGGATCGAGCGGGCCGTGCTGCGTGCGGCGCAAGCGTCGGAGATCGACTCGGCCGTCGCGGCTGACGGGGGCCGTCGCGAGCGGGTCGAGGCGTCGCATCCGTCGTCGGGCAGCTTCTCCGAGTTTCGTCCAGCGGCGCCGTGGGATCGAGTGGAGCCGACACAGCGCGAGTACTTCGAGCTGCTCGGCGACGGGCTCGTCGTCGTGCTCGCCCCCGGCGCCCGATCAGGCGGAAGGCAGCCGGCGGGATTTCGCCCCCAGGGCGGCGCATGGCTGCACGTCGCCGCGGATGGGATTGTCACCGCGTTCACGGGCAAGATCGACATGGGCCAGGACAACCGCACGGCGCTTTCACTCATCGTGGCGGAGGAGCTGCGAGTGAGGCCTGGGGCTGTGCGCCTGGTGATGGGTGACACGGACCTGTGCCCGTCTGACCCGGGTACGTTCGGCAGCCGCTCCCTTCCTGACGCCGGGGAGGACCTCGCCACGGTGGCGGCTGCCGCGCGCGAGCTCCTGATCGGAGTGGGATCCGAGCGACTTTCCCTGTCGCGCGGGGATCTCGAGGTCCGGGCTGGCGAACTCCGCGGCAGCGGAAGGACGATCCGCTACGGGGAGCTCGTGCGTGGCCAGCGTCGCCTGGCGAGCGCATCGCCGGGAGCGCCGCGAACACCGCCGCGGGCCTGGCGCCAGGCGGGTCATCCGGCGCAACGCGCGACTGGGCGTGCGCTCGTTTCCGGTGAGCATCGCTACCCGTCGGATCTCAGTCGCCCAGGAATGCTGCACGGCGTAGTGCTGCGAGCACCCGCGTATGGCGCAAAGCTCCAGGCGGTGAACGTCGCCCTAGCCGCGGCTATGGAGGGCGTGACCGTCGTGCACGAGGACGATCTCGTTGCGGTGGCTGGCGCCGACCTTGCCACCGCCACGCGGGCACTCGCGGCGATCGACGCGGACTGGAGCTGCTTGCCACAGCCGAGCGAGGAGGAACTCGCGGCGTACCTGCGCGATCACCCTGTGGAGGTGCTCGGCTGGCAAGGGGCGAGCAGCCACGCCGAGGGCGACATCGAGGCCGCGCTCGCCACCGCCGACGAGCGTCTGCAGGCGACCTACGCTACCCCGTATATCGCCCACGTCGCGCTTGAGACAAGGGTCGCCCTTGCCGAATGGCGGGGGGAGCGCCTGACGGTATGGACCGGGACGCAGCAGCCTTTCTTTGTCCGCTACGAGCTCGCGGCCGCGCTCGGTGTGGCCGAGGAGCAGGTGCGCGTGATCGTGCCCGATTTCGGTGGCGGCTTCGGCTCTAAGCACACCGAGGCGGAGGCAATCGCCGCAGCTCGGCTCGCGCGCGCCGCGGGGGCGCCGGTCAGGGTCGTGCTCAGCCGCGAGGAGGAGTTCCGCCACACGTTCATGCGCCCGGCGGCTGTGATCGATGTCCGCAGCGGCGCCACCCGCGAGGGCACGATCACCGCGTGGGATTTCCTCAACGTGAACTCCGGCGCATTCGGCCTGGCGCCGCCGTACTCGATCGCCAATAAGCGCCTCGCCTTCCAGCCGGCCGACTCGCCGCTCCCTCAGGGCCCCTACCGTGCGTTGGCATCTACGGCAAACAACTTCGCGCGCGAGTCGCACATCGACGAGCTCGCCCATGCCCTCGATCTCGACCCGCTGGAGATGCGTCTCCGCAACGTTGCCGACGAGCGCCTCGCCGAGGTGCTGCGCACGGTCGCGGAGCGTGCCCGCTGGAGCGTCGCGCGCGCGCACGCGAGACCCGGCGTCGGCATCGGTATCGCCTGCGGCATCGAAAAGGAGGGCCGTGTGGCCACCTGCGCGCAGGTGCACCTCAGCG
>JADGPK010000025.1 GCA_017882445.1 Solirubrobacteraceae bacterium
GCACACAGCGACGCCGTTCTTCTCCGGTGCCACCGCCGCCACGCTCGCGGTGGCCGTGACATCGTCACAGGTCCAGACCTCCAGCTCGGCCGGTGAACCCGGCGGAAACGACGTGGCCCTGGCCATCGCGGGACTGCGCGGCGGCCTGGCCGACCAGAGCTATTCCACGCTCGTGGAGCAGGTTGGCAGCACGGTGAGGACCGCCCACGATGAACAGGCCAACGTTCAGATGACCGTGACGGCGATCGACAACCAGCGCCAGAGCGTCTCGGGCGTCTCGCTCGACGAAGAAATGACGAACCTGATCAGCTTCCAGCGCGGCTACCAGGCATCGGCCCGCACGCTGACCGCGATGGACAGCATGCTCGAGCTGCTGATCGAGCACACTGGAACGGCGGGGCTGTAGCCGATGAGCGAACGGATCACACCGGCGATGATCAGGGGCTCGACGATCAACGACATCAACGCGTCCCTCAGCGCGCTCGAGCGCAGCTCCAACGAACTGTCCTCGGGCAAGACGATCCTCGCGCCCTCCGACAACCCATACGGCGCCAGCCGCGCGATCGACCTTCAGAGCCAGCTCGACGGGCTGACCTCCTATGCGACCAACGCCCAGGACGGCATCTCCTGGGCGACCACGGCGGAAAGCGCGATGTCGAACATGAGCAGCATCCTGCAGCGCGTGCGCGAGCTGACCCTGCAAGCGTCCAACGGCACCTACAACCAGGGCGACCTCAACAGCATCGCCAACGAAATCACCCAGCTCACGGAAACGATCAAGCAGGACGCCAACACGCAATATGCGGGCCAGTACGTGTTCTCGGGCACCTTGACCACGACCCCGCCCTACCAGCAGGGTGAAAGCGATGCCTACAGCGGCAACGCGGGCACGGTCGCACGCTCGATCGGCCCGAGCGCGTCGGTGGCGATAAACACCAACATCTCATCGCTGCTCGGCAGCGGCAAAGCCTCCGCGGACGGCAAGCTGCTCGACGTGCTGCGCACCATCTCCCAGCATCTGCTCGAAGGCACAACAGAAGGCAAGAACGCGCTCAACACCACGGACCTGAAAAACCTGGACGCGAACATCGAAATGCTGAGCCAGCTGCAGACCACGACCGGAACCGCCATCGACCAGCTGCGGACGGCCTCCAGCCGCATAGAAGACCTCCAGGTTGCAATCACCAAGACGCTGTCCGACACCGAGGACGCCGACATCGCCAAGACATCGATCGCGTTCTCCAACCAGCAGGCCGCCTACCAGGCCGCGCTGCGGGCAGGCGCGACGATCGTTCAAGAATCCCTGCTCAATTTTCTCCACTAGACGAACGTAAAGAGAGGCGCATCATGTCCGTGACATTCGAGAGCATCCGCTTCGGCCCGGTTGAGGTGGCGGACGAAGATGTGATCGAGTTCCCCGCCGGCCTCATCGGCCTGGGAGGGTCGCACTACGCGCTGATCGATCGCAACCCGGGCACCGGATTCCGTTGGCTGCACGCGGTCGATGACCCCGCGCTCGCGCTGCCCGTCGTCAGGCCCGAGCAGTTCTTCTCGACCTTCTCGCTGCAGATCGCGGCCGATGACCTCGCGCTGACCGGGCTCGCGGACGCCGCGACGGCGCTGATCTACGTGACGGTGCGGACCGCTCCGAACCCGCTGGAGATCACCGCCAATCTTCGCGCCCCGCTGCTGATACACGACGGTCGCGGCTACCAGGTGATCAACACAGACGAGGGCGCCTCGCTGCAGGCGCCGCTCTTCACGATGCCCGCGCAGCCGTCCGTCGAGCGGTCGAGGTCCGTCGACGCCGCCTAGCTGCTCCGGTTCTACCCCTGGCGCGCGAGCGGCCGCGCTCGCGGCGCGGCGCCCAGCGGCTGGATGGAGCGCCGATCCGCTGGAGATTGCTTCATAATCGGAGCCGATGCTGATCCTGACGCGTCGTCCCGGAGAGCGCGTCGTCATCGGCGATGAGATCCTGGTGACCGTCATGGGCGTCAACGGACACACGGTCCGGCTCGGGATCGAGGCACCCGGAGGCGTGCCGATCTACCGCGAGGAGATCTGGCTGGCCGTCAGGGAGGAGAACCGCGCGGCCGCGGCCGCGCAAGCCGATGCGCTTCCGTCCGCGCCCCCGCAGGCGCAGCCCGAGGACGCGCTTCCGTCGGTGCCCCAGCAGGTGCAGCCCGAGGACGCGCTTCCGTCGGTGCCCCAGCAGGTGCAGCCCGAGGATCCCTCCGAGTAGTCCTGAAGCAGCGACGGCCGCGGCGCCCAGGCTGGCCGGCGATCGGCTAAGGAGCGGCGGCGAGCGCGCGAAAGCGCTCGCCGCGCTCCTCGAAGTTGCGGTAGTTGTCATAGCTCGGCGCCGCCGGCGACAGCAGGACGACGCTGCCCGGGCTCCCCACCGCACGGGCAAGCGCGGTCGCTGCCGGTAGGTCGGCGGCGACGAGAGCGCGCGCGGACGGCACGCCTGCAGCGAGCGCCGCGGCGATCAGACGCGGGCCGGTCGACGGCACGCCGATGACCGCTGCGCCCCTCACGAACAGCGCACGGGCGAGCTCAGCGTAGTCCTGACCCCTGTCCTGGCCGCCGCCGATCAGGACGATGTCGCGGCCGGGAAAGCTCGCGAGCGCCGCCAGGGCGGACTCAGGCGTCGTGGAGATGCTGTCGTCGACCCATGTGAGCCCATCGTCCTCGGCCACGGTCTGGAGCCGGTGCGGAAGTCCTCCGAAGCCGCGCAGCGCCTCGGGCAGCGCGGGCACGGTCACGCCGATGACCTCGAGCGCGGTGAGCGCACCGCAGATGTTCAGCGCGTTGTGTTCGCCGCGCAGCGGCAGCTGCGCGCTCGCCATCACGAGCTCGCCCCTCAGCACGATCCCGCGGGCGTCCGCATCCCAACCGTCGGGCTGACCGTAGCGAGTGACCTCGACATCGGGGTCGACGGCCGTCAGGCCCTCGTCGCGGGCGTTGATCACAGCGGCGCGCACGCCCGGCAGGTCGAGTACGCGCAGCTTGTCCGTGCGGTAGACCTCCTCCGAGCCGTGCCAATCGGTGTGCTCGCGGAACAGATTTGTGACCAGCGCCACCTCCGGGCCGTTCTGCAGGTCGGCGATCTGGTAGCTGGAGAGCTCGAGCACGGTGAGCTCCGCGGGCTCGCGGTCGAGCAGGTCGAGCGCCGGGACGCCGATGTTGCCCGCCAGGTGCACCGTCAGCCCGGCGGCGCCTGCGATGTGGGACGCGAGCGCGGCGGTCGTGCTCTTGCCCTTGGTGCCGGTGACACCGATCACCCCGCTCCCCCCACGCTCGGCGAGCCACAGCGCCGTCGCGGTCGTCACGGGTATGCCCGCGGCGCGCAGGGCGCGCAGCTCGGGCCGGTGCGCGGACACCCCGGGCGAACGCACGATGACCTCGCAGTCTGAGAGTCCGGCAACGGCGTTCTCGGCGCTCAAGATGCGAGCAGCGGGCGTCCTCAGCGAGGCGCGGGCCTCGGCTGTCGGAGGCGTGTCAAACGCGGCTGCGACGATCCGCGCCGAGGGCAGGCGCCGCGCCAGCTGGTCGGCGAAGGAGCCGACCTCCCGGCCGGCCCCCCACACCCCCACCCTGGCGCCGTCAAGCTCCGAGAACCGCACGGACATCACCCATCAGGGCCGCGGGGACGTCGTGATCGGCGCTGAGCGCGAGCACCTCCTCAGGATCGCCCGCGGTCGCCGGATACCGCGCGAGCACCTCGGCCACCAGACGTCGCAGCACGCTGTGGGAGCTCCAACGCGGATCCTCGGCGAGCAGGCGGATCGCAGCGAGGCTCTCCTGCTCCTCGCCGACGCACTCGAACGGCTTGTGCCCACCCGTGGCGGTCAGCAGCGCGAACCCCGCGAACTGGCGCTCGTCGTCGAGCAGGTCGCGACCGAAGATCTCGCGCAGATGCTCGGGGGCGCTGAAGGGCGCGAGCGCGAGGAACACGAACCTGCACTTGGGGCAGTCGCAGCACCACGAGGCGGCTCGGAGCGCGGGATCGATGCGAAAGATCGCGTTGCAGCTCGTGAACGCGCCGTGGTAGCGGTCCATGCGCGCAAACGCGCGCGCGATGGCGAGCTCTGAGGCGGGGCGCAGGACCGAGAACACGCTCACGCCGTTCTGAACCTCGGCGACCGCTGCGCTCAGCAGCCTCTCAGCGCGCAGGCCCTTGCTGAACTGGTGATTCACCTCGATCCCGTCCCAGGCGACGTTGCCGCTGGACGCGGAGCGCTCGTTGGCCATCGCGACCGCGTCGAATCCGCGCAGCGCGGCGGTGAGCAGCGCGACGCACGAGACGATCGCCGTGATCGGAACGTGGCCGTTGAGAGCGCCGGCCCGATTGAGCGCCTCGAGCCGCGGGTCCAGACGGCGCTGGACGAGCAGCTGGGGAAGGCGGGCGATCGCCACCGTGCGGGCGATCGGCGGAGCATTGCCGATCGAGAAGAGCGCTGTCTCACGAGGAGACCGGCGCACGATCTCGAGGGCCACCGCCGAGTCCTTGCCGCCGCCCACGGGCACGAGCACTCGGCCGATCTCGCCCTGCTCCTCCGAGACGCCGGCGCGCGCCACTCGGCCCCCCGTGGGGAACCTGGGTCGTGGCAGCCGCGCGAGGCCGTTGGTGTAGGCGAACTCGCCGAGACCCTCGGAGTAGAGCGCCTCCAGGAGCGCCGCGACAGCGGGGGTGGGCGCGCCGGTCTCGCAGCTGACCCGCGGCGGCGCCGCCACCTTGAAGTAGCTCACCCCGGCCACCCAATGCAGCAGGGAGAGCAGCCCATCCACGCGCTCGCGCTCGGCGTCGCTCAGCTCGCCGTCGATCGGCAGGTCGAGCTCCTCGACGAAGGAGATCTCATCGTCGAGCGCGTAGCGGAGCGTCACGCGTCCCTGCGCGTCGAGCTCCCGGGCGAGGAAACGAAAGCTCTGAAACGCCGCGGGATCGAAGCGAGCGCGCAGCTGCTTGGCATCGGCCGCCATCTGCTCAGCCTAGAACGCCATCTCGGGCGGCGTCTACTAGTCGTTGGCGGTGACAGCGTCCAGGATGTGGGCGAAGCGCTCACGCGCCTGCTCGCGGCGGGTGGGCAGGTGCTCGCTCGGTACTTCCGCGGCGGGCGCCTGATAGCCGTTCAGGATGTGCCGTGCGACCGTCTGGCGGTGGACCTCGTCGGGCCCGTCGTAGATGCGGGCAGCTCGCGCAGAACGGTACATCTGCTCGAGCGGCAGGTCGGTGGAGTAGCCCAGCGAGCCATGGACCTGGAGCGCCCTGTCGACGACGTCGTGCAGGACCTTGGCGCCGTAGAACTTGATCAGGGCCACGTCGGTGCGGGCGGCGCGGGCGCCCTCGGTATCCATCACCCACGCGGCATGCAGGGTCATGAGGCGTGCCGCCTGCATCTCGGCTGCGCTGTCGGCGATCCAGTTCTGGACCGTCTGCTTCTGCGCGAGCACCGAGCCGTGCGCGTACCGGTAGGTCGCCCGCTCGCACATCATGTCGAAGGCGCGGCGCGCTACACCCAGCCAGCGCATGCAGTGGTGGATGCGTCCCGGGCCGAGGCGCTGCTGTGCCAGTACGAACCCCTCGCCCTCGCCGCCGAGCAGGGCCTCTCCGGGCACGCGGACGCTGTTGTAGGTGATCTCCGAGTGTCCGCCGTAGCCGCCGAACTGCTCCCAGGGGTGCTCCATGGTGGGCACGTCGCGGAGGATCTCCACACCGGGCGTCTCGACGGGGACGATGAACATCGATGCCCGCTGAGAGGGACGGGCCTCAGGACTGCTCACCGCCATGACGATGAGGAAGTCGGCGATCGATCCGTTGGAGGAGAACCACTTGTGACCGTCGATCACCCAGCCGTCGCCGTCGCGAACGGCCCGTGTCTGCAGTTGGGTGGGATCGGACCCCGACGTGTGCGGCTCGGTCATGCTGAACGCGCTGCGCAGATCACCCGCGAGGAGGGGTGTCAGCCAGCGCTCCTTCTGCTCGGGCGTGCCGGCCATGGCGAGGATCTCCGAGTTGCCGGAGTCCGGCGCGGCGTTGCCGAATGCAAGGGGGGCGATCGGCGAGGTGCCGAGGACCTCGTGCATCAGCCCCAGCCGGACCTGTCCCATGCCCTGTCCACCGAGCTCCGGCGGCAGGTGCGTCGCCCACAGGCCGCGTGCCTTGACCTGGTCCTGCAACGGGGCGATCGCCTTGTCGAGGCCCTCGAGCCCGAGCTCCGGCCAGATCGTCTCGAGCGGCCAGATCTCGCGACGGACGAACTCGGCCATCCACTCGAGCTGCTCCTGGTAGTCGGGGTCGGTGGAGAAGTCCCAGCTCATCGAGGGGCACGTCCTTTCGCTCGGCGAGGCGTCGTCGTCCTGCAAGCGTACGCGCTCGCGGCGGGCGCATGCGACTTCGCGCCCGAGCCCTAGAATCCAAGCGCCACAGCAGCCGCTTTGCGCTGACCGCGACGAAGGGAGCAGCACCATGAGCAGCGCCCCAGCAACCGTCACGCGCGTCGACTTCGTGGGCGTTCCAACGCGCGACCTACAGGCGGCGATGGACTTTTACGGTAGGACTCTCGGACTGCTGCGATCGGTCTACCTCGAGGCTCGCAACTACGCCGAGTTCGAGATCGACAACCTGACGCTGAGCATCTTCCACCCGCAGGCCATGGGACTCGAGCACCACGTCAGCCGCAACGCGATCGCGCTGCACGTCGAGGATGTCGAGGCGGCGCGCGCGGAGCTCGAGGCACGCGGGGTGCAGTTCTCCGGTGAGACGTTCGACACGGGCGTCTGTCACATGGCCTTCTTCACCGATCCCGACGACAACGCCCTGATGCTGCATCACCGCTACGCGCCGCGGCCGTCTGGAGCCTGAAGCGGGCCGGCGGGCCCGTATATTGGCTCCATGCCGGGATCCTCGCATTTGGACATGAAGCTACTCGCGGGGACTCGAGCGCTGCTGGCCTTCCACACTCGCGAGCTGCCGCAGAGGGACGACCTCTGCGGAGCGTTCTGCGGAGCCCTGGCGCTGCGCGCGGCCGGCGTCCGGGCGCAGGACGGCGAGACGCTCGACCAGGACGCTGTCGCGCTGGCGGCCGGTAGCGTCGTCTCCCGTCTCGGCGACCACGGGATCCTGCCCCACGGCGAGACGGGCCGGCGCGATTACCGCCTGGCGCTTCCGTTGATCGATGACGCCAACACCTCAGGGACGACGGCGGCCGGCTTGGTCGAAGCGGTCACCGAGCTCGCGGCCGGCCGCTGTGAGGCGATCCCCTTCAGCGGTCCGTGGACCGTGGAGACGCTGGGCGGTCTGTTCGATCGCGCCGCGGCGCTCGAGCGGCCGGTGTCGCTCGTCGCGAACCTTGCCACGCGCCATCTCTGGGGGTCGCGCGCGCGCGTCGAGCAGCTGCTCGGCTATCTGCTCGACGGTAACCAGGACGGCCCGCCGCCGGATTGGGACGTCGGACACTTCGCCTGTGTGATCGGTCGTCTGAGCGGCCCCGGCGGAAGTCTCTACGGGATCGCCGACACATACCCTTCACTCGGCAGGGGCGGCCTGCACGCGCAGCCGCAGGAGCGTCTCGCCGCCGCCATCGAGCGGCGGAGCATGCCGGCCGGCGGAGTGATCGCGGTCGTCTGCGCCGAGGATGCCGCGAGCCTACGCGAGGGCGCCGGCGCGCTCGGCCTACTCGAGGGCACATGGGACAACGGCACGGTCACCCAGGCGACGCTGACGTGAGCGCGAGCGACCTGGTCGCGCTCGTCTGCTGCGACCTCGGCGCGATCGTGCGGGGGCGCTCGCTGTTCTCATCCGAGCTCGACGCACAACTCGAGCAGGGCGTCGGCTGGGTACCGGCGAACCACGCGCTCACCCCGCTTGGGCCGGTCGCCGAGCCCAACCCGTTCGGTTCGATTGGCGACCTCAGACTGCTGCCGGACACCGACACCCACGTCCGCGTGCCAGCCGATCAGGGCGAGCCCGCGCTCGAGTTCCTGCTGTGCGACATCGTCGAGACCGACGGGCGGCCGTGGGAGTGCTGCCCGCGGCGCTTTCTGCGTGACACCTTGGATGAGCTCGAGCAGGAGCTCGGCGGCCGTGTGATGGCGAGCTTCGAGCACGAGTTCCAGCTCCTGCGCTGGCCGATCTCCGATCGGTCGCCGTCGGCACTGCCCTTCTCGCTCGAGGCGCAGCGACTGGCCGAGCCATTCGCGACGGCGGTGATGAGGGCGCTGGTGCAGGCCGGCGTGGCACCCGAACGCTTCTTTCCCGAGTATGCGGCGCACCAGTTCGAGATTCCCGTGGCGCCCGCCGAGGGGCTGGCCAGCGCCGACCGCAGCGTCGTGCTCAGGGAGGTCGTGCGCGAGATCGCCCGCCGGCTGCAGATGCGAGCGAGCTTCGTGCCGCTGCTCACCCCCGCCGAAGCGGGCAACGGTGTGCACATCCACCTGAGCCTGCTCGACGCCGACGGAAAGTCGCTCCTCTACGACGCCGCGCGCCCGGCCTGCCTCAGCGAGCTGGCCGAGCGCTTCGCCGCGGGGATCCTCCGCCACGCGCGTGCTCTGAGCGCACTGACGGCGCCCAGCCCGGTCTCGGCCGCGCGGCTGGCGCCCCACCGCTGGAGCGCGGGCGCGGTCTGCCTCGCTCAGGGCAACCGCGAAGCGCTGCTGCGCATCCCGCCTCTCGTCGCGCTCGGCGGCGGCGATCCCGAGCGCCAGCTGCGCCTGGAGTACCGCGGCGCAGACGCGACCGCCAACCCCTATCTCGCTCTCGGCGCAATCCTGCGCGCGGGGCTGGCCGGCGTGCGTGAGGAGCTGCCCGCGCCCCCCATCCTCGAAGGCGACCCCGCTGAGCTCGACGCCGAGGAGGCCGAGCGCTACGGAGTCGGTGGCCTGCCGGCGTCGCTCGAGGAGTCGCTGCAGGCGCTCGCCGAGGACCGTGTGGCGCGCGGATGGATGTCCCCGCTGCTCTACGACGCCTACCTAAGCGTCAAGCGCGCCGAGCTGGATGCGGCGAGCGGGTCCGACGTCGAGGAGGTCTGCCGGCGCTATGCCGCCATCTACTGAAGAGCTGCTGCAACGGTTGCTCGACGGCGTCGAGCAGGAGCTCCCTCGGGCGGTCGAGCTGCGCCATCGGCTCCACTCCCACCCCGAGCTGGCCGGCGCCGAGGAGCACACAGCCGCGGCGGTCGCAGCGGAGCTGCCTGTGCTATGCGACACGGTCGCTCAGACCGGTCGCTTCGCCCTCATCGGGCCGAGCGACCGCGCAACCGTGGGGGTCCGCGCGGAGCTCGACGGGTTGCCCATCAAGGAGCGCACCGGCGCCCCCTTCAGCGCGAGCGGCGACACGATGCACGCATGCGGACACGACGTCCACATGGCGGCACTGGTCGCGCTGGCGCGGGCAGCGCACGGACTCAGCGATGAGCTGCCCGCCGGGCTGCTCGCGATCTTCCAGCCGAGCGAGGAGGTGCACCCCTCTGGCGCCGAGCAACTCGCCCGCGGAGAGCTCGCGCAGGCGGCGCCCGTGGCCGTCGTCGCCGCGCACGTGCACCCCGAACTGCCGTGGGGCACCGTCGCGCTCGACCCGGGCGTGGTCAACGCGTCATATGACTCTGTCGAGATCACGATCGAGGGAGAGCCCTCGCACGGCGCATACCCGCACCACGGGCGCGACCCGATCCTCGCGCTCGCCCACGTCGTGGTCGCGCTCCATGCGCAGGTGTCCAGACGGATCGATCCATTGAGCCCCGCCGTTGTCACGGTCGGGGTGCTCGAGGGTGGCAGCGCCGAGAACGTGATTCCCGCGCGCGCGCACGCACGCGCCGCGCTGCGCGCCCACCGGCCCGAGGATCGCCTGACGCTGCGCCGGATGGTCGAGGAGGTGGTCGCTGGAGTCGCGGCCGCCAACGGCTGCCGCGCGAGCGTCAAGCTGGCGCCGAGCGAGCCGGCGCTCGAGAACGACCGCACGATCGTGACAAGGGCGCGCGAGCTACTCGGGATCGCAGGCCTTGCGACGGCGCCCGAGTGGCGCTCGTGCGGCTCGGATGACTTCGCCTTCTTCGGCGCGCTCGCGCCCGTCGCGATGGGCTTCGTCGGCCTCGACGGCGCCGAGGGCTTCGACGTCCGGCCCCTGCACCATCCCGAGCTGCTGCCTCCCGACGAGGCGGTCGGTGCGGTCGCGCGGGTGCAGGCCGTGCTCTACCTCGCCGCTGCAGAGTCCTCGGCACGCTCCGCCTGAGCGAGCCGTCGATACGATTGATCGGTGCCCGATCGCCTCCACTTCACGGACTCCGACGAGGCCAACGCGCTCATCGCCGGCGACCCGATGGCGCTGCTGATCGGCTTCGCGCTGGACCAGCAGGTCAGCGTGCAGAAGGCCTTCGCCGGTCCGCTCGCGCTTCGTGAGCGTCTGGGCGCGCTCGATGCCGACACTCTGGCCACCGCTGACCTGGAGCCGGTGTTCCGCGACAAACCAGCGCTGCATCGCTTCCCCGCCGCGATGGCCCGGCGCGTGCACGAGCTGGCGGTGCACGTGCGCGAGGAGTACGCCGGCGACGCCGCCCGGGTGTGGACAGACGCGCCCGACGCCCGCGCCCTGCGCACCAACCTGGCCGCGCTCCCCGGCTTCGGCGAGATGAAGATCAAAGCGCTCGGCGCCGTGCTCGCCAAGCGCTACGGCGTCGCCGCCGCCGAGGGGCTCGTGCCGCCGCATCCAACGCTGGGCGACGTCGATTCCCCCCAGGCGCTCGTCGACTACCAGGCGGCCAAGCGCGTGCACAAAGCGGAGTGGTCGAAACTCAAAGCGTCGCGATAGGCGCCCTTGAGCACTCCGGTCCCGAACGTCGCCGCGTCGCGGCGCAGCCCCGGCGCACTCGCCGAGCGCCACCCCGGAATCGCGGCCTCGGCGGGCGTCTTCTTCGCCGCGCTGCTCGCCTTCGTGGCGATCGGCGCGGCGCTACCGGTTCTGCCGGCCTACGTCCGCGGCCCGCTCGGCGCGAGCGACCTCGCCGTGGGCATCGTCGTGGGCGCCTTCGCGATCACCGCGGTCGTCTGCCGGCCGCTCGCCGGGCGTCAGGCCGACAGGCACGGACGGCGTGTCGTACTCATCGCCGGCGCGCTCGCTATGGCGCTCGGCGGCGCGCTGTACCTGCTCTCGGGCAGCGTCCCCTCGCTCGTGGCCGCGAGGCTGGTGGTGGGCGCCGGCGAGGGCGCCGTCTATACCGCGGGCGCCACCTGGGCGGTGGACCTCGCGCCGGAGGATCGCCGCGGCCTTGCGCTCGGACTGTTCGGACTGGCCGTGTGGGGCGGGCTGTCGCTCGGGCCGGTCGCGGGAGAGCTGCTTCGCGCGAACGTCGGCTACGACGCCGTCTGGGCGTTGACCGCGGCGCTCCCGCTCGCCGGCGCGGCGATCGCCGCGCGCCTGCCCGAGCCTGCGCGCGCGAGCGTCCTCGGCGCACCGGCGCCGTTCGCGTTCTTCCCCCGCTCGGCCCGTCGCCCGGGGATCGCGCTCGCGCTCGCCAACATCGGCTACGCGGCACTCGCCGGCTTTGTGGTGCTGCACCTGCATGCACGCGGGATCGGCGGCGGCGCGACGGTGTTCACGGCCTTCGCGGTCGCGGTGTTCGCCAGCCGACTGATCCTCAGCCGCGTACCCGACCGCGCCGGCGCTCGGCGCACGGCCACCGCGGCGGGACTGCTCGAGGCGCTGGGATTGACGATCATCGCGCTCGCGATGTCGCTCCCCGTCGCGCTCGCCGGCGCCGTCGTGGTCGGTGTCGGCTTCTCGATGCTGTTTCCCTCGCTGGCGCTGATGGTCGTCGGCGACGTCGGCGACGATCGCCGCGGCTCGGCGCTCGGCGCGTTCACGGCCTTCTTCGACATCGGCGTGGGGCTGGGCGGCCCACTGGCCGGAGCGACCGCCTCGCTGGCCGGCTACCCCGCGGTCTTCTTCCTGGCCGCTGCCGCAGCGCTGTGCGCCGCCGCACTCGTGGCCACACGCCCCCACGGCCGCAGGCGTCCCAGCAGCCGCTCACGGGACAGGGGCGCGCTGCGGGCAAACCCGTAGTCGCCCGCGGGGCCGTCGCGGATGACACGACGCGCCCGAAGGACGATGATGCAGGCATGGTATTCGAGGACCGCCGCCATGCGGGCCGCGAACTGGCGGCAGAGCTGCTGGGGCTGGCGCAGGAGCGACCGATCGTCCTGGCCGTGCCGCGCGGGGGCGTGCCGGTCGCCGTCGAGGTCGCGCGCGCTCTCGGGGCGCATCTGGACGTGCTGACGGTCCGCAAGCTGGGCGCGCCGCAGAACCCCGAGCTGGCGGTGGGCGCCCTGGCCGAAGACGGGACGACGGTGTTGAACGCGGAGATGGCCCGCCGCGTGGGTATGACGCGAGCTCACTTCGACCGTATCGTCAAGCGCGAGACACGCGAGTTGAACCGCCGGATCGTGCGCTTCCGCGACGGTTGGGAGCCGCTGGACGTCCGCGGCCACACCGTGATCGTGGTCGATGACGGGCTGGCGACGGGGCTGAGCGACCTCGCGGCGGTGCGCTCCCTGCGCCGTCGCGGGGCCAAGCGAATCGTGGTGGCCGTCCCCGTCGGCTCGCGCGAGGCGGTCGCGAGGCTCGGCGAGGAGGCCGATGAGGTCGTCTGCCACACGATCCCGCCCGACCTGCTGGGTGTCGGGCAGTGGTATGAGGACTTCTCTCCGGTCTCAGACGAGCAGGTGCTCGCGTTGCTGGCGGAGGCTGGCACACGCGTCCCGCCGCCGTCCGGCACTCCGTCGCGCGAGCTGTCGCTCGACGTGGGCGCCGTTCGATTGCGGGGTGATCTGGCCATCCCGAGGGCCGCTCGCGGGCTGGTGATATTCGCGCACGGCAGTGGCAGCAGCCGGCGCAGCGCGCGCAACCGCGCCGTCGCGGCCACGCTCCAGCAGGCGGAGCTGGCGACGCTGCTGTTTGACCTGCTGACCGAGCAGGAGGAGAACGATCGCAGGCTGGTCTTCGACATCGCGCTGCTGGCCCGCCGCCTGGAGCTCGTCACACGCTGGGCGATGGAGGAGCCGGAGACGCGCGAGCTGCCGATCGGCTACTTCGGCGCCTCGACAGGCGCCGCGGCAGCGCTGTGGGCGGCCGCGACCGGCGGCGAGGTTGTGCGCGCCGTTGTCTCCCGCGGCGGGCGGGCCGATCTGGCGGGCGACCGGCTGGCAGAGGTGACGGCGCCGACGCTGCTGATCGTCGGCAGCCGCGATCGCGAGGTACTGCGGCTCAACCGCCACGCCGCCACCCTGCTGCGTTGCCCGCACGAGGTCGCTCTCGTCGATGGCGCGGGGCATCTGTTCGAGGAGCCGGGCGCGTTGGAGGCCGTCGCGCGCCTGGCGCTCGAATGGTTTGACGCCCACCTGCACGCCGGCGCCCCGCCCGCGGCGCGCGCGGCGGGAGGCTGAGGCATGTCCGCTCCGCTGGCTCTCCCCCTCGGCGAACGCGCGGTGCTCGACGCCCTGCGGCGCGACGCCCACCAGCTCACGGGCGACCACGGCGACTACGACGCGCTGCTCGCGCTGATCGGCGACGCCCGCATCGTCCTGCTTGGCGAGGCCAGCCACGGCACGCACGAGTTCTACCGCGAGCGTGCCCGCATCACCAAGCGCCTGATCGCCGAGCGCGGCTTCACCGCGCTGGCGATCGAGGGCGACTGGCCCGCCGCCTACCGAGTCAACCGCTACGTCGCCGGAGCGCGCCAGGATCGCGACGCCGAGGAGGCGCTGCGCGACTTTGGCCGCTTCCCGACATGGATGTGGCGCAACGCCGACGTGCTCGATCTCGTCGGCTGGCTGCGCACCCACAACGACTGCCTCGCACGCGGAGCCCGCAGGGTCGGCTTCTACGGCCTGGACCTCTACAGCCTCGGCGCGTCGATGGAGGCGGTGATCGGCTACCTCGAGGGACAGGACCCCGACGCGGCGGCACGGGCGCGCGCCCGCTACGAGTGCCTGACGCCGTACGCGGGCGACAGCGCCGCCTACGGCCAGGCGGTGCTGCTCGGCGTCGACGAGCCGTGCCGGCGAGGAGTGATCGAGCAGCTCGTCGAGCTGCGCCGCCGCGCCGGCGAGTATCTGTTGCGCGACGGGTTGGTGGCCGAGGACGAGTACTTCTTCGCCGAGCAGAACGCCGCCGTGGTGGCCAACGCCGAGGAGTACTACCGCACGATGTTCGGCGACCGGGCGATGTCCTGGAACCTGCGCGACCGCCACATGGCCGACACGCTGGATCAGCTGATCGCGCACCTCGACCGCCACGGCGGCACCGCTCGAGTGGTCGTCTGGGAGCACAACTCGCACATCGGCGACGCCCGCGCCACCGAGATGGCCCAGCGCGGCGAAATCAACATCGGCCAGCTCATGCGCGAACGTCACGGGCACGACGTCGTCAACGTCGGCTTCACCACCTACACCGGCACCGTGACCGCCAGCTCCGAGTGGGGCGGAGCCGCGGAACGCAAGCGCGTGCGCCCGGCGCTCGCGGACAGCTACGAGGCGCTCCTGCACGCCACGGATGTGCCCTCGTTCCTCCTCTGCCCACTGACGGCCGGCGAGAGCGGCCGCGCAATGCTCGAGCCGCGGCTCGAGCGCGCGATCGGAGTCGTCTATCACCCACAGACCGAGCGCCAGAGCCACTGCTTCGGCGCAAGCGTCGCACGCCAGTTCGATGCGCTCGTCCACCTCGACGTCACCCGCGCCGTCGAGCCGCTCGAGTCCACCCCGAGCTGGGAGCTCGGTGAGCCGCCCGAGACCTATCCCAGCGCTCTGTGACCAGGACACGGCGGCAAGCCGACAGCGCACTTGGGCGCCAGCGCCAGGGGGCTGTGTTAGTCGAGCTCGAGCTCCTGATAGGCTCGCGCGCGCCGCGTCCAGCTGGCACCCACCTGGACCGGGCGTACCGTCCGACGTTGCTCGATCCTGGGCATCCGTGTTGAGAAGGAGCGCAGGGCAGTGAAACTCGTGATCGGAATCGTCCGCCCGGAGAAGGCAAACGACGTATTGGAGGCGCTCTACCGCGCCGAGGTTCGGGGGCTTTCGATCAGCCGCGTCCAGGGCCACGGCGGGGAGCTCGACCGCGTGGAGACCTATCGGGGAACAACGGTCAAGATGGAGCTCGCGGAGAAACTGCGCTTCGAGATAGCGGTCTCCGATTCGTTTGTCCAACCGACGATCGACGCTCTTTGCACCGGCGCGCGGACGGGCGAGGTGGGCGACGGGAAGATCTTCGTCGTGGCGCTCGAGCAGGTCATCCGCATACGTACTGGCGAGGTCGACCACGGCGCGGTCACACCGCGGGGCGCTTGATGCAGGGAACCGGTCTGGCGCTGGCGCGGGGGATCAGCGCCGGCGATACCGCATGGATGCTGACCGCGACGGCGCTGGTGCTGATGATGACGCCGGCCCTCGGCCTGTTCTACGCAGGTCTCGTGCGGGGAAAGAACACGCTGAACACGTTCATGATGAGCGTGGGCGCTCTCGGGGTCGTCACGGTTTCGTGGGCGCTCGTCGGCTACTCGTTGGCATTCGATTCGGGTGGCGGCTTCGTCGGCGGGCTCAAGTACGTCGCCCTCCGTGGTGTCAACTTCGAACCCCGTCCAGGGACCGCGATCCCGCATCTGCTCTTCATGGCCTTCGAGGCGACCTTCTGCATCATCTCGGCCGCGCTCGTGTCGGGTGCGGTGGTGGAGAGGATGCGCTTCGGTGCTTTCCTGCTGTTCGCGGCTTTGTGGTCCGTGCTGGTGTACGCGGTGCTCGCCCACTGGGTGTGGGGAGGCGGCTGGCTGCAGCAGCACGGGACGCTCGACTTCGCCGGCGGCGTCCCCGTCGAGATGGGATCCGGCTTCTCCGCCCTTGCGGCCGCGACGGTGGTGCGCGCAAGGAAGGACTACGGTCGGCAGGCGCTGCTGCCGCACAACGCCGTCTACGTGCTGCTCGGCGCCGGTCTCCTGTGGTTTGGCTGGTTCGGCTTCAACGGCGGCAGCGGCTACTCGACTGGTCACCCAGGCGTGCTCGCCTTCACGAACACGCTGCTGACACCCGCGTGCACGCTGGTGGTGTGGTTCCTGCTCGATCTCCTCAGGGGCGGACGCGTGACGGCGATCGGCGCAGCGACCGCCATCATCGTCGGCTGCGTCGGCATCACTCCCGCCGCCGGCTACATCAGCCCGACGTGGGCGATGCTGCTCGGCGCGGTCGCAGCTCTGCCCAGCTACGCGTTCATCCAGTGGCGACCGCGAACCCGTCTCGACGAGACACTCGACGTGCTCGCGGCACATGGGCTCGCGGGGCTGACCGGCATCCTCTTCATCGGCTTCTTCGCCCAGCTGTCGTGGAACGGGAGGGCCAATGGCTTGCTCTACGGCCATGCCGGCCAGCTCGGCTGGCAGGTGCTCGCGGCGATCGCCGCGCCCGCGTACGCGTTCATCGCGACGTTCGCGATCCTGAAGCTCGTCGGGCTCGTGATGCCGCTGCGCGTGAGCGCGCACGAGGAGGCGCTGGGACTGGATGTCGCCCAGCATGGCGAGGAGGCCTACGCGACCGGCGAGGGCGCGATCCTCGTGGTACCCGACGGCGGCGACATCCAGGCGGATGTAGCGCTCGCCTGACGTCGCCCGGCGTCGCCGGTGTCAGTCAGAGCGCACGACGTAGCGGGCCGGAACGAGATGCTCGGTCCGCTTGGGAGGCCGCAGATACGGTCGCTGCTGCCGGGGCGGAAGCTTCAGGGGATTGGCCTTCTCGAGGTGCTCGTAGGGCACGACCGAGAGCAGATGGCTGACGAGGTTCAGGCGCGCGGCACGCTTGTCGTCGGCCTCCACCACGTACCAAGGGCTGGACTCGGTGTCGGTGTAGGCGAACATCCGGTCCTTGGCTTCGGCGTACTCCACCCAGCGGGCACGAGCCTGAAGATCGATCGGGCTGAACTTCCAGCGCTTGCGCGGATCTGACAGCCGCTTCTTGAACCGGCGCTCCTGCTCCTCGTCGCTGACCGACAGCCAGTACTTCACGAGGATGATCCCGTCGTTCTGCAGAGCCTGCTCGAAGAAGGGGCAGAAGCGCAGGAACTCCTCGTACTCATCGTCGGTGCAAAAGCCCAACACGCGCTCGACTCCGGCGCGGTTGTACCAGCTGCGGTCGAACAGGACGATTTCACCAGCGGCCGGAAGATGAGCGACGTAGCGCTGGAAATACCACTGCGAGCGCTCTCGCTCGCCGGGCGTCGGAACCGCCACGACTCGACAGGTGCGCGGGTTCAGGGAGGAGATCACGCGCTTGATGACCCCGTCCTTGCCCGCGGTGTCCCGGCCCTCGAACAGCACCACGAGCCGCCGTCCGTTGGCGACGATCCACTCCTGCATGTAGACCAGCTCGGTCTGCAGACGCAGCAGCTCCTTCTCATATTGCCGCTCGGTCAGCTCCACCGTTCAGGTCAATAGCAGGGATCCACGCCGCGTTGCTCCACGACGTTGCGATCCTGGTTGCCGGCGCTGTCGCGCGCACGCACGACGAAATAGAAGGTGCCGTGCGACGGCAGCCCCGGAGTCCGGTAGCTCGTCACGCCCGCCGGCGTCGTCCACGTCTGCCTCGAGAAGTCCTCCGCGCCGGGAGTCGCGGAAACGTAGACGTCGTAGACGATCTGCGAGCTGGGGGTGACATCGTCAGTCGCCGCCTGCCAGCTCAGGGTGAAGGGCGTCGTCTGCCCCGGTCGCTGCGGCCCGGGCGTGCACGCGAAGGCTGCCTTGAGCCCTGTGAAGCTCGGGGGCGTCGTGTCGGCGCCGGCCGGCGACACGTCCCTCACCTTCAATGTGAACCGCCCGACGATCCCGCGCACCAGCACGTAGGTCGGGCACAGCGCGCCGCGAGGGCACAGCGGGGTCTGGAGCTCCTCGATCCGCCCGTGGTAGACGCCCTTGCACCAGCGACCGCCCAGGCGACGTGGCGCGAGCGTCACACGGATATGCGCACCGGCGCTCGCGTCGGGCACGCGGACATAGAGCGTCGAGATACAACCGCGCGCCGACGCCGGCGCCGAGGCCGTGAGCACGTCATGGCGCTGGCTCGAGCCGTAACCGCCGGTTCGCTCCGAAACGCGGAAGCTGAGCACGAAGGTCGTGTTCGCGTAGCCCGTCGCCGGCGTCACGCGCACATACGCCGTGGGCGGACGCACCGCCGCAGGCGCCCGTGCGCCTGTCGGAACCACCGCCAGGGCGAGTACAGCGGAGACGACCAAGACCCTGCGCACCACACGAGGAGTCTAGACCGCGGACGGCGGTGCTTGGCCTGTCCGGACATGGCCGGTCAGACGGTCGCCGTCTCAGCTGGAGGCGCTTGCGACTCAGGCCCTGTCGATCGTCACCGGTGTCCCTGGTTCGATGCGAGTGACCAACCACTCGATGCTCGCGGTGTCCAGGCGCACGCAGCCGTGCGATGCGCCGGTTCCGAGCGTTCCCCCGAGGTTGTCACGTCCGTGCAGTGCTATCTGGCCCGACCCGCCTTCGAATTCCTGGAGCACGTTCGAGCGGGCGCTCGTGGCCAGAGCAAATGGGCCTCCGGGCTCGCCGGGCGCCATCCGCACCGTCTCCTCGACAAAGAAGTTGCCGCTCGGCGTAGGCGTCAAGGGCTTGCCCACCACGGCTCGAAAGGCTCTCACCACGCGGCCGTCGCGGTAGGCGGTGACCCGGCGCGCGGCGAGGTCGACGACGATGTGCCAGCTCGTCACGAGCTGGCGGGTGCCCTGCTGGCCGATCCATCCGGTCGATCCGTTGGGCCGACCGGGAAGCATCACGTCAAGCCACCGGACACCACCGGACCCGGTTGAGTGTTCGATCACGGGGAGCGTGGTGCGCTCGCCGGTGATCGGCCTGTTGGCGGGTAGAAACGCGACCTGCGTGGATCCGGCGCGAGGCGCCTGATAGGCACGGTGAGAGGTGAGCAGTACCGCGAGCTGCTGAGTCGCCTGCACGCGTGCTCGAACGGCGGCGGCGGCCGGCGAGCCGGTGCTGACGACGAGCAGACACGCGGACGCGAGCCCGACCACGAGCACGCGTGCGCGCCGGTGAGAGAGCAGCACAGCTCGCTCAGCCCGTGAACGCGCCAGGTGAGTGCGGGAGCGCCGGTCGCGGCGAGACGTGTCGCGTGGCCTTGCGACGCCTGGCGTGGCGACGCCGGTGGGAGCGGCGATGTTTCCCGGTCGTCCTCGATCCGATCGGCGGCAGCGGGGTCGTGACGGCTTTGCCGCCCGAGCCTTTGACTTCGCCGGCAGCGATCGCTTCCGCAAGCGTCGCTGCTTCTGTCGGCGTCGTGGTTTCCGTGCCACCGCCGCTACCGCTGACGCTTGAGGCGCAGCTGGACGTGGTGATGGTATTGGTGTCCAAGTTCACAGCACCGGTTTGCGCCAGCAGCCGGCCGTGGATCGTGGCGGCCGTGTTCGCCGTGATCGTCGCCAAGGCCATCACCGTGCCGACGAAGCGAGTGCCCGTCCCCAGTGTCGCGGAGGAGCCGACCTGCCAGAACACGTTGCACGCCTGCGCGCCGTTGACGAGCAGGACGGATGTGCTCGAACCGGTGGTCAGCGTGGAGCCGATCTGGAAGATGAACACCGCGTTGGGGTCACCCTGGGCATCGAGCGTGACGCTTCCCGATGACAGCAGCAACGAGCTGCTGGCGGTGCGAACGCCGGGCGAGAAGGTCTGCCCGGCGAGGTCGGTCCCGGCCGAGCCGTTGGTTGGGCGGGAGGCGGCGTCGATGTAGGCCGTCGTCAGGTCGTTCTTGGCCCCGATCGCCACCGCGTCGTCGACGTGCGTCTGCCCGAGTACGTGCGGCGCACCCGTGACAGATGAACCGGGGCTCAGGCCCAGGTCGCCGAACATCGTCGTCGGGCCGGTGTTCGTGACCGTCGAGCCGCCCAACACCGAGAAGCTGGCGGCGGTTCCGAGGCCCACGGACGCAGTCGCGCCGAGGGCGCTACTGGAGAACAGCAGGGTGGACAGCGACCCGAACAGGAGCAGGGCGACTCGAAACGTCTTAGCGCCGGCCCGAAAGAAGGGAGTCCAGCTTGCTGGGAGGGAGTCGCGTGAGGGCGACTCGTGCGTGTGTGGGACGCCACTGTTCATAGGCGTCTCCTGACTGCGGGGCGAAGCACCGCGATAGAAGGGGATGGCTCCCCGGTCTCTTCGACCACGTCATGAACCGACTGTTCACTGCCTCGGGGTTAGCCAAACGTGGAGCGCTGGACATATGTCCAGCCAGACCCCGCGCGCCGGAAGCGATCGCGGAAGAGCTGCTATTCGCCCCTCACCGCCGATATCCTGAGCATGATCTTCACCTTGTTGCCGAGCAGCGCTCCGCCCGTCTCGAGCGCCTGGTTCCAGGTGAGGCCGAAATCCCTGCGGTTGAGCTCTCCGCGCAGCTCGAGTTCCATCCGCTCATCGCCGCCTGCCTCATGTTCGGTGCCGTTGAGCTGCGCCTCGAGCTCGATCTCGCGGGTGAAGCCGCGCATCGTCAGGTCGCCGACGATTCCGAGCAGCGTGCCGTCGCGGTAGTCGATCCGAGTCGAGTCGAACGTGATCTCCGGATAGCGCTCGACGTCGAAGAAGTCGGCCGAGCTGCGCAGGTGCTCGTCGCGCACGGGGTCATTCGTGGCGATCGAGGCGGCCTTGACCACTCCCGCTGCCCGCGCGGCGCCTGACTCGATCGTCAACATCCCATCGAACTCGCCGAAGCTGCCATGCACCGTCGCGACGATCATGTGCTTGACGGCGAACGCGACGCTCGAGCGCCGGGCGTCGACTGACCATTTGCCTGCGGGAACGACGCTCGCGCCGCTGGTCCGATCGACTACTGACATATAGAACCTCCCAGATCGTGTGATGATGCTCGACGAGAAAGGCTCGCTTGTGCGCTGCGACCGCACATCGGTAGACGGCCGCGTCGTCTGTCAGCGATTCTCCGCAAGAGCGGATTGCAACGCGCGGGTTCGGTATGCGAGGATCGGGTGCGATGGCCGCTGTCCAATGAGCTCCACCATCCCGCCCGTGCCCGCGGTCGAGCGGATGCTCGCGCTGTTCGAGCCGGAGCGTCGCCCGGCGGGGGGGTTGCTCGAGGACGGTTACCTCGATCTGCTCGGCGAGGAGGATCCCACCGGAGCGCATCCCGGTCAGCGGCTGATGCTCAGCGGCGCGCTGGCGCTGATCTACGAGCGCCTGTGGCGCCCGCTTGGTGGGCGCCTGTTGATGGGTGCGACGGGCCCTGGGATCGACGAGGAGTACCGCATTGCCCTGCGCATGCTCGAGCTGTCACCGAAGGATCGGGTGCTCGACGTCGCCTGCGGACCGGGCAACTTCACGCGTGGCTTCGCGCGCGCCGCCCGCGCGGGCCTGGTCGTGGGACTCGACGCCTCAAAGACGATGCTCGCGGTCGCCGTGCAGGAGACCGAGAGCGCCAATCTCGTCTATATGCGCGGCGATGCCTGCGCACTGCCCTTTCGCGACGCCAGCTTCAACGCGATCTGCTGCTTCGCCGCGCTGTACCTGATCCAGGAGCCGATGCGAGCGCTCGACGAGATCTCCCGTGTCCTTGCCCCGGGCGGTCGGGTGGCGCTGCTGTCGAGCTGCAACCGCGGCCCGCTGCCCGCCAGGACGACCAACGCGGTCGTGCGGAGGCTGAGCGGTGTGCGGATCTTCGCCCGCGACGAGCTGACGCAAGCGCTCAGTGATCGCGGCCTGACCGCGATCGAGCAGAACGTGGTCGGCCTTGCGCAGTTCGTGTCGGCCCGCAGGCCGAGCTAGAGCCGGCCGGCCCCGCGGGTGGGCCGCTGCCTACTGGACCGACGCCAGCGGGATGCCGGCGAGCAGCAGCCCGCCGGGGCCGATGTAGGTGCCGACCACCGGGCCGACCTCCGAGACGAAGAGCGGCTCGGAGCCGTAGATCTCGCGACCGCGCTCGACCAGGCGCTCGGCCCGATCGGGCGCCCTGATGTGCTGGACGGCCCATCCGTCGGCGCCGTCGCTCTGCATTTCGCGCATGTACTGCACGAGGTGCTCGAACGCGCGCCCACTGGTGCGCACCCGTTCGACCGGGGTGACCTCGTGCTCGAATGAGAGGATCGGCTTGATCTTCAGGGTGCTGCCGAGCCATGCCTGCGCACGGCCGATGCGCCCGCCGCGGTGCAGGTATTCGAGCGTGTCGATGCAGAAGCGGATGTTCACCGCCCGGCGTGCCTCGTGCACATGCGCCGCCACCTCCCGCAAGTCGGCGCCCGAGCGGGCGGACGCCGCCGCTGCGAGCAGCAGGCAGCCCAGCCCGCCGGCGCCGGTGACAGCGTCGATCACCTCCACGCGGTCTCCCAGGCCGCGCTGCTGCAGCATGCCGTGTGCCTGGCGCGCCACGTCGCAGGTGCCCGAGAGCCCGCTGGCGAGGTGTATGGAGACGATGTCCTGTCCCGCCTCGATCAGCGGCTCCCACACGGCGAGGAAATCGCCGATCGAGGGCTGCGAGGTGCTGGGCAGCTCAGGGTCGGTGCGCAGGCGCTCATAGAACCGCTCGAAGCCGTCCATATCCAGCTCGCGCTCCAGCTCGCCTGCCCAGCCCACGTACAGGCTGACCTGGTGGATCCCCTGCAGCTCGACGAGCTCTCTGGGGAGATAGTGGGTGGTGTCCGCCACCACTGCGACCTGGGTGACCGCACACGGACTCCGCGGCGATGGTCGGCGTGCGGCGCGATCGCACTCGATCAGCGAGGGGGTCACCGACAGCGGAGCTCGTTCGTCGATGCTCACGCGCAAGAGCCTGACGCAACCAGACCGTCGGGTCACTGAGGCAGGCCGCCGAAAGGGCACGGCCCTCCCCCCGGCGAGAGGTGGGGAGAACCGGAGCCGCGCGCGGCCGCGCCGGCACTCGTGCGGCCGCGGAGCTGCTCAGTTGACGGTCCAGGTGGCGCCGGCGTGCAGCAACGCGTCGAGCTCGGCGGGACCGACGGTCTCATGAGCGGCCTGGAGCTCCGCCTGGCTGCTCTCGCCGTGCACCGGGCGCACCACGGAGCGGAACACGCCGACCGGCGTCGGCGCGCTCACGTTCTGTGACAGGTGCGCCAGCGCGAATGCCCGGCTGGGATCGGCGCAGTGGGCGTCGTGCACGAGCAGATCCTGCTCGCCGACATCGGCGACCTCGACGATGGCCACGCTGCCGTCCGGCCGTTGCACCACGCCGCGCTCGCCGTCGGCTCCGAAGCGAATCGGCTGGCCGTGCTCGAGCCGAATCTGAAAGGCGTCCTTGGTGTCCTTGTCGGTGAGGACCGCGTAGGCCTCGTCGTTGAAGATCGGACAGTTCTGGTAGATCTCGATAAACGCCGCGCCGGGGTGCTCGGCCGCGGCACGCAGCACCTGGGTCAGATGGCGACGGTCGCGATCGACGGTGCGGGCGACGAAGCTCGCGCCGGCGCCTAGCGCCAGGGCGAGCGGGTTGAACGGCTGATCTTCCGAGCCGAACGGCGTGGACTTGGTGACCTTCCCGAACGCGCTCGTCGGCGACGCCTGCCCCTTGGTGAGGCCGTAGACCTGGTTGTTCAGCACCAGGATCTTGATCGGCATGTTGCGGCGCAGCGCATGGATGAGGTGGTTGCCCCCGATCGAGAGCATGTCGCCGTCGCCGCCCAGGGCCCACACCGACAGGTCCGGCCGCGAGATGGCCAAGCCCGTGGCGAGCGCCGGCGCGCGTCCGTGGATGCCGTGAATTCCATACGTGTTCATGTAGTAAGCGAAGCGACCCGCACAGCCGATGCCGGTCAGGAACACAACCCGCTCGGGCGGCAGCCCGAGCTCGGGCAGGAACTCCTGGACCGCGGCGAGCACCGCGTAGTCACCGCACCCGGGACACCAGCGTGTTTCTTCACCGCTCGCGAAATCCTGCTTGGTGAACGTGGCCGCGTCAGAGCCGCTCCCGTTCCCGGACATGTGGTTGTGCGTGTTGACGGCCATCACAGTCGCTCCAGGATCTCGTGCTCGATCTCGGCCGCGAGCATCGGCTCGCCCTCGAGCTTGGTGAAGCTCTCGGCGCCGATCAGGAACTCGGCGCGCACGAGCCGCGACAGCTGCCCCATGTTCGTCTCCGCCACCAGCACGCGGCGGTAGGAACGCAGCACCTCACCGGTGTTGGCGGGCAGCGGGTTGAGGTGAAAGAGGTGGGCACAGGCGACCTTGCCGCCCCGGTCGCGAACGCGACGTACGCCAGCTTTGATCGGTCCGTAGCTCGAGCCCCAGCCGAGCACGAGCAGCTCGGCGCCATCCTCGTGGTCGACCTCCAGCGGCGCGATGTCCTGCGCGATGCCCTCGACCTTCTCCGCTCTCAGGCTGGTCATGCGGGCGTGGTTCTCGGGCTCGTAACTGATGTTGCCCGTCCCATCCTCCTTCTCGAGTCCACCGATCCGGTGTCCGAGCCCGATCGTGCCGGGGATCGCCCAGGGGCGGGCGAGGCGTTCGTCGCGCAGGTAAGGGAGAAAGTCGTCGTCGAGATTTGGTCCCTGGGCGAAGCGCGGGTCGATTCGCGGCAACTCATCGATGTTGGGAATGAGCCACGGCTCGGACGAGTTGGCGAGGAACGCGTCGGAGAGAAGGATCACGGGCGTGCGGTAATCCACCGCGAGCCGGACGGCCTCGAGCGCCGCATCGAAGCAGTGCGCCGGTGTCGCCGCTGCGACCACCGGCAGCGGCGACTCGCCATGGCGGCCGTAGAGCGCCATCATCAGGTCGGAGGACTCGGGCTTGGTCGGCATGCCGGTCGACGGGCCGGCCCGCTGGACGTCGATGATCACCATCGGCAGCTCGAGCGCGACGGCGAGGCCGATCGTCTCGGCCTTGAGGTCCATGCCGGGTCCGCTCGTCGCTGTCACCCCGAGCTGGCCCCCGAATGCGGCGCCGAGCGCCATGTTTGCGGCGGCGATCTCGTCCTCGGCCTGAATCACGCGCACGCCGAAGCGTCGCTGGCGCGCGAGCTCGTGCAGCAGCTCGGAGGCGGGAGTTATCGGGTAGCTGGCGAACAGCATCGGCAGCCCGCTGGTGACGCTCGCCGCGATCAGCCCGAGCGCGGTCGCCGTGGTGCCGTCGACGTTGCGGTACGTGCCGGCCGGCAACGCGGCCGGCTTGACGCGGTACTGGACGTCGAGCAGCTCGGTGGTCTCGCCAAAGTTGTAGCCCGCATGGAACGCCGCCAGATTGGCCGTCAGGATGGGACCGTGCTTGGCGAACTTCTGCTCGATCCACTCCTCCGTCACCGGCAGGGGACGCCCGTACATCCAGGACAGGACGCCGAGCGCGAACAGGTTCTTCGCGCGTGCCGCGTCGCGACTGGACACGCCCTCGATGCCCTCGGTGGCCCTCACCGTCATGCTCGTCATCGGCAGGCGGTGGACCTGGAACTCGGTGAGGCTGCCGTCCTCGAGCGGGTTGGAGTCGTAGCCCGCCTTGACCAGATTGCGCTTGGTGAACGCGTCATCGTTGACCACGATCGTCGAACCGCTCTCGAGCGTGTCGACGTTCGACTTCAGCGCGGCCGGATTCATCGCCACGAGCACGTTCGGCGTGTCGCCCGGGGTGAGGATGTCTCGCGAGGCGAAGTGGATCTGGAAGGCGGACACGCCGCGCACCGTCCCGGTGGGCGCGCGAACCTCGGCGGGGTAGTCAGGCGCGGTCACGAGGTCGTTCCCAAAGACCGCCGTCGCCTCGGCGAAACGTCCGCCGGCGAGCTGCATACCGTCGCCCGAGTCGCCCGCGATGCGGATGACAACCCGGTCCTTATCGACGGTTCTCGACATCACCGGGCGTTTTCAGAGATCTCAGGCGCGATGGATCTCATGATGCACGTACGGTTGACACCGGACATCGGTAGAACCCCGCAGGACTGCTCGCCCAACTACGGAAGGAGGGCCCGCCTGCACATGGCGACGGCAACGATGTTAGGGTTCCCTAACTAGGTTCGACGGGCTACTCGAATGAGGTGGCGATGAGAGGTGCTCCTTCCGTGACGGCGTCGCCTGCAGGACGAGCCGATGAGCTCAAAGCGCGCCCGGCGCACATGGATCAGAGCGAGCCCGACCCGGGCGCCGCGATCGATCACCGCGAGCTCTATCGCCTGCCGTGGTCACTACCTGATAACGCCATCGCCTGGCTGGAGCCGACCAAGAAGTGCAACCTGGCATGCCTGGGTTGCTACCGGGAAAACGACCCGCGAGGACACAAGACGCTCGAGGAGGTTCGTCACGATCTCGACGTCTTCAAACGCTTTCGCACCGTGGACGGCGTGTCGATCGCGGGCGGGGACCCGCTCGTGCATCCGGAGATCGTCGAGATCGTTCGGATGGTCGCGCAGGACGGTGTCAAGCCGATCATCAACACCAACGGCTTGGCGCTCACCGAGAAGCTGCTTGGAGAGCTCAAGGGCGCCGGCGTGGCCGGCTTCACGTTCCACATCGACTCCAAGCAGGGCCGCCCGGGGTGGAAGGACAAGAACGAGATCGAGCTGTGCGAGCTGCGCCAGCGCTACGCCGAGATGGTGGCCGCGGCGGGAGGGATGGGCTGCTCGTTCAACGCGACCGTCTACGAGGACACGCTGCGCCACGTGCCCGACGTCCTGGAGTGGGCGCAGCGCAACATCGAGATCGTCAACACGGTCGTGTTCATCGCCTTCCGCGCGGGCGTGGTCGACGGTGGCTTCGACCAGTACGTGGGGGGTGAGCCGGTCGATTTCTCCGCGATGCCCTACGCCACCACCGACCAGACTACGCACGAGCTCCAGTCGACCGACATCGTGGCCGAGATCCGCAAGCGCTTCCCCGACTTCGCTCCCGCCGCCTACCTCAACGGCACCGAGCGACCGGACACGTTCAAGTGGCTCTTGACGGGCCGCCTCGGTGCGAAGGGGAAGCTCTACGGCTACGTCGGGCCGCGCTCGATGGAGCTCGTGCAGACCTGCCACCACCTCGCGACGGGGAAGTACCTCGCGTACAGTAAGCCGCAGACGCTGAGCCACGGCAGGGCGATGCTGGCGCTGTCCGCGCTGGACCCCCGCCTACGGACGGTCGCGCGCCGCTGGCTGGCGGCGGGTGTGCGCAAGCCCTCGCGCCTGCTGGAGCGCCTGCACTTCCAGTCGGTGATGATCATCCAACCGGCCGACATCTACGAGGACGGGCGGCAGAACATGTGCGACGGCTGTCCCGACATGACGGTGTGGAACGGCCGCCTCGTGTGGTCGTGCAGGCTGGAGGAGCCCGAGCGCTTCGGCGACTTCGTGCAGATGGTGCCCAAGAGCGGCTGACCCTGTCGGCGCAGGCCCTCCTCTTCACAGGCGGCGTGATCCTCACGATGGATCCCGCTCAGCCGCGAGCGGACGCGCTCGGCGTGGTCGGCGAGAAGATCGTCGCGCGCGGAACGGAGGCGGAGGTCGCCGCCGCCCTCGGTGACGGAGCACAGCGCGTCGATCTCGCCGGCGCCGCTCTGGCGCCCGCGTTCATCGACGCCCATCACCACTACTGCATGGCGGCGCTCGATCGCCGCGCCCCGGACCTTCACACGGCGCCCGGCGAGCCGATCGCGGCGCTGCTCGCCCGCCTCGGGCCGGCCGTCCGCGCCGGCGGCGCGCCGTGGGTGAGGGCGCAGGGATACGACCCGCACAAGCTGGCCGAGAGGCGTGCGCCCCGACGCGAGGAGCTGGACGAGCTCTGCCCCGAACGGCCGCTTCTCCTGATCGCGTACTCGTTCCACGAGGGCGTGCTGAACTCCGCGGGCCTGGAGCGGATGGGCTGGGGGGCCGCGACGCCCGACCCGCCCGGCGGCACGCTGCGCCGCCGCCACGGCAGGCTGACCGGCGAGGTGATCGAGGCGGCGTTCTTCCGTGCGGAGGCGAGCTCGCGAGGCGCGCTCTTGGACCACGCCGGCGACGCCTGGCTCGTGGAGTGCCAGGCGCACGGGCACGAGCTGCTGCGCGCTGGGATCGCCCGCGTCGGCGACGCAGCCGTCCCGCCCGCGATAGATGCTCTCTACGAGCGCGCCGCCGAGGCGGGGATGCTCCCCATCACGGTGCACCGGATGGGCGTCGGGGACAGCTCGATGATCGGAGAGCGCCTCGACGGGCCGGGCACCGGCACCGGCCCGCGTCGCACGCCGGTCGGTGCGGCGAAGCTGTTCCTCGACGGCGCCGACCGCTGCGCGGTGTGCGCGTCGCCGCTGGCGCTCCTCGGCTCGCTCGCGGGCACCGTGCGCTCCGCGCTCGGGGGCGAGGGCCTCGCCGCCCTGCGCGCCGCCGCGACGTTTGGCGAAGGCTGGCATGTCGACCGCCACGGGCTGATGCACCGCGGCGTGCTGTTCTGGGAGCCCGACCGCCTCACCGCCACGCTCGCCGCAGCAGCCGCGCACGGCCTGCAGGTCGCCCAGCACGCGATCGGCAACGAGGCGATCGCCGTGGCCGTCGCCGCGCTCGAGCGTGTCGGCGCCCCGCTCGCAGACCTGCCGGGCGGCCCCCGGCTGGAGCACGCGATGCTGCTCGACCGCCCGCTCGCCGAGCGCATCGCCGCGGTGGGCGCGACCGCGGTGGTCAACCCGCATTTCGTCTTCGACTTCGGCGACTCGCTGGCCCAGGCACCGCTCCCGGGTGGCCTGCGAGCGGTGGGCCTGCGCACGCTCGCCAGCGCCGGCGTCGAGCTGGCCGGGAGCTCCGACTATCCCGTCTCCTCCTACGACGTACCGGCGGCGCTGCGGGCGGCGAGCACTCGCCTCACGCGCGCCGGGCGGACGTTCGAGCCCGACGAGGCGATCGGCGTCGAGGCCGCGCTGCGTGCGTACACGGTCGGATCCGCCCGCTCGCTCGGCGTCGAGCGCGAGGTGGGAACGCTGGAGCCCGGCAAGCGCGCGGACATGGTCGTCCTATCGCACGATCCGCTTGCGGTGGATCCGGCGACGCTCGACTCTCTTGGAGTCCTGCGGACCTACGTGGACGGCAAGCTGGCCTATGAGGCGGCGCGTTGAGCCACTGGGAGAACGCTCAAGCAAGAGGCGCTTTGCGTCGATCACCGCTGCATGGACGCCGAGGCTGCGCTTGTGGAGGCACAAGAAGACACCGATCGGCACATCTGCTGCTCGATGACCACCGTCCTGGTGAGACTCGTTCGCAGCATAGGCGGTGACACGGCGGTCGCGGAACTGCTCCGTGAGGCCGCGAGCAGGCACGAGCCCGCATACCTCGAAAACGTGAACAACTGGATCTCACTGGACGAAGCGTGTGCGCTCCTGCAGGCCGGGGTGCAGACGACCGGCGATGACTCCTTCGCGCGGCGGGTGGGCGAGGAGACGCTGCGCCAGCACGCCGGGACGCAGGTATCCACGCTGCTGCGCTCGCTCGGCTCGGTGGAGGCCGTCCTGCAGGCCATCGCGCAGACGGCTGCGAAGCTGAGCACCGTCACCGAGATGGAACCGATCGAGGTTGGCCCTGGGCGCGCTGTGGTCACGGCGGTGGCCCGCGAGGGCTTCACCCGCCATCCCCTGCACTGCGACTGGGCAACCGGACTGCTCGCCGGCAGTCCGATTCTGTTCGGGCTTCCGCTTGCCCGGGTGCAGGAGAGCGAATGCCAGGCGCGGGGGGGCGCCCAGTGCCTGTACACGGTCACGTGGGATGCGGAGCTGGCCGCGGTGGCCGCGGACCCCCAACAGCGCGTCACCGCGCTCGAGGCTCAGCTCGTGGCCGTGTCCGAGCGGCTGCACAGCGTCTACGCCGTCGCCAGTGACCTCGTCTCGAGCGAGGATGTCGAGACCGTGCTGCGCCGCATCGTCGAGCGCGCGGCCGACGCCGTGCGCGCCCCGAGCCACATCCTCGCGGTGCGCCCCGACGCGGGCGCCGAGCTGCAGGTCTACAGCCACGGCATCAACAACCGCGAGGCACAGGCGCTCGCGCGAGCGGCGCTCACCGGCAAACCGGCGCACGGCGGCTCGACGCTGGTCGTCGAGGTGGCCTCCAGCCGGCGCACCTACGGCCAGCTGATCGCGCACTACCCAAGCGCGGGCGAGTTCTTCCCTCAGGAACGGGAGATACTCGACCTCTACGCCAAGCACGCCGCGGCCGTGCTCGACATGGCGCTCGCGTTGCAGGAGTCCGCCCACCGCCACGAACAGGTGAGCTCGTTGCTCTCGCTCTCCCATGCCCTGGCGAAGGCGGGCACGAGCCTGGAGGTCGCCGAGCGCCTCGCGGTGGCGGTCCCCGAGGTGGTGGACTGCGACCGGATGGCCGTGTGGCTGTGGGATGAGCACGGGCAGTGCCTGAGAACCACGGCGAAATGGGGACGGACACCCGAGCAGCAGGTGGGCCTGCCCGACCCGCGTATCGCACCCGGAGACACCCCGCACCTACAGAGGATGCTGACCGATCCTCAGCCGCATTTCTTCTACAGGGGAACCGACGATCTGTTCATCGGCCAGGTAATGACGACGCTCGATGTGGTCGCGCTGACGGTGGTGCCGATCGTCGCCCGGGACGTGTTCCTCGGGATCCTCACCGTATCGGTGGCCGAGCGCCCGGAGCGTCTGCGCCCCGACAGCGACCTGATCGAGCGGCTCACCGGCGTCGCGGCTCTTGCCGCGCCGGCGATTCAGAACGGCCAACTCGTCGACCAGCTGCGCGACAAGGCCAGCCACGACGGACTCACCGGGCTGCTGAACCGGGTCGGGTTCAGACAGCGCATCGACAGCGTCCTGGACGACGTCCACACCGGCGAGCGGCAGATGGGTCTGCTGTTCGTCGACCTCGACGAGTTCAAGCGGGTCAACGATCACCATGGCCACGACGCCGGCGACGAGCTGATCTGTCAGGCGGCCGCGCGCCTGAGCGCGATCTGCCGGGGAGACGACGAGGTCGCCCGGCTCGGAGGAGACGAGTTCGCGATCATCCTCACGGATGTTCGCCGGAGCGACCAGGTCCGCGCAGCGGAGCGGCGCGTCAGGGCCGCCTTCGCCGCGCCGTTCGTGGTCGACGAGATCGAGCTGTCGATCGGCGCGAGCGTTGGAGGAGGGCTCTGCCCCGACGACGGCCACACCGTGAAGGAGCTGGTCAGACGTGCCGACGCGGCCATGTACGAGGACAAGGCCAGGGGGCGCCGCGCGCCCAAGCTGGCCGCGTTGGCGCGCACCGCCTGAGCGTCGCGCGACCGCGGCGCGAAGCCGTCGCTAGTTGTAAGACCCGAGGAGGTTGTTCCCGCCTAAGCGGCTGACGGGCGGGTGGCGGCCGAGAGCGCCGTGTGGTCGGCGGTGATTGTAAAACTCGAG
>JADGPK010000234.1 GCA_017882445.1 Solirubrobacteraceae bacterium
CACACGGCGGTGTACACGTCGTCCAACGGCGACATCAGCGGCCGCAACCTGCCCGCCGGCGCACCGTTCAGAGTCTCGCAGACGAGCGCGTTCGAGTGGGGCCCCGACATCAGCGCCAACCGCGTCGTGTGGTGGGAAGCCGGAGGCCGCGTGATGCTCAAGAACCTCAAGACGGGCAAGCGCACCTACGTCGCCCAGGGCTCAAGGCCACGCATCGACGGCGAACTCGTGACCTGGGACGGCGGCGGCAAGGGCGGCTCGTTCGCGATCACCTACAAGGCCGGCGCCGCGATCTACGTGCGCAACATCGCGCGCAGCAAGAACGTCGCCAAGATCGTGCAGAAAAACCTGACGTGCCTCTTCCCGGCCATCAGCGGGCACATCGTGGTCTGGGAGTCGGGACCGGCAAAGCGCGTGCTGAGCCACATCCACATCTACCGCGCGCGGGTGAAGTAACGGCCGCAAGGTCGATTCCGCGGGGGTCATTGCCTCGGGCATCGACGCCGGCGCCGCCCGCAGTCACCTCACGGCGTGAATTGGAAGCCCTGCTCCTCGACGAGACGGACGCAGGCCGCGACGACGTCGGCGTCGTATTTGACCCCCGCGTGCTCGCGGATCTCGGCGAGCGCCGCCTCCATGCCGAGCGCCGCGCGGTAGGGCCGGTGTGAGGACATCGCCTCGACGACGTCGGCGACGGCGAGGATCCTGGCCTCCGGCAGGATGTCCGCGCCGGCCAGCCCCCGCGGGTAGCCCGAGCCGTCGAGGCGCTCGTGGTGCTGCAGCACCAGCTGGGCCACCGGGCCCCCGAAGTCGATGGCCCCAAGGATGTCGAAGCCCGTCGCGGGATGCTGCTTGATGAGGGTGAACTCGACCTCGCTGAGGAGGCCCGGTTTGGCGAGGATCTCGGCGGGCACCCCCGCCTTGCCTACGTCGTGCAGCAGCCCAGCCACCCTGATGTCGGCGACCTGCGAATCCGACATGCCGAGGTCCTGCGCCATCCTCACTGCAAGTTCGGCGACACGTCGCTGATGGCCGGCGGTGTATGGATCGCGCATCTCTACGATGTTGCCAGCGATGTCGATCACCGACGTGAGAGTCCTATGAAGGTGCTCCCTCTGCTGGGCGAGCTCCTCTTCAACCACTCTGTCCGCCGTGATGTCCTCGGAGAAACCGAGAATTTCGGTGACCCGACCTTGCCCATCTCGGGCGAACGCCACATCACGACTGCGTAGCCAGCGCCACACTCCGTCAGAATGTCGCATCCGATACTCGATCTCCAACTCTCCGACATCGTTCTTCATGCCGAACCGTGCGTGGTGCTGAGCGACGCGCTCGGCGTCCTCGGGGTGCATGATGTGTTCGAACAAGGTCGAGCCGAACTCGCTGATCTGTTCAGCCGTGTAACCCAGGAACTCCGTGATCTCGCGGTTGACATAGACGTTCCGCTGCTCGACCAGGTTATAGATGTAGATCAGATTCGGACTCGTATCGAGGATGCGACTCAAGAAGCGCTGGCTATCGGTCAGCTCCTGTTCCGACGCCTTGCGCTCGGTGGTGTCTTCGAGGACGGAGAGGAAGTAGTCCGGAGCCCCGTCCTCATCGCGAATCAGCGCAACGCTCAGGCTAACCCATACGGACGAGCCATCCTTGCGGAAGTAGCGCTTCTCGGCGTCGTAGGTGTCCTCGTCGCCCGCCAGAAGCTTACGAAGATGCTCGACGTTCGCACCGACGTCGTCGGGGTGGGTGACGTCGGCGAACGTGATGCGGGACAGCTCCTCGCGGGTGTAGCCGAGCATGTCGCACAGGCGCTGGTTGACCCTCAGCCAAGCTCCGTCGGTGCCAACATGCGCAATGCCGACGGCGGCCTGTTCGAACGTGGCTCGCAGGAGCTTCTCCACACGGGACTGCTCCTGCTCCGCCTGCTTGCGCTCGGTGATGTCGGTGAACGTCATCCAGCAGAACAGCGGATCGCCGTCGGTGGCGCGCTGCGGCCGCCCCTCGAGGTGCGCCCAGAAGTGGCCGGGAGCCGCTTCGTCGTCCGCCCCGGCTCCGGCGCCCGCTTCGCCGCCGACGCGCTGCAGCCGCAGCTCGCAGGTCAGCGGCTCGCCGGTCCGCTCGAGCACCCGCTGGTGCCGGTAGTACACGTCCTGGTCCGGCGCGAAGATGAAGGCGGTGAACGGCCGGCCGACGAGCTGCTGCCGCTCCACGCCCAGCAGCCGGGCAGCGGTCAGGTTGGCATCGCGGACGATGCTCTCGTCGCTCAGGGTGAGGTAGCCCACCGGCGCGAGATCGAAGAGGTCGAAGTACTTCTCGCGTGACGCCTGCAGCTCGAGCCGGGCGCCGCGCAGCTCCTCATTCTGCATCTCGAGCTCGATCTGGTGCACGCGCAAGTCGTGGACGATAGCGGCGACGTCCGCGGGCACGGGCGAGGCGGCGTCGGCGGCGTCGGCGGAGAGCCGGTCGAGGCGCTCCTCGGCCTGCCGGCGCAACTCGTCGGCCGC
>JADGPK010000069.1 GCA_017882445.1 Solirubrobacteraceae bacterium
CACGACGATCTCAAGCTCCTTGAAATCCGAGGAGCGAAAGCACAGCAACACGAGCGCCATCACCCGCCCGAACATCACGTACAAGAACGACGCCAACACCGAGTTCCTCCCATCGTCGACAGAGCCAGCGACCTTACGAGCTCAGGGCCCCCAAAACGCCCGCTACCACCGCACGATCGAGTTTTGGCACCCCACAGGGGAAGCGAACGCTGTCGGTCGACGGGATCGAGCTGACCTTCGCCACCAACGTCCTCGGGCCGTTTCTGCTGACGAATCTGCTGATCCCGCTGATGGAGAAGAGCGCTCCGGCGCGCATCGTCAACGTGTCCTCAGGCGGCATGTACACGCAGCGGATCCATGTCGAGGATCTGCAGACGGCCGAGGGCGAGTTTGATGGTCCGACCGTCTACGCGCGCACGAAGCGAGCCCAGGTGATCCTGACCGAGATGTGGGCGCAGCGGTTGCAGGGCACGGGTGTCGTCGTTCACGCGATGCATCCCGGCTGGGCGGACACGCCGGGAGTCGAGTCCTCGCTGCCACGCTTCTACGCGGTCACCAAGCGGCTGCTGCGCACACCTCAGGAAGGCGCCGACACGATCGTCTGGCTCGGCGCGGCTTCCGAGCCGGCGCACAGCTCCGGCGGCTTTTGGCACGACCGCCGGCAGCGCCCCACCCACCGCGTGCCTTGGACCAAGGAGACGCTTGAGGATCGCGAGCGGCTTTGGGCCGAATGCGAGCGTCTCAGCGCCTGGCGCGACATTCCGGCCACAACCCAGTCAAACACGTAAGGAGAACCACGATGGCCCACTACAAGGCAAGCGTCGACACGCCGCGTCCCCCCGGCGATGTGTTCGCCTACCTGAGCGACTTCTCGACGACCGCGGAGTGGGATCCGGGCGTCGTCGAAGCCGAGCGCCTCGGCGAGGCACCGGTCGCAGATGGGAGCGAGTTCCGGCTCGTGGCCGACTTCCTGCACCGCAAGACAACGCTCACCTATCGCATCGTTGAGTACGACCCGCCGAACGCGGTCACCTTTCGCGGGGAGAACTCGAGCGTCGTCTCGCTGGACCGGATCACCTTTGCGCCGTGGAACGGGGGCACACGAATCACTTACGACGCGGACCTCGCGCTGAAGGGTCCGTTCAAGCTTGCCGACCCGCTGCTCGCGCTCGCTTTCAAGCGGGTCGGCGACCGTGCCCTCGCAGGCATGCGAAAGACACTCCGAGCGCCGACGCTGGTTCCGACGATCCTCAGGAAGCGCGTATGAGCCGGTAGCGGCCTGGCGCGACGCGCTGGAAGCTTGGCCGCGCACCGCGAGCACCGGTCGAAAGGCAGCTGTTGACCGAGTCCCGGGACACGCGATGGCCGAGGAGAGCTTCAACGGCCGTCTGTGCCTCGCCCACGCCCATCGGACGACCAGCCGCAACGAGCACGCTGATGATGGCCCTCTGGACCACCCCATTGCCGAGCCGGAGCGCCTTGGGCGCTTCAGCCTCGAGCCGGCGGCGACACCTCGACTCTGGAACAACGCCCGGAAACGCCTCGAGAACGCCCGTGAACGCTGGAGAATGGTTTGAGTAGTGTCCACTTAGGTGCATCACAGTGCTCCGACCTAGAGCAGTCCGGAGGTACGGCGACGATCGCCGTGACCAATGACAAGCGAGTCGAACGCTTGACGGCGCGCGGCAGCGGTGGTGGCCGCGGGCCCCGCTGCCGCGCAACGATCGATCACGCTGTTGCCGGCGCGCCGTTTAGCATCTCCCTGACTGCGCCAGTGGTGATTGGGCGCCCGGCGATCACGTAGTCGCCGCTGTGTATCTCCTCGGTGATCACCCACGTGACGTCGCGCACGGGCTCACCGAGGACCTCGGCGAACGTGTCGGTGATTCGTTCTGCGATCTCCTGCTCTTGGGAGTCGGAAAGGACGTTCTCCACTGCCGTTATGTTGATGAGTGGCATCGTTCCTCCTTCGGTGGGCGTGGGCGGAATATGGACTCGGGAGAAGTGTGCCGCCAACCGTCCGGTGCAACATGGGGTGTCCCCCCATCTTGCGCCCGGTGGGTTCCATGGACGCGTTCGATCGGTGCTCTGCCTCGACGCCGAAATGGCAGCCGTCGAGCTCGGGGCGCTCCCTGCGACGCGTGTGCGCTGGTGGGGGCCTGACGCACCTGTCTTCTAGAGGAGCTTGTCGAGCGCGTGGATCGCGGCACCGCCGAGAACCAGGTCGAGTGTGATGCCGGCGGCGCCAGCCGCGAGGGCGACGACGACCACGAGGATGTCCTCGAGAAGGACTCCGAGAGACAGCAGCACCACGCCGAGCGCCGGTAGCGTGTCGAGTCCGGTGAATGGCGGGGCTAGGAAGGCTCCCACGGACCCCGCGATGGTCAGTAGCCCGAATGCGGCGTTGCTCACGCGATACCCGAACAGGACGCGCAGGCGAGGTCGGGAGAGCCGCTCAAGCCGACTGATGGCCCTCATGATGGCCGTTATGAATCGCTGCTGCTTATCGCCTGCGAGCTCGAGCCTGCGCCAGCGCTCAGGTAGCCATATCTCCTTGCGGCCGGCGATCAGCTCGAGCGCGAGCAGCACCGCGATGACCTCGAAGACGTGTGTTGCGCCTCCGGTGGGCAGCGGAAGCGCGGGAACGCCGAGAAGTAGGATGAAGATGATCGCGAAGCTCCTCTCACCAAAGAGCTCGATGAGGCTCCCAAGCGTCTTCTCGCCGTCACCCACGAGCCAGCGTTGAAGTTCGTCGCTGACCATCTCCGGCTGTGCGCTGGTGTCGCCACAACCGGAGCGCGCCTCGTGGCCCTTTTCCTCTACGGGCTCCAATATGCCGACGCCGGAGATGGGTGGTGGGGAGCTGCGTTTGCGCGCAGCTTGGTCTTGATCGGATGCTCGCATCAAGCAGTCACGACGTTCGGCTGCTGCTGGATGGCGGCCGAGAGGGGCTCATGCTTGGACGAGGCCGTTGCGGATTGCGTAGCGGGTTAGCTCGACGCGGTCGCGCATGCCGAGCTTCTCGAGGATGTTCGCGCGGTGGCGCTCGACGGTCTTCTCGCTGATCACGAGTGCCTGTGCGATCTGCTGGTTGGTATAGCTCTCCGCCACGAGCTTGATCACTTCGGTCTCGCGTGGGGTCAGCGGGTCGCGCGGCTCCTCACCATTGTGCGCGCGCCGCAGGTAGTCGTTGATCAAAGCACTGACCGCGCCGGGGTAGAGAAACGGCTCGCCTCGCATGGTGGCGCGGCAGGCCTCCACGAGGTCGCGGTCGGCGGCGTTCTTTACGACATAGCCTGAGGCTCCAGCTCTGAGCGCCTCGTATAGGTACTGCTCACTCTCGTGCATCGAGAGGATCAGGACCCGAAGGTCGGGACGGCGTTGCTGAAGCTCTCTCGCGGCTTGCAGCCCGGTCATTCTCGGCATCGAGATGTCGAGAATCGCTAGGTCGACTTCGGTGCTCAATGCTAGCTTGACGGCCTCTGCGCCGTCGCTGGCTTCGGCGACCACTTCCAGGTCCGGCTGCGCGTCGAGGATAAGGCGCAGGCCGCGGCGCACCAGCGCATGGTCGTCGGCGAGGAGAATTCTGGTCTTCAGGCGTTGCACAGCGCGCCATTCAGTGGCAACTCGAGACGCAGCTCGGTACCGGACCCATCCCTTGGCGTCGTGATGCTGAGGTCGGCTCCGATCAGCCGAGCTCGTTCCTGCATCCCGCGAACACCGTTTCCGTAAGGCATCTCGCCGTTGGGTAGGCCGCGGCCGTGGTCGCGGACGGTGAGAGTGAGCCGGTCAGCGTTGCTCGTGACCGTCAGCTCTGCGATGTCAGATCCGGCGTGACGCGCCACGTTGGTCAATGCCTCCTGGGCGACCCGATACACGACAAGCTCCGTCTCGCCCGTTAGCTCGGGCATCGGTGTCTGGATCTCCCGGGCAACGCGCAGCCCGGCACGCCGTCCGAATCCATCGCTGAGAGCTGCCAGCGCACTGGCGAGTCCGAGGTCGTTGAGCGCCTCGGGTCGCAGATCGGTCGCGATGCGCCTGACGTCCTCCAGGCTCGCGCGCGCAGCGTCCTGTGCCTCGACCAGATCCCCGCTCAGATCCTCTGGCAGATGCTGCTCCAGCCGGCTCAGCTGGAGCAGCACCGCGGTCAATGTCTGCCCAACCTCGTCGTGCAGTTCCTGGGCTATGCGCAGCCGTTCGGACTCGTGTGCAGCGAGAACCCGGCGGGTTGCCTCGCGGCGCTCGAGCTCCAGCCGCTCGAGCATCTCGTTGAACGTCACCGCGAGCTCGCCCACCTCCGAGGTCGCTCGCGCGTCGGGGATCCGCTGTCCGGGCGTCTCCAAGTCGACCTGCCGAGCGAGCGCCGTCAATCCCCGCAGAGGCGCCAGGAAGCGGTGCACCAGGAGCAGGTTGACCAGCGTGACCAATCCCAGCGCTACCGCCAAGAGGATAGCCTCGTTACCCTCGAACGACGAGACCTTCCGCGGCGCGATGACCACGACCGTCAGGATGCATGCCACGATCAGCAGCACGGCATTGCCCACGACCAAACGTTGCCGCAGCGATCGGTAGCGCGGATGGGCGCCGTCACGACTCTCGACGGATAAGGTCATCTCAGCATTCTTGCGCGGAATGGCCTGCTGCCTCAACAGCGCTCCACGCTCAGATAGGACTGCACCCTCGCCACAAGCTTCGCCGTCGCCAGCCGGCCGTTCGGCTGCAGACGCACAAGCCGGCCGTCGGGCCGCTCAAGGAGCGGAGCTCCCTCCTTCTCCCCGACGACCGTGTAGCCCTCGGGGAGCGTTGCCAACCGCACGCTTTGGGACGCGGTCAGTTCGCCCATGATGGTCTTGAGACCTCCTGCGCGTCAAGGACAGCCCAAGCCACACGCTCAATGATCTGGTGTGAAGAATGCTCGTCGGCAAGGTGATCAGGCTTGACCTCCTCGTCCATCAGGACGGGGGCGTCGATACTGGCCGGTCGGGGGGTGTCGGCTATCACGATGATTCGTGCCATGGCTAGCTCCTTGGCATTGTCGGTGGGAAGCTGGTCAGCGGGCCGCAGCCGCCGGGGACTCCTGCGGGAGGGGCCGTTCGAGGTCTAGTCGTCCTCCAGAGCGCCCCGGGGTGGGCGCCTCGCCGGGCAACAGCTCCAGCTTGCGCAGCATCCCGCCCTCGCGAGAGGACAGCTCGCGGATGGACATCCCCAACGTCCGCGCGATCTCGGACCGAGGGATGCCCGCTATCAGCATCCCGAAAATCGGCTGCTCGGTGTCGTCCAGTCTGCGACGCAGCATGTCTGCCATCTGCCGGGATGCTCTCGGCAGCACGCGTCTGCCATGCGCGACCGACCGGACCGCGTCGCAGAGCTCTGAGCCGAGCCCTCCCTTGTTGAGAACGCCATCGGCGCCCGCGACCACACAACACGCAGCGAGATGGTCGTTGGCAAACGCGGAGTAGATGATCACGCGGGGCGGCTGCGCCAACTGCTTCAGCCTCCGGCACACCCACAGGCCATTACGTCCGCCGAGGTGGTAGTCGACGATCGCGACATTGATCTCCAGCAGCTCCGCGTCGGCCACGGCGCCCTCAGCGTTGATGGACACCATGTCGACGCTGAAGTCGCGCTGCCCTTCGAGCAGCTGTACGAGCCCCAGGCGGACGGCGGGGTGATCGTCGACAACCATCAGACGGATCTGCCGGAGCCGCGGATCGGTCACGTCGCCGCGATCGATCCCGTCACGTTCGCCCGGTCGGGTTGCAGTAATCATCGTTTCCCTCCTTGATGGTGGTTCAGGTGGTTCATGCTCAGCAGCCTCGCATGCATCAGAGCACCTCGGAATGGGTTGAGCACCCCATCTCCGTGCGGATCCCACGGGCGGCATCGGGTCGCATGCCGACCGCATCCAGGCCAAGATCGCGCATTCGCCGGACCGTCTCGGAATGGTACGAGCACCCCACCTTTCGAGGGCGAGGAGCATCGCGGCGCTCACAGGCGGGGCGCCATGACTGGCTGCGGTGGCCCTGCCGACGTGACGTACCAGACGCCCAGCGCGATGACCGCCAAGTACACGTTGAATATGACGACCCGCTCAAGCGCGGTGATTGCCATCCTCTGGCGAAGCGCTCGCTTTTCCTCTGCTCCAATGCTGTGCAGCCAACTCGCCCGTGCTTCGTAGCATCGCCGCCCGGCGAGATCGTCGTACACCCCATTGAGCCAGGTCAGCGCGAGCGCCATGGCACACGTGAGGCTCGCCAGCACACCGATGACCACGCCAACCGAAGCCACGCTCAGCATGCGCTCGCCCGCGACCTGAGACCCCGCCCAAAGGGCCGTCACGGGAGCGACGGTCCAAAGGCTCATGGAGACGAGAGCTGCAGCCCCCACGATCGCCATCCTCTGAAGCGTCGCCCTGTGACGCTCAGGGCGACGCTCGGCTGCCCGCTGCGCTCGTAGTGCTCCACGCAGCTCGGGCGCGTTGACCGGCGAGCTCCTCTCGTTGCGGTAACCAGCGCTCCCCGTCCCCCGGATCGCGGGCCGAGCGCCCCGCTCTGGTCGTAAGCCCTTCTCGACGTCGACCCGCTGCCGACGTCGAGGCCGAGCATCTCGCGGGACTCTGTGGGTACCACCGTGAAAGCGAACAGCGCTCATAGCGTGTGCCCGATCAGCGCTTGGGTCATGAGAGTCAGTCTGACGCAGCGGCACTCAACGGCAATGGTGTCCAGGCACCATCTTTGGAACGTGCGGACCCGATTGATCGCGGTGCGCCCGCCGAGGGTCGCCGAGACCGGTGAGCACGCCTGGATGGGAGCCGACGGCGGCTGCGCTCTGCGCCGACATCGGTCTGGCTATCATCGACTGCTCGATGCGACGGATGACCTGACTTCAGCCCGTCCGGATGTACCCCGCCGCCGGCACTCATGACGGATGTCGATCCTCTCGATGCATCAGGGCAACTTCTACGACCGCGGGGAGTCGAGCCCGGCGCATTCGGTTGCGTCCCTGTTGAGGCATGCCGAGACCGCCGAGAGTCGTCGGGTGATCATCTCGGAGAAGCTCGGTCCGCACGACCGCGTTGAACGCGCCCGGCTAGAGATTCGCCGGGCCTTGCCAACCCGTATCGTGCCGCGCGCGATCGCTCCCCGACGCCATTGTCGGCACGCCGTGCGCTGGGCGGGCGGGAGGGCGTCATGCTGCACGTGACGGCGGCTGGCTGGGCGGCCACGCTTGCCCTCATCGCGGGTCTGCTGATCCTGGACTGGCTGCTGCTCAGTCGTCGGCCACGCGCCGTGGGCTTCCGCGAGGCGGTTCGCTGGTCTGTCTTCTATATCGCGGTCGCGATCCTGTTTGGGGTCGTTTTCGGTGCGTTGGCGGGGTGGGATCTCGGCGCTCAGTACTTCGCCGGGTACGTGGTGGAGAAGAGCCTCTCGGTGGACAACCTGTTCGTGTTCTTGATCATCATGAGCGCCTTCGCGGTACCTGCGGAGCATCAGCCGAAGGCATTGGCGATCGGGATCGTTATCGCGCTTGCTCTGCGTGCTGTGTTCATAGCGCTCGGGGCGGCGTTGTTGGAGGCTTTCACGTTCATGTTCCTGATCTTTGGGCTTGCGCTGATCGCGACCGCGATTCAGCTGTTCCGCCACCGCGACCAGGATCCCTCGCTGCAGGACAACGTCCTGGTTGCCGTGGCCCGTCGCGCGCTGCCTCTTAGCGACGGTTACGCCCAGGGGCGGATCGTCACGCGTGTCGGTGGGCGTCGCGCGTTCACCCCGCTGTTCTTGGTGCTCGTTGCGATCGGCAGCACGGACGTGCTGTTCGCGTTTGACTCGATCCCGGCGGTGTTCGGTATCACTCAGCACGCGTACATTGTGTTCGCGGCGAACGCATTTGCGCTGCTCGGTCTGCGAGCCTTGTTCTTCCTTGTCTCTGGCGTGCTTGATCGGCTCGTTTATATGTCGAGCGGCCTGGCGCTAATACTGGCTTTCATCGGCGTCAAGCTTGTGCTGCAGTTCGCCCACGGCCGGGATCATTCAATACCCGAGATCTCCACCGTCCTCTCGCTCGTTGCGGTCGTCGTAGTGATCGGGGCGACAACCATCGCTAGCGTCATCAAGGTCGGACGCGATCCCGAAATACGTGCTCACGCCGGATCGCTGCGTCGGGCCGACCAGGACCGGGTCGCGGGGCCACCGAACGGCGAGCACGGCCCCGTCCGGTGAGTCCTCAAGCAGACCACCTGCGCGGGCCCCGGAGCCCATGGACACGGGATGGCCGAGCGGGGCTTCAACAGCCGTCTGCGCCTCGAATACTTCCATCGGACGGCCAGCCCACCAGCAACGTCTTGACGAGGGCCCTCCGGACCACCCTGTTGCCAAGCCGCTTTCGTATTGTGGAGGGCCGTGATCATGTGCCGAGTGGTCGTGCGGACGTTCATGGCGGATAATGCTCGCTGGTCAACGACAGAAGGGACTGAGACGGGGGAGCCATACACGCATGGTGTCTGGACCGTCAAGCCGGGACGCGAGGAGCAGTTCGTCGCGGCGTGGACCGAGTTCGCCGACTGGACCGGCCGCGAGGTGCCAGGCAGCGCGTGGGCCAAGCTGATGCGCGACAGCGGAGCGCCAAATCGCTTCATCAGCGTCGGTCCATGGGAGAGCCTCGAGGCCATCGAGACCTGGCGCTCCAACCCCGGCTGGTCGGAGCGAGTCGGGCGGCTGCGCGAGCTTCTCGATGGGTTTGAGCCCTGCACGCTCGAACTGGTCGCAGAAGCATGACCAGCAGCGACTATCCGCGGCTCCGTGACCGGGGCACGATCGGAGTTGCGTCAGACGGACCTGCGGACACCATCGCCCACCGCATCTCGTGCGAGGCGTTGCCGGCTGGAGCCCCGTCCGTCGTGGACGCGATTCACGCGATACCAGACGAGATCGACCGGCTGGCAGTCGCTGCACAGAAACACATCGAGCCACTCGGAGAGACGGACCCAGTCACGCAGGGCCTCACAATCGAGCTGGTCGGCGTGACCCACAAGCACAGCTGGATGCTGCGTGCAGCTCGTTCAGCTCTACGAGCACCACCCTATGCAGGCGCCTCCCACCGAGCGGACGCGCGACCCGCCCCGTCTTCGAGGCCGACATCGCGCACAGGCCCGGCCAAAGCGGTTGGAGTCGGGCGACTTCCCTCTCTCAGAAATGGACCTTAGTGGACACCACTCCAACCCTCCCAGACCCCTGAAGGCCCTGCTTCACGGGCCTTCAGGCATCGCCGAGTACCCTGCAGACGCCGTCGAATGCAGACAGAGCGCTGCGCCTGGCAGCTTGATGCGCGCCGTAGCTGCAAAGCATCCTCGACAGGGACGTATCATCGACGCGATCACTCGCGTGATCAGCGACCATGGCGAGCCCATGCAAGCGCGGGCCGTACACGCGGCGGTCGAGGTACTCCTGGGCGAGACGGTGCGCTGGAGCTCCGTCAAGGCCACGCTCGCCGGCAACCTCGACGGCCCGGCACCCAGATTCGTGAGGGTAGCCCGCGGCCGCTACGACATACCCCTCCCCTCCGAGCCCGAAGACCGCCGATCAGCACGGGCGCCGACGC